>DATHDE010000121.1:0-3672 GCA_035490495.1 Nitrospirota bacterium
CTTCCCCCCCGAGAGACACGGAGACTTCATCATACAGCCCCACCATCTGCATGATCATCTCCACCTCGTGATATCCGTCCGGCCGTCTTGCCAGCACCGAAAGGCAAAGATTGATCTTGGCCGGCGATTGAAGCACGATGCTCTTCATCGCAATCCTTTTGTTGTTGGCGTTCCCCGACAAACGAGCCCGCGGAGCGGAGACTTATCATGCGCGGACCGGTTCACTGCCCTTTCGACGGCGCTTCTTCATCGGGCAGACTGAATGCATCATCGTGCACAGGTACGTTCATGTCCACATCGCTGTACCGAATGGAAATCCGGATGTTCTTTTTCGTATTTTCAATGATGATCTGAAGAGGAATGGGGTAGTGCGAAATTTCCGCCATGTCTTCGAAGCGTGCCAGAAATGCTGTTTCCCCCGACCGGATCAGTTCGTAAGACCGAATCCTCGGTCCATCTGACTTCGGCGTGAGCGGGGAATACAGCCTGATCTTTCGCATTGTCTTCCCCTCATCCAGCACCAGGACACAGTCGCCGTTCCCGGCGCAAAGCAGCCGGGAATGAGCCGTTAAAGCGGCGGCTGGAAAGCTGCCCGCCAGAACGGCACAAAACTCCGCCGGGTCTACGCCCTCACCGAGAATCTGGGCTAAGGCATCCGGACTGCGACGAGCAACATGCTCCTGATCCGGCAATCGAAGCGATACTTCCCTGCCGTCCCAGACAACCGCTGCAAGAGACTGCCCCAGCGGACCGAAAGCCTCCATACGGAACCGGCGCTGTCCATCAACCACGATGCCGACGGTGTCAAACGACCGTGGCCGCCCGGACTTCCGGATCTCAACGCCTGCCACTGCCTTCAACGAGCTGAATGAGTGGACCCGAAGTTCAAGTGCTGTGAGAACAGGCCCAGCCGGCATTTCAGCCATGGGAATCTCTGTTTTTTTCGGCATGCAAGAAAGCAGCGGAAAAAGGACGGCCAGCAGAATCAGCGCGCGGATGTTATTTCTTGCCTTTCCGGGGTGATTTTCCATTTTTCAGAAGGTCATCAGGGTTCCCGAATCCCGTTTGCTTGAATTTGTTCCTGAGCTTTTCATTCTTCGGGTCCAGCTCGAGGGACTTGAGCCACTGTTCCTTCGCCTTGGGTTTGTCAGACAGTTTCAGGTAGATGTCGCCGAAATGCTCCCGCATAATCGGATCTTCGGAGACATTCACGACCGCGCGCTTCATCGCGTCCAGCGCTTCCTTGAAAAGGCCTTTTTGGTAGTAGGCCCAAGCGAGGCTGTCGAGAATGTAGCCATTGTCCGGCTTGACCGCAAGTGCACGCTTGATAAGCGATATTGCCTCATCGAGGCGTTCTCCCTCCTCGGCATATGAATATCCGAGGTAGTTCAGGGCATCGGCATTATCCGGCTTGATGGAGATGGCTTTTTTGAGGGCGTCGATCATATCATCGCGCTTACCCATCTTTTCGTACGCGACCGCAAGGGTAAACTGCAGATCGTCGCGGTCCGGCGCGACGGCGATGCCGCGGTTCAGCGTCTTCACAGCTTTCTCGTACTTTTCAATTTCGATGTATGCGTTGGCCAGGTACAGGTACAGTTCGGCTTTTCCGGGCTGGTCAGCAACCGCCTTTTCCAGAAACGGAACAGCTTCCGCCGTCTTGTTCAACTGCGTGTAGATGTAAGCGAGTTGCAGGACAGAATCCGAGTCGCCCGGGGCTACGGTCAGAATTTCCTTATATGCAGCCAGCGCCTCGTCGTATTGCTCCGCAGCGACCAGCGTGGAAGCAAGGTAACGCATGACTTTCAGGTCTCCGGGCATGGCCTTGACTACGGACCTGAACACGTCGGCCGCGTCAGCATACTTTTTCTGCTCAGCGTAAATAAGGCCGATCTTCACCATGGCATCGTAATTCTGCGGGTCCGCAGCGACAACATCTTTAAACTGCTGGAGGGCTGCATCGAGTTCATTCTGCTGAATATACAGCTGTCCCAGGTGCTGAGAAATTTCTATGTTGTGGGGATTCAGCTTCAGGGCTTTGTTGTACTCCGCTATCGCCTCCGGGATCCTGTCCGTCATTTCATAAATAAGCCCCAGGCTCGTATAAGCAGGTTCGAAGTCGTTGCGCAGTGCGATAATGCGCCTGAATTGTTTTATCGCCTCGTCGTACATCTGGCGCTCCAGGTAGATGCGGCCCAGATAGTAGGGGGACATCAGGGATGCCGGATTGATGGCGTCGAGCGACCGGAACACGTCTATGGAGTCGTCATAACGCTTGAGCTGGGCGAGCAGCGATCCGAGATAAATATAGGCCTCTTCTTTCTTTGGATCGACAGCGATCACTTTGCGGTATGCGGCGACTGCCCCATCATACTGCTTCTGACTCGCATAAATGCTGGCCAGCATCATGAGCGCCTGAGTTTTTGACGGATCGATCTCTGCAGCGCGCTCGGCAAAGTGGATGGCGTCGTCGAGCCGTCCTTTCCGCGCCGCTCCCGCCGCAAGCGCGAGAGCAATCTCGGCAGACGAGCTGTCAAGCCGGTATGCCTGTTCGTACTCGCTCTGCGCCTCGTCGAATGACCCTTCCTGTTCCAGCATGCTGCCGACCATGAAATGGTAGTATGCTTCGGCCTGCTTTTCGTCATAATCCTTCGGATGACCGAACGCCTTGTCCGGCAGATGCGACGTTGAGGAGGCACAGGCAGCAGACTGCACGATCAGGAAGACAAGCACAAAAAGAAGGGAAGTTTTCTTCATGCCGTATTTTTCCCGAACAACGGGTGAAGTCGTCAAAGCCCCGACCCTCCTGAATCCATAGTCTGCCAAGAACGCCCGGCGCATGCTCATGAGGAACACGATGCGCGCTCCTGCGCGGCCATGAAATTTTTTACCCGCGACAAACTCGCTTCGATATCCGCCGCGTCGTGGGCTTCAATCGTATAAACCGGCTTGGGCGCATGGGCGTGCAGGAGCGAGAAAAATGCCTCAAAATCCACGGACCCCCGGCCCATTGCCCAATGGGCATCCGACGTGCCGTCGTTATCGTGCAGATGCACCTCGATAAGATGCTTCCCCAGGGCCTCAAACCAACGCGCCAGCGGCACCCGTGAAAAAAGATTGCAGTGTCCTGTGTCGAAGCAGAATCCGAAATCGGGGCTGTTGATCTTCTCAATCAACAAGCGCAGCGCGTCGGGCTGCTCATCGAACACGTTCTCCACCGCCACGCGAAGGCCTGTTTTTGCAGCCGTCTCCATGACCTGGGTCCAGGTGGCCACGCTGTTTTCGAGCCAGACATCGGTTCTTCCGGCGTACCGCCAGCGGTCATAGGCCGCATGAAAAACCGCAGCACGCGGCTTAAAAATAGCCGCCGCGTTGAGCAGCTGCCGGAACCGCACCTGTGTTACCGAGCGCACCATGGAGTCAACCGCGCCGGGGTTCAGGTCCATAAACGGCGCGTGAAGTGTCAGCTGCGGCTTCCAGTCCAGTCGCTCCAAAAGCTCTTCCAAATCACGCTTCTCCACCTGATCAAGCACAGCCGCAGACAGGTATATCTCGAGATCATAACGTCGCTGTTTGAGGAGGGGGAGATAGTCGGCTAATTTGGGGTACGGAATATGGATGTGAACAGGCTCCATCAGGCTTCAGCCCTTGGCAGCGCAGGCGCCTGCACAT
>DATHDE010000122.1:0-20461 GCA_035490495.1 Nitrospirota bacterium
GTCAGGCTCCGCGTGATCAGGTGGCGGTTTGCTCCGGCTGACAGGATAATGAGGGGATGCGCAGCATCGTTGATCAGGCGCGCGGCGCGCTGAAGCGCTTTGTCGTCGGGTGCCGGCCTGCGCACGTCGCCGCAATCCTGCACCCGGGCGTCGGTCTGCATCTCTGCAACATCCTCGGGAAGCTCCAGGTGAACTGCGCCCGGCCGCTCCGCCTGACTGAGTTTGAAAGCATTGCGGACAATGGTCGGGATCATGCCGGGATCGATGATGGATACGGAGTCTTTGGTGATGGGCCGCATGAGGCTCACGATGTCCACAAGCTGGAACCGGGCCTGCCGGTTGCCCCGGAGCGCCTTCTGGCCTGAAAGGGAAACAAACGGCGCACCGATAAGCTGCGCGTGCGCCACGCCCGTGACGAGGTTCGTCGCACCGGGGCCGAGCGTGGAGAAGCACACGCCAGCCTTGCCCGTGAGCCTGCCGTAGGTTGCGGCCATGAACGCGGCGGTCTGTTCGTGGCGCGTTACGATCAGCTTGATCTTGGACGTGCGCAGGGATTCGAGGAAGTCGAGGTTCTCCTCCCCGGGCAACCCGAAAATATACTCAACGCCTTCTTCCTCGAGCTGCCGTACGAACAGATCCGAAGCCTTCACGCTGGTCCTTTCTTATGCACGCCCTTCGAAAAGCTGCCTTTGGCTGAGACGGGTCCCTAGAAATTTCATAGGGACGCTGCAGAAACGTGCGCGGTTGGTTTTAACTCCCCTGCGGAAATCTAAGCAGGCGACCGAGGACGAGGGTTAAACATTTCGGATGTCCGAGGCCTTCGATTCGTCGAGCCTGCAGCCAGCGCTTATGAGTGCGAAGCGCGAATGCAGGCTGTTTCCGAAATGTACTGAGGACGACCGAGCCTGCTGTTAAGGATTTTCGCCGGGTGCCCTTCTTTGGTCACCTTTCTTGGGCACGCAAGAAAGGTGAAAAAGAGAGCAAAAGCATGTAACTTATCCGCTCTTGCAGGAGAAGACCCAAAATTTTTATCTCTATTCCTTCACAACCACCGACTTGATGTTCACGAACTCCTTCAACCCGTAGTGTGAAAGCTCCCTGCCGATGCCGGACTTCTTCACGCCGCCGAAGGGCAGGCGCGGATCCGACTTCACGCTGTCATTGATGGCAATGGCGCCGGCCTCCAGCATCGAAGCAACCCGTTCAGCCCGGTCCGTGTTCCTGCTCCACACTGCTGCACCGAGCCCGTACTCCGTGTCGTTTGCGACGCGGACCGCCTCGTTCTCATCCTTCACGACGACGATCGGCGCGATGGGGCCGAAGACCTCCTCGGTCAGAACCTTCGTATTCGGCTTCGGATTATACACGACAGCGGGCGCGAAAAAAAGGCCCTTTTTGTTCGGCTGGTCAACCTGTATGATTTCCGCGCCCTTGGCGGATGCGTCCCTGAGCTGCACTTTCAGGGAATCGAGGATGTCCTTCCGGGCGACAGGCCCGATGTCCGTGCTCTCATCCAGGGGATCGCCGATCTTCAGCTCCTTCAGGCGGTCGATAAAATGCTTCTTGAACCTTGCGGCCACGGAATCCATGACAATGAACCGTTTTGCCGCAATACAGCTCTGGCCTCCGTTGATAACGCGCGCATTCGCGGCTGTCCTGCCCGCCTTTTCGACATCCGCATCATCGAGCACGACGAATGCGTCGGATCCGCCCAGTTCGAGCACGAGTTTCTTCACCTTTCCGCCCGCGTGCGCGCCCACTTCCTCGCCCGCCTTGTTGCTGCCCGTGAGCGAGACCGCATCCACAAGGTCCTCGTCAATCAGCCGCAGCGCCTCTCCCGCGTCGATGATGAGCGTCTTGAACACGTTGTCCGGGAAGCCCGCCTTCCGGAAGGCTTCTTCAATGGCCAGCGCGGACCCGGGCACGTTGGACGCGTGCTTCAGCAGCACGACGTTGCCCGCCGCGACCGCGGGGATGCCGAACCGGAATGCCTGCCAGAAGGGAAAATTCCACGGCATGATCGCGAGCACGACTCCGAGGGGCTGGAACATGATGTAGCTTTTTTTCGCCTCGGTCTTCACCTCTTCGGGTCGCAGGAACGCCTCGGCATGCTCGGCGTAGTAATCGCACAGCCACGCGCACTTCTCAACCTCCGCGATTGCCTCCTTGATCGGTTTGCCCATTTCCCGGGTCATGATCTCCGCGTACGTCCGCTTCTCGGCCCGGAGCGTATCCGCCAGACGTTTGATGTATTTCACGCGCTCCGCCACAGGCATGCCGCGCCAGTTGGAGAATGTCTTGCGCGACACCTCAACCTGCCGGTCGACCTTGCTCCGGTCCAGAAGCTCGAATTCCTTTATGACCATCTCGGTATAGGGATTCACGGACTGGATGGTCCGTTTCTGTTTCTTGAACGTTGCTAGGGATTGCACTTTCATGGTCTTCACCCCTTTCCGGGGGGATGCTTTCCGTTGCGGGCGGCTGCTCCCCGTTTTTTTTGCTGTCTTCTTTGCCGTTCCATGGGCTCTTTTCGTCACCATTGCTCCTCCGAGGTTCGCAAATAGAGTGGAAAGGAACTTGCTCAATGATCACGTTTCTCGACAGGCACATACACGCATCCTGTCTTGCCGCAGTAGTTGCCGGTATAGTCCGACGACGGGCGGTACAATGCCGGCTTCTCCTGCGCGTCGGCGAATTTTTCCTCGATGATGTGCGCGGTCCACCCCGCGATCCGCGATACGGCAAAGAGCGGTGTCATGAGATCGTGCGGGATGCCCATGAGGTGATACACGGGCGCGCTGTAGAAATCCACGTTCGGCTTGATCGTGGTCTTGCCGCGCTTCTCGAGGTCGGCAACCGCGGTTGTTTCGATGTCCGTCAGCATCCGGTGCCACTGCTCCTGCCCGAGTTTCCTGCCGAGCCGCCTGCCCATCTCCTTCAGAAACTGCGCGCGCGGATCCGTGGTCTTGTACACGGCGTGCCCCATGCCCATGATCTTGCGCCCTTCATCGAGCTGCCGCTTCACCCACCCCGGCACGTCCTTCTCGTGCTCCAGCCCCATCAGCATCTTCATGACTTCAGCGTTGGCCCCGCCGTGGAGCGCTCCGGAGAGCGCGCCGACGCCGGCTGCAACGGCCGCGTACATGTGCGCCTGCGTCGAAGCGACCTCGCGGCACGCGAAGGTCGACGCGTTGAAGGAATGGTCCGCGTGAAGCACCAGCGCCGTATCGAGGTCCTTGGCTGTCTCGGGATCGGGATCGGCGCCCTTGAGCTGCCGCAGGAAATCCGCGGCATGGGACAGCGACTCATCCGCGGGGAGCGGGTCGTGTCCTTTCCGGATCCGGTCCCAGCCTGCCACGATCATGGAGAAGCGCGCGATGAGGCGGATCGCCTTGTGGAGGTTTGCCTCCCGCGTCTCGGATGCAAGCTCGGTGTCTGCCGCGGCGAGAATCGGGACGGCCGCCTGCAGCACGTCCATGGGCGCGGCTGTTTTCGGAAGCCGCCGGAGGCTGTCGAATACGAACGACGGCAGCTGCCGCGCCTCCCCGAGCAGTTCTTTGAAATCCGCAAGCTGGTCTTCCGCGGGAAGGTCGCCGTAGAGTAAAAGATACGCGGTCTCTTCGAACGTGGATTTCGCGGCCAGTTCCTCGATCCGGTATCCGCGGTAGATCAGGACCCCATTCGCGCCGTCCACGTCGGAGATCTTCGTGTCCGCCACCTTGACGCCCCGCAAACCGATGTTTTTCATGTTCTCCGCATCTGCCATGCCGGTTACTTCCTTTCGTTCTTTTATAGCATGCACGGTCGCCATAATGCAACCTCCGCTTATCGGTTCACCGCGGGTTCTGCTCCGCAGGACACGCGGCCTGATGCCTAGTGCCGCGTGCGGCCCAGCCCCCGTGACTGATCCTGTTTATGTTTTTGCCGTCAGTTCCTTCTTCACAAAATTCAACGTCCCGCCCGCCAGCAGGTGTTTTCGCTGCCGCGCGGACACGTCGAGGACCGTCGTGACCGCCCGGCCGTCGATCTCAACGGGGATCTCCCGGTCCCCCCGCTCTATCCGCATCCTGATGTCGGGCATCGTCACGCGCGCGCCTTTTTCGATCCGGTCGTAGTCCGCCGGATCCTTGAAGGTGAGCGGCACGATGCCGAAGTTGCACAGGTTCGACTTGTGGATGCGCGCAAAGCTTTTCGCGATCTTGGCCCGCACGCCGAGATAGCGGGGCGCCAGGGCCGCATGCTCGCGGCTGGACCCCTGGCCGTAATTCTCTCCCCCCACGACGACCACGTCGCCGCGCGCCCTGCAGTTGTCCGCGAACGCGGGATCGATCTGGGAAAAAACAAAACTGCTGATCGCCTCGATGTTCGACCGCAGGGGCAGCACCCGGTTGCCCGCGGGCATGATCGCGTCCGTGGAGATGTTGTCCCCCACTTTCAGCACTATTTCCGCGGACAGGGTGGCCGGCAGGGGCGCAAGTTCAGGCAGCGGTTTGATGTTCGGCCCGCGAACGATTGCCGTTCTTTTCAATTCCTCCGACGGGAACACGAGCGATTGTTCGTCGACGCGATACTGCGCCGGGTCTTCGATGCGGGGATATGCCATCTCCCGGGCCAGATCCCGCGGATCCGTGACAACACCCTTTAACGCTGCTGCCGTCGCCGTCTCGGGGGAACAGAGGTAGACCTTGTCGTCCTTGGTCCCGCTTCTCCCCGGGAAATTGCGCGGGAACGTGCGCAGGCTCACTTCGTTCGTGCCCGGCGCCTGCCCCATCCCGATGCAGCCCTGGCACCCCGGTTCGTGCACGCGCGCGCCCGACGTGAGGAACGCGAGCAGTCCGCCCGCGTGATACACGTTCTCCAGCACCTGTCTGCTCCCCGGATTGACGTGGAACGACGTGTCGGGATGAACGCGCCTGCCTTCAAGCATCCGGGCCGACACCATAAGGTCGCGGAACGAGGAGTTCACGCTGCTGCCCACGATGGCCTGATCCACTTTGAGCCCCGCGATCTCGCGTACGGGCACGACATTGTCCGGTGACGATGGTTTGGCAATGAGCGGCTCCAGCTTTCCCAGGTCGATTTCAGCGTACTCGTCGTATTCCGCATCCTCGTCAGCGGACAGCGGGGTCCAGGCATCCCCCCGTCCCTGCGCGGCGAGGTATTCGCGCGTGCGCTCGTCGGACGGGAACAGCGATGTCGTGGCGCCCGTCTCCGTGCCCATGTTGCCGATGGTCTCGCGGTCCGTTGCGGAGAGGGTCGCAACGCCGGGGCCGTAGTACTCGATGATCTTCCCCACGCAGCCCTTCACATTGTACCGTCGCAGCATTTCAAGGATAACGTCCTTGGCGCTCACCCAGTCCGGCAGCTTTCCCGTGAGTTTCACGCCGAGGACCCGGGGGCACGGAAGATGATAAGGAAAACCGGCCATGGCAAGCGCCACATCGAGTCCGCCGGCGCCGATGCCGAGCATGGAGACGCCTGCTGCGCCCGGGGTGTGGCTGTCCGAGCCCAGAAGCGTCTTTCCGGGAGCGCCGAAACGCTCCATATGCACCTGGTGGGACACGCCGTTGCCGGGCATGCTGAAATGCAGGCCGAAGTGCGCTGCCGCGGTCTGGAGGAATTTATGGTCGTCCGCGTTCTTGTTGTCCGTCTGGAGCAGGTTGTGGTCCACGTATTGCGCCGAGAGCTCCGCCCGGACCGCAGCCAGGCCCAGTGCCTCGAACTCGAGCATGGCGAGCGTTCCTGTCGCGTCCTGGAGCAGCGTATGGTCGATCCTTATGCCGATCTCCGTTCCCGGAACGAGCGCGCCCTCAACAAGATGGGCCTGCAGGATTTTATGCGTAAGGCTTTGTCTCATGGGAAACACACCTTTTCGGATACATTTCACGTGAAAATGGAGAGATGCGGTTGCTCCTGCCTCTCTCCTATAAATAAGTGTAGCACGCTGAACAGCCCAAGTGAAGGAAGGGCGGGAAACTCCGACGGAATATCAGGACAAGGCAGAACTTCTGGCGCTCACGAACTAGTCCGGCGAAGGGCCGACGGCCACCTGCACGAAATCATCGGGCCGGATCCACTTTGCAAAGGCCTGGCGCACCTCCTCCGCAGAGATGCCCAGGTACTGCCGCGCCGCGAGCACGGGCTCGTCGAGCGGCAGATCTTCAAGGGAGCGGCTCAGCAGCGCGCCGGCAATGCCGTCAATGCTCGCCTCGGCGAGCGTGACCCTCCGGACGAGCAGCGTCTTGGCGAGCCGCAGTTCCTCGTCCGTGACGGGCGCCGTCTGCATCCTGCGGAGGTTTTTCAGCACGAGATCGCGCGCCTTGCCAACGTTCGGCGGATCGCAGGCATATACGACGCCGAAGAGGGAGCGGTTCTTTCTGGCCTCGATGAACGATTCAACGCTGTAGACAAGGCCCGCGTTCTCCCGCAGGTCGCGGTAAAGGCGCGTGGCATAAAAAGCGCCGGACAGCACATGGTTGCCCAGCTGCAGCTTGTAGTAATCGGGGTCGTTCCTCGTCACGCCCACGGTCTGGGCGAGCGTCACTTCGTCCTGCACGCGGCTTGTGTCCGGCACGGTGGACGCCGACGGTTTGTTCGGCGGTACGGCGGGAAGATCCGTGGGAGGCTTCGGCCCCGATGCCTTCCAGGCGCCGAAATATTTCTCGACCGTCCTGCGTGCTGCGTCGGGGTTCATGCTGCCGATGATCACGATCGTCGTCATATCGGGCCGGAACGCCTTCGCGTAATAGGATTTGACGTCTTCGAGCGTCAGCTTCTCCACCGTCTCGGGCAGGGCGTCGCGCAGGATGGGGTCGTGCCGCGGATACAGCGCCTCGCGGAGCGCGCGGCGGGAAAGATAGGCCGGGCTCTGAACCTGCCCCTTGAGTGAACCCGCGAGTTCGGATCGCGCCACGTCGAATGCGGCCGGGGGCAGGGCCGGCCGGAGCAGGTTGTCCGACAGGAGCTCCATGCCGCGGTCGAAATTGCCGGCAAGAACCTTCAGGGAAAATGACGTGCCTGCGCCGATATCGGCCGCGATGTCGTCCTGCGCCTTCTGGAATGCGATCCGGTCGAACGACACGGTCCCGTAGGAGAACAGGCTGCTCAGGAGATCGGACACGCCTTCCTTCCCCGCGGGCTCCTCGAGGTCGTCGTTGTTCTTTACCTGGCCGATCACGGTGACCGTGGAGCTCACGTTTTCGGGCTGCACGATCAGGGTTATGCCGTTGGAAAGCGTCGATACGACAGGCTGCACGCGGGAGCGGGGCACCGGGGGCAGATTTTTGGCCGTGCTCGCCCATGCGGGCAGTTCCACGGGCTTTGCATCGTTCGGGGCGAAGGACTCCTTGCCGCCGAAGCCTTTCGCGGCAACGGCCTTTCCCGACGGTTTCGGTGTCAGCACGGCCGCAACCGCGGTTTCGGGCCGCAGGTACTTCCGGGCCGCGCGGTTCACATCTTCCACGGTTACCCGCCTGATCGCGGAAACGTCGTCCTCCGGCGAACTCCTTCCTTCCACCGCGACCGCCTGCGACCAGACCGAAGCAAGCCCCTCCACGGAATTCATGGCGAACTCCGCATCCGCTGTCTCGTGGCGCTTCGATGCTTCGACCAGGTCCGCGGGCACGCCGTTCTTCATGTATGCATCCATGATCTTCTTGAGGTCGGCCAGGAGGCCCGCGCCGTCGCTTCCCGGCGGGAACGCGGCAACGGCATACCCGTAGGATGCCTTCGGCAGCGCTCCTCCTTCGAATCCGGTGAACAGCGCCTTGCCCCGGGGCACGAGCGCGTACAGGTCTCCCCGCCTGCTGTCGAGAACGTCGGCAAGGATCTGTCCGGCGGCAAAGTCCGGATCGTCCGACCCTGGGAGACGGTATGCGACCACCGCAAGGCCGTAGGGCATGTCTGTTTCAAGCTCCAGCGGGGCCGCGGGCGGCTTGACGGGCTGCAGGCCGACCGCCGGCCGGCGGGGCAGGACGCGCCGGGGAACCGGTTCGAACAGCTCCCTGACCTTGGCCAGCGCTGCCCGCGGGTCTACATCGCCGGCGATGACCAGGACGGCGTTGTTCGGCGCGTACCAGTCATCGTGAAACCGCTTCAGCATGGCGCCCGTGGTTTTTTGAAAGGACTCCCGCGTTCCAAGGGCATCGTGGGCGTACGGAGTGCCCGCGAATAGATATTCGAGTATCCGTGTAAAGAGAATGTAATCCGGGCTCGAGAGATCCTGGGCAACCTCCTGCTCGATTGCTCCGCGTTCAAGAGCCCACAGCTCCTGCGTGTCGAGCACTGCGCGCATGCGCGCGGCCTCTATGTTCAATGCAATGTCGAGCGCTTCCTTGGGAACCGTGAAAAAGTACTGCGTCACCGTCTGCTGCGTGTCCGCGTTGAATTCACCGCCCATGAGCGCGGTGATGTTCGAAAGCTGCGCCGCCGTCAGGCCGGGGCTGCCGCGGAACATCATGTGCTCCTGCGCGTGGGCCATGCCCGGGAAACCGTCGGGCGCCTCGTTCGATCCGACAAGATAATTCATCTCCGTTGTCACAACGGGTGCGAGCGCATTCTCCACGATCACGACGCGCATGCCGTTCGCGAGCGTGGCGCGCAGCACATTCCCGTTTGCAGCCGCTGCCTGTCCGGGAGCACCCAGGAGCGCTGCAACGGCCATCAGCACAATATATGCAGCAAAGCAACGCTTGTTCATTCCGATCCTCCGGCACAATGAGACAAATACAAACCTCATTCTGAGTTTACCTTGGAATTAGTCGGTGTCAACGGCTCCGCGGTCAGCATGCGTGCCGCGGGACAAAAGTATTGCATTTGCCCCGGTCTGACCGGCCGGCCTGAAAAAAAACTAAAGTTCTTTTTGGGAATAACCGATGAATATATACAGCAGGAGGCGGAGAAAAAACATGAAAGCGATCCCGAAAATCAAACATCACGGCAGCATCGACAGGCATGACAGAGTGCGCCGTGTAACGAAATTCAGGGTGGTCTGCCCGAACTGCGGGGCGAGCGTGATCACGGAATCACCCCGTTCGCTCGTATGGGAGCTCTGCCCCGAATGCAGACGCTATGTGTGGGATTTGTCCGATGCCCTCATGGCCGAGGCGCTGCCCGCGATACCGGTGTCTTCCGCAGATCTTCTCTCCACGAACCAGTAGGCTCAGGCCGGTTCAGTCTCCTCTAAAAGCTCGGTGCGAACCAGCGCCAGGATCGCCGAATGGGGGACGATGAGGTACTTCTTTTCCTCGAACTCGATCTCCATGGCGGCATCCTTCAGGAAAATGGCGTAATCCCCTTCCGCCGCCTGGAGCGGAATATACTTGACTTCCTTCCTGCCTGATTGCCAGGACTCGTCGGGTGTTGAATCGGGAATAGCGTATCCGGGCCCCACTTTTACCACATGACCGCCGAGCACCTTTTCTTTTTCCTTGACCGACGGCGGCAGGTACAGGCCGGAGGTGGTTTTGTCCATGAGTTCGTCAGGATTGACGAGTACGCGGTCACCGACGATGATGAGGTTCTTCTTCGTTTTCACAAGATATGCACCAGGGGTTTCTGGGCGGTCGTTGATGCGTGGTTGTGGTTTTCCTGCCGCCTGCGGCCGGCGCTGGAACGCCGGGACGTGCCGCTTCTTCTCTCCGGCCCCTTGTAGCGTGCGGCTGCGGACGTGCGCCGGTCGGGACGGGAGCGGCGGTCGGCCCGGCCTCTGCGTCCCCTGGTGACCGCATCGAGCAGGTGACCAACCATCCGCTTCCGAACTGCCTCAAGGAGAGAATGATGCGTCGTTTCCTGCGATATATAGACCGAACCGGCTTCAAAGCCGCGGATCGACAGAAGCAATACGAGTTCGTCTCCCACCAGCCGGAACAGCCCGCGGTTTTCCTTGACAGTGCCGCTTTTCTTGTTTTCGATCTCTCGAAGCAGGTTGTCGATTTCCTGTGTCGCCTTCTTCATGCGGTTTCCGAGCTTCTGGTACAAACCGCGCAGGGTCGCGGTATCCGCGCGCACACACTGCGCGATCTCCTGCGTAAGGGCGGTATATTCGCTGCGTGCGCTCGCGAGACGCACTTTCGAAACCAGCCCGCGGCTCAAGCCGGCCTTCAGCTGGGCCTTTAATTTGTTCTTGATCTCGTCAAGCAGCTGCTGCTCCTTCTCCCGTCCGATCTCGAACGTCGCAAGCATGGACATGGCGGCCTCGCACCGTTCTTCGATCCTGATCAGGTTGCCCCGGACATACAGGGCGATGTCGAACAGTTCCGTGGCAATCTGGAGATAGCGTCGCATGAGGCCCGACCGGATCTTTTTCTGTCCGGCGATCATTTCCTGGAATTTGACCATCAGGATCAGATCGCGCGCCTTGTTGACATTGAGCCTGCTCATTTCCAGTTCAAGGGACTTGAGAAGGGTCATGGGGCTTCGAAAATCAAGAGCATGAAGCGCTTCCAGGTGGTATTTGAACTCCTCCACTGCCCTGGGCAGCTCCGCGCTCAGGTAGCCGGACTTGCCCAGAACCCCCATATGCATCAAGGCACCGAGGTCCAGCGCACTCTTCGCTGTTTTCTCCGCGGTTCCGGCAGACACCTTGAGCATCCTGCGGAACTCCGAAACGTCGCTCAGATGCAGTTCCCGGCCGCACACCTTCTCCGTATGCGCCAGAAAAATATCCAGTGATTCCTGTGTCGGCCTGATGCGCTCGTTGGAACTGCGACGGGGTGCGAATATGGATTGGTCATGACTCATGGCGATCCTGCGAACTTCCGGAAACTGATGTGCTGCGGTACCTGGAATAATACAGAATTGAGGTGACGCGGTCAAGAGGAACAAACAAAATTTATGGGAAAAAGAAGCAAAGCAATTTATGCAATAAAATCAGGGGCCTCCTGCCGCATTCGCCTCGCTGCGGGCAGGTTGTCCTCTCGACGGAAGCTGCATATCCGTGCTGCCTGTTCACTCCCCCTTGCCGCCCTCCTACAAGCTTCCCCCTCCCTCTCAGAAGTATTTCCCTCCCCCATAGGAACTTCTGAGGATTTACCGGGCGCCGCTCGTTTGGTAAGATTTTCTCAACAATCAAGATGAAATCGATTCGCACCGACAGGAGGTATTCACCATGTTTACTCAGAGCGGAGGACAGACAGTTGCAGGCGGCACGTACTGGGACATCACGACCGGATACCGGGTCGATCTGGACAAGGAAGGCGTCCTGCCGGGTGACAGCAGCACAAAATATTTGAAAGCTTCCTCAGGGGCAATCCTTGTTGCAGGTCCGATCCTGGGGCTCGTGTATATCATTGCCATGCCCGTTACGGGAGTGGCTGCGTTTCTGGGGCTTCTGCTGCAGCGGATCGCGGCCAGCGCGCTCGGCCTCGGCAGGCATATCATTTATTTCGACTGGAGGCCTGCCGAGTCCTATCTGGGCGGCAAGAACAAGAAGAAAGGCAATGCAGGCGATGCGAACGGAAAACCGGACACCCGTTAGACGGCTTATGGCGGCACGGGCAATCCTTAAGAAAAACGTTGCCCGGAAACTGGAGAAAATCTACTCAACCTAAAACAGAAGGAGGATGTGACCATGAATACGATGTTCGATTTCATAACCCATGTGAAGGGAGTCGAGTACCTGCTTTCCCTCGTCTTGATCGCCGGATATCTTCTTGTCTGGGAGGTGCTCAAGCCCAGGCCGTTCCACGCGATCAGGGAAGCCGGAAGGGATGATCTTGCACATTTCAAGCGCAGCGGCGTGCCTGCGGCCGTGAAGCAACTGGGAAGGATCGTATCAGCGCCGTTCGTCGGCTTGTTCTATATCGTTTCCCTGCCTTTTACCATGGCAGGCGCAGTTGCATACGCTGTGTATGCGGGACTTGCTGGAAGAGAAGCTGCCTTCACCTGGAGGCCTGCAGAAGCGTATCTGACCGGAAAGAAGAACAATCGGAAATCATCGGCCCTGTCTGACAAGAAGTGATCCCCTGCCCCCTACGGAGAAGCATATCACTCGTGAAATGCTTCTCCTCACGACAGGATAGCAGGGCCTCGCCCTGAGGAACTCTGTTATCCTGTCAACTTTACTGCTCCGCTCTGGTGCAGCAAGCTCCCCGGTGATCCTCGGCTAAAGATTCCCCCTCAACCGCTCCGCCTGGAGAATCCGCTTTACTGCAAGTTCGTACGCGCCTTTCCGCATCCTGCAGCGCGGCTCGCGGCAGCGGCCGTAAACGTCGTCGAACGCCGTCGTCATGACCTGCTTCAACCGAGCAAGCACGCGTTCTTCCGGCCACCGGTCGCCCGTCAGGTTCTGGCTCCATTCGAAGTAGCTCACGACCACGCCGCCGGCGTTTGCCAGGATGTCGGGGATCAGCAGAACGCCGCGGCTGAAAAGAACGTCATCCGCAGCAGCGGTCACGGGCGCGTTCGCCAGTTCAAGGACAATTTTCGCTTTGACGTCATTCGCGTTCTGCGCGTCGAGCTGGTTCGAAAGCGCGGCGGGAATGAGCACATCGCAGTCCGCTGCGAGCAGTTCGGCATTGGTGATGGCCCGCGCGCCGGGGTATCCTGACAGCGACCCTGTTTCTTTCTTATGATCCCGCAGCGCTGCGATATCAAGCCCTCCCGGATGCAGGAGGCCGCCGTTGACATCGCTCACGGCAACGACCGCAGAGCCCCGTTCGGCAAGCAGGCGCGCCGTATTTTCCCCCACGTTGCCGAATCCCTGCACTGCAACGCGCAGGCCGCGAAGATCCCCGCCGCGCTCCTGCAACGCGCGTTCGAGGACGTGGATGCCGCCCAGCGCCGTGGAGTACCGCCGCGCCGTGATGCCGCCCAGATCCGGCGGCTTGCCCGTGACCACGGCGGGAACATGCTCGCGCTTGATGCGCTCGTACTCGTCGAGGATCCATGCCATGATCTGCTCATCCGTATATACATCGGGCGCGGGAATGTCCTTGAACGGACCGATGTAGTCCGCAATGGCCCTGATGTACCCGCGGGTGACGAGTTCGAGATCGCGGCGCGAAAGCTCCATGGGGTTGACCGCCACGCCCCCCTTGGCGCCGCCGAAGGGAATATTCACGACAGCGCACTTGAGCGCCATGAGAAACGCAAGCTCGCCGGCATGCTCGGCGTCCATTTCAGGGTGGAACCGTATCCCGCCTTTGGCCGGTCCGCGTGCATCGTTGTACTGGACGCGGTAGCCGGTGAACATCTGCGGCCTGCCCGTGGTCATCTTGACGGGAAAACTGACGGTAAAGGATCTGCGCGGAACCGACAGAAGCTCGAGCTCTTCCCTCGTCAGTCCGAGTTCGGAATAGATCGTCTGCAGTTCGGTCATGCCGAGGCTGCGAAGATCCTTTTCGTCGCGGTGGAGACGTTCATGGTTGCGATGCATAGTATCAACCTGGGACCAGGGTCCCGTAGCCCGTAGCCGGCAATGGACGGAATCGGATTTCATCCCTGACTACTGGCTACCGGCTACCGGCCCCCTGCTCCTATTTCGTGAGTCCCGTCTTCTTCGCCGTCTCCGCCACAGCGGCGGCAACCGCGGCGGGCACGGAGCGGTCAAAGGGGCTCGGAATAATGTAGTCTTCATGCAGCTCGCTGGTCTCGATGCAGCCTGCTATTGCCTTGGCCGCGGCGAGCTTTATCTCCTCGTTCACCCCCCGCGCCCGCACATCCAGCAGACCGCGGAAAATGCCCGGGAACCCCAGCATGTTGTTGATCTGGTTCGGGTAGTCCGACCGGCCCGTGGCAATCACACGCACAATCCCCTGGGCCTCCTCGGGCGATATCTCTGGATCCGGGTTCGCCAGCGCGAACACGATGGGATCCCTGGCCATCCGCCGCACATCGTCCATACTGATGACGTTCGGCGCGGACAGGCCGACGAACACGTCCGCACCCCGCATCACATCGGCAATGCTGCCTTTGAGCCTGCGGGGGTTCGTGATCTTGGCGAGGTCGCGCTTTGCCTGGTCCATGCCTTTCCTGCCGGGATACAGGGCTCCGCTCCGGTCGCATACGGTGATGTCCTTTACCCCTGAAGTAAGCATCATCCGCGTAACCGCGCTGCCTGCCGCGCCCGCGCCCACGACCACGACCTTGAACTTCTTCATGTCGCGCTTGAGGAGCCGTGAAACGTTGATGAGCGCCGACAGCGCCACGACCGCCGTGCCGTGCTGGTCGTCGTGGAATACGGGGATGTCGAGTATCTTCCTCAGCCGTTTTTCCACCTCAAAACAGTGGGGTGCGGAGAAGTCCTCGAGGTTGATGCCCCCGAAGGCGGGCGCTATGTTCTTGACCGTCATGACGATCTCGTCCACGTCCGTGGTGGCGAGCACGATGGGAATGGCGTCGATGCCGCCGAACTCCTTGAAGATCATGGCCTTGCCTTCCATGACCGGAAGCGCAGCGTAGTGGCCGATGTTGCCCAGCCCCAGGACTGCTGTCCCGTCCGAGACAACGGCCACGGAGTTGCCCTTGATCGTGTAGCGGTAGGCGTGTTCGGGGTGGTCGTGGATGTCCATGCAGACCCGCGCCACGCCGGGGGTGTAGACCTTGGACAGGTCGTTTCTGTCCCTGACCGGCAGCTTGTTGTGGATCTCGATCTTGCCGCCTTCGTGGGCCGTAAACGTGCGGTCTGCCACGCGCAGGACCTTCACGCCGGCGATGGTCTTGATGGCCTTGACGATTGCTCTCTCGTGCTCCGCATTCCGGGCGTTCGCGGTGATGTCGCGGATGATCTTGCCCTTCTCCACGCGCACGATGTCCACGGATCCCAGGTCTCCGCCCGCGCTCGATATGGCTGTCGCAATCTTGGCGAACATCCCGATCCGGTTCTCGATCTCGACGCGAATGGTTATGCTGTAGCTCGGGCTGCAGCTGAAGCCGGGTGTACTGATGTTGCTCATGGATAAATCTCCTTTCTCACCTGATGCTTATTATAGATTCAATTGCCCCCAGGGTCAACTGTGGCCTGCGTGCCGGAATTGCTCAGCTCTCCCGGGAACTAATCGGGGAAAATCTCTCCTCTTTGACGCAAAATTTTCGTGCAAATCGATTTCAAAACAGGTATAATCTGATCTGTTTTTTCAGCCCGTTTATTCGCGGTCGGCGGTCACCGGCGCATGCCGGCCCGTTCAGCATTATTAATTCGAGAGAAAGCGATCTGGCGATTCATGATGCAGGATTCCCGCATTGAAAAAGACTCCCTCGGAGAAATAAAAGTCCCCGCCAACGCACTCTACGGCGCCCAGACGCAGCGGGCGGTCGAAAATTTTCCCGTCAGCGGCATACGCTTTCCCCGCGTATTCATACGGGCGCTCTGTCTGATCAAGGCCACCGCCGCTGAAGTCAATGCCGGCCTGGGGCTCCTTGATGCGAAGATCGCCCAGGCGATCTTCGAGGCATCCCTCGAAGCAGCCGAAGGAACCTGGGACGATCATTTCCCCCTTGATATCTTCCAGACCGGCTCAGGCACGTCAACGAACATGAACGCCAACGAGGTCATCGCGCGCCGGGCGACACAGATCCTCGGAACGCCCGACAAACCCGTGCATCCCAACAACCAGGTGAACATGGGGCAGTCGTCCAACGACATCATCCCCGCAGCCGTTCACGTCAGCGCGTACCTCGCAACGGCGGAATCGCTCCTGCCCGCCCTGCGGCGCCTTCACGAAGCGCTCGGGAAACGTGAGGCGGAATTCCGTAATGAGGATATCGTCAAGACGGGCCGCACCCATCTGATGGACGCCATGCCCGTACTGCTGAGCCAGGAAATCAGCGGCTGGGCGTTCCAGGTGCAGCAGGCGATCGAGCGCATCGAATCGACGCTGCCGCGTCTCGCAAAGCTCGCTGTCGGCGGCACGGCCGTCGGCACGGGCATCAATACTCCCCGGGAATTCGGCAAACTCGTTGCCCAGCGGCTCGCGGGGAAAACGAACCTCCCCTTCGCGGAAGCGGACAACCACTTTGCCGCGCAGGCGACAATGGACGCGGCTGTCGAGCTGTCGGGCCAGCTGAAAACCACCGCCTCTTCTTTTATGAAAATGGCGAACGACCTGCGCTGGATGAACAGCGGCCCCATCGCCGGTCTCGGCGAGATCGCCCTCCCCTCGCTGCAGCCGGGTTCGAGCATCATGCCCGGCAAGGTGAATCCGGTCATGTGCGAGATGATGATGATGGTCTCCGCCCAGGTTACGGGGAACGACACGACCATCGCCATCTGCAACCAGCAGGGGAACTTCCAGCTGAATGTCATGCTGCCTGCGATCGCCCACAATCTGCTCCAGTCAATTACACTGCTCGCCAGCGCCTCACGCCTCCTCGCGGACAAGGCGATCGCCGGGTTCACGGTGGACAGGAAGCGCATCGCCGCGCTGGTGGACAAGAATCCCATTCTCGTCACCGCGCTCAACCCCGTGATCGGGTATGACAAGGCGGCGCAGCTGGCGAAGAAGGCCTATGCCGAAGGACGCTCTCTGAAGGATGTTGCCGCAGAGATGACTGATCTGTCGCGCGCGGAACTGGACAGACTGCTCGACCCGAAACCCATGACTGAGGGCGGGATCCAGGAAAAATCAAGCTAGAGGTATACCAGAATGCTGCTTCCCACATCCAGCATCGGCAGAAAAATCATCATGGCCATCACCGGCCAGTTCCTTGTGCTCTTCATCCTCTTTCATATCTCCGGCAATTCATCCATTTTCTTCCATACACTCAACGCCTATGCTGTATTTCTCCATTCCCTGCCCGTGGTCGTCTGGGGCGGCAGACTCGTCCTGTTCCTGGCATTCGTTCTGCATATCTGGTACGGCGTGGTCCTGTCGCTCGAAAACAGCGCTGCAAAACCGAAAGCGCACACGATCGTGAAGTATCGTCAGGCCACGTTCGCGGGCAGATACCAGATCTGGACCGGCGTCGTGATCGCGGCTTTTCTTATGTACCACCTCCTCCAGTTCACGGCCCAGATTACGAACCCGGCGATCGCCGCCGCATCGCACAAGGACGGGTTCGGCAGGCCGGACATGATCATGATGGTGGTACGGAGTTTCCAGGACATCGGCGTTTCCGGTATCTACGTCGTATCGCTCGCGGCGCTGGGCCTGCACCTGTTCCACGGCATGCAAAGCTCGATTCAGACCTGGGGCTGGACGAACGATCGTACGCTGCCGGTCATCAGACAATCGGGAAATGCCGCAGCAATCGCGCTGTTTTTCTGGTACTGCGCAATACCGGTTTCCATCGTGATGGGAATATTTACAGGATGAAGATAATAAACACTACCCAACATTCAAGTCATGTTGAAATAAATGGCGTCTGCGGTGCGTGACGATCACAAAAACCGGATGTAAAACCGCAGAACCTCTGAGCACGCAGAGTGACCAGTGTAAGGTTGTTCTCTGATGCTCCGCGTCTCGGCGGTTACGTGTCATTGTTGTCGTTGATTTGAACTTCGGATGCAGAACTTGGAGCTTGCTATCATGGACCTCGACGGCAGAATCCCCACCGGCCCCCTGCACGAAAAATGGGACAGGCGGCGTTCCGAGATGAAGCTCGTGAACCCGGCGAACAAGCGGAAGTACCGCATCATCGTCGTAGGCACGGGGCTCGCCGGCGCGTCAGCGGCTGCCTCGCTCGGCGAGCTGGGCTATAATGTCGAAGCATTCTGCTTCCAGGACTCCCCGCGCCGCGCACACAGCATTTCGGCCCAGGGCGGCATCAATGCGGCCAAGAACTATCCCAATGACGGCGACAGCATCGAGCGCCTGTTCTACGACACGATCAAGGGCGGCGATTTCCGCTCCCGCGAGTCGAATGTCTACCGGCTCGCCCAGATCTCCGCGAACATCATTGACCAGTGCGTCGCCCAGGGCGTGCCCTTTGCCCGCGACTACGCAGGCTATCTCGCCACGCGTTCATTCGGCGGGGCGCAGGTCTCGCGCACCTTTTATGCGCGCGGCCAGACCGGTCAGCAGCTCCTGCTCGGCGCGTACAGCGCGCTTTCCCGCCAGGTGAAGGAGGGCACGGTCCGGCTCCATCCGCGCACCGAGATGCTCGATCTCGTCCTCATCAACGGGGAGGCAAAGGGCATCACGACGCGTGATCTCGTGACCGGAAGGATCGAGTCCCATGCCGCGGACGCGGTCTGCCTCTGCACGGGGGGGTATGCGAACGTCTTTTTTCTGTCCACGAACGCGATCGGCAGCAATGTGACGGCCACGTACCGTGCTTACAGGAAAGGGGCCTTGTTCGCCAACCCCTGCTACACCCAGATCCACCCCACCTGCATCCCGGTGACGGGAGACCATCAGTCCAAGCTCACGCTCATGTCCGAATCACTCCGCAATGACGGCCGCGTCTGGGTGCCGAAGAAAAAGGGCGATACGCGCGCGCCGGGAGACATTCCCGAGTCCGAGCGCGATTATTACCTCGAACGCAAGTACCCCTCCTTCGGCAACCTTGCGGCGCGCGACGTTACGTCCCGCGCCGCCAAGGAAGTCTGCGATGAGGGCCGCGGCGTGGGCCCGGGCGGGCGGGGCGTCTACCTTGATTTCGCCGACTCCATCAACCGCCTGGGAGAGGACACCATCCGCGAACGCTACGGCAACCTGTTTGAGATGTACGAGCGCATCACTGCCGAGGACGCCTACAAGCAGCCCATGCGCATCTACCCCGCCCCCCACTACACCATGGGCGGTCTCTGGGTGGACTACAACCTCGAAAGCAATATCCGCGGCCTTTTCGTGCTGGGCGAGGCGAACTTCTCGGACCACGGCGCGAACCGCCTGGGCGCCAGCGCGCTCATGCAGGGTCTTGCGGACGGTTATTTCATTATCCCCTACACCGTCGCAAACTACCTTGCGGGTACGAAGCCCGGCGCAGCAGCAGCGGATCATGCCGAATTCAGGAAATCCCGCGATGACGTGGAAGCGTCCGTAAAGAAACTCCTCTCCCTCAAGGGAAGGAAAACGGTGCACGAGTTCCACCGCGAACTCGGGCAGCTCATGTGGAACAACGTAGGAATGTCCCGGAGCGACGCCAGTCTGAAGGAAGCGCTCCGGACCATACCGAAGATCCGCGCCGAGTTCCATGAAAACGTGATCGTGACCGGCAGCGGCGAGCAGCTCAACCGCGAGCTTGAAAAGGCGGGCCGCGTGGCCGACTTCCTCGAATTCGCCGAACTTCTGACCATCGATGCGCTTCAGCGCGACGAATCCTGCGGCGCCCACTTCCGTACCGAGCATCAAACCCCGGAGGGGGAGGCCGTGCGGGACGACGAACACTTTTGCTATGTATCCGCCTGGGGGTACAAGGGCGCGGGCGCAGAACCGGAACTCCGCAAGGAGCCGCTCGTGTTCGAGCACGCGCACCTGGCGGTGAGGAGCTATAAATAACCACAAGGCTGACAGGATACCAGGATAAAATCTAATCTCGCATCAAGTATCTGATGCAATCGATTTTCTATCCTGTTGATCCCGTTATCCTGTCTAAAAAGGATTTATCATGAATCTGACTCTTTACGTCTGGCGCCAGAACAACTCCGATGATCCGGGCAGGGTGGAAAACTACGAAGCCAGGGACATCAGCCCGGACATGTCCTTTCTGGAAATGCTCGACGTCGTGAACGAAAGGCTGATCAAGAACGGGAAAGAACCCATTGCCTTTGACAGCGACTGCCGCGAGGGCATCTGCGGCATGTGCGGCCAGGTCGTGAACGGGACGCCCCACGGCCCGCAGAAAAAGACCACCGTCTGCCAGCTTCATATGCGGCACTTCAAGGACGGGGACACGATCTACATCGAACCCTTCCGGTCGCGTGCGTTCCCGGTGCTGAGGGACCTCGTTGTGGACCGGGGCGCGTTCGACAGGATCATCCAGTCCGGGGGGTACATCTCGGTCCACACCGGCGGCGTACCGGACGGCAACGCGATCCTGATCCCCAAACACGATGCGGACACGGCCATGGACGCGGCCGAGTGCATCGGCTGCGGCGCCTGCGTTGCAGCATGCCCGAACGGATCCGCGATGCTGTTCACGGCAGCGAAAGTATCCCACCTTGCTGCCCTGCCGCAGGGCCGGATCGAGGCCGCCCGCCGCGTCTGCGTGATGACCGAGGAGATGTTGAGGCTCGGTTTCGGCAACTGCAGCAACCACTATGAGTGCGAATCCGTATGCCCGAAAGGGATCAAGGTAAAATTCATTGCAAAACTGAACCGGGAGTACCTCAAGGCGCAGCTGCCGGGCAGCGGCGGGCCAAAATAGCTTGAGCGGGCAGACCAGGTCCGCACATTCGGCATCGAAAAAAAATTTGAAACCGGACCCGATAAAATCGTTGCCATCGGTTGCGCGATTGTGTACAATAAGTCGCCATCCAACATATCACGCCAGAGGTGCCCGTTGCACGGCAGGCACCGCCGTGCTTCGCAGCACTTTTCAACTCGGGAGGAGTAAATCATGAAGAAAACGCTGTCGTTGA
>DATHDE010000123.1:0-6032 GCA_035490495.1 Nitrospirota bacterium
CAGCAGACCTCGCCGTCCTTCTGCCAGGTCGTGATCGCGAACTTGTCGCCCGCCTTGATGCCTGCCTTTGCCCGCAACTCCTTGGGCAGGACCATCTGTCCCCGGTCGTCCACCGTCACGATTGCCTCCACCGCGCAGCAGCCGTTCGCTTTCCCGAACGGGCCCTTTACAGGAATCCGCTCCTTGGCCTTGGTCGTCATCGTCTCTCCCCTATATTCAGCATTATCAGATAAATCAGACATGTAAGATATACCTGATATTGTGGCTGGTGTCAAGGAAAATGGTTCGTATACTGTGTAACCGCTTTTGTCAGGATGGTTTTTTTCAGATTGAATTATGCGCAATAATATTTCATAATAACTATTAATATTTTCAGATTATGGTGCTCAACCGCCCATGGATTTGTGTGCATGCAAGCAGATAGCTATTTCACACACTTTAAATAAAAGAGGGAAAATATGAGATCAATTATTAAATTATTTTTTGGATTACTGATGCCAACGATGGTGATTTGCGGCTGTTCTAGCCCTCTCATTAAAGCAGCTCAAACCGGGGACCTCATGGCAACTAAGCAACTGATACGTGATGGGGTAAATATTAATGCGGTGAATTCATCTGGCGAATCTGCGCTTGTTATTGCTGCTAAAAGCGGCAACCTAGACATGGCTCGAACCTTAATCAAGGCTGGTGCGGAAGTTAATCAACGGACAAATTCAAAGGACACTGCTCTAACAATAGCTGCGTGTAAGTGCCATCCAGAAATTATTGCCTTACTTTTAGAAAATGGTGCGGACCCGAATGTTCAGAACGAAGATTTCAAGTCGACGCCACTAAATCTGCTCGCTGGCTATTGCAACAACAGTGATAGTGTGAAAGCCCTACTATCAAAAGGAGCAAACCCGAAATTAGGGAACAGATGTGGAGATACACCACTGATAACAGCTGCTGGAAACGGATATTCGGAAATTGTAAGTATTTTACTCGATACTAATGTTAATATTGACGAGACAGGATGTCGAATGCAAACAGCCTTATTTAGGGCGGCTCGTGAAGGACAAGTGAAAACCCTCGAATTACTGATTAGGAGAGGTGCCGATATAAATCATGAGGCCGAGAGCCAATGGTGTTCAGGTCCGGTTTGCCTTGAACCACAACGAAACTGGACACCGTTAATGATTGCAGCTGCCAACGGTCGCGCCGATGCGGTTGACCTTCTGCTGAGCAAGGGCGTAGATCCGAATGCGACTAATAGTTATTCTCAGACCGCTATAATTTTAGCAGCACAAGAAGGCCATGCACGTATTGTTGAAAGTCTGCTAAAAAAGGGTGCTAATCCAAATATAATACCGAGCGATAAAAATGGGCATCCAGCTCTCGTCTCCGCGGTAATAAGGAATTATCGCTTAGTTGTTGAAACTCTAATCAAGTATGGTGCCGATATCAATATTAAGTCGAGAGATGGCAAGACACCACTTACCTTCGCAAAAATCAATCGCCGAAATGAGATGCAGCAGTTGCTGCAAGATCATGGTGCAAAAGAATAGTTTTGCAGTTCTGCCGGTCGGGTAGAGCAATGCGAAACCCGACAGATTTAAAATCGTTGTGTTTAACTTTGTTCTACCCTACATCTCAGCTTTTTCGTAGTGAAGGATATTGCTCTTATGAAGGTTAGATTAACATCGAACTAACCTCGTGGATGTAGTGTCCTACGTGTCATTATTTTATTCGGGCTCTGTTTCGATTACTAAACTACGCATATAAGGTTGCGGGGGTTAGTTCTCTATTCATACAGTTCCTGCCAGGGTCAAAGAAGGACCTTATGAAAATGATGCACATAGCAATGGCGGTGGAGTGATGACTTTCCAGACATGGCTGGCATTTACTGCGGCAGCAGGCATCATCCTGGTCATCCCCGGTCCTACCATCCTCGCGGTGATCAGCCACTCCCTGGCGCACGGCCGCAAAGCCGTGCTCCCGCTGGTTGCGGGAGTGACACTCGGAGATTTCACGGCTCTGAGCTGCTCTCTGCTTGGACTCGGAGCGCTGCTCGCTGCATCGGCTGCTCTGTTCAGCGTCCTGAAACTCGCGGGCGCGGTGTACCTCGTGTATCTGGGTGTGAAGCTCTGGCGATCGGGCAGCGCGGAGGCGGAATCACCCAATCCGGAGAGAACATCCGGGCGAAGATCCCTGTTTCTTGATCTCTTTGTCATTACATCGCTCAATCCGAAGAGCATCGCCTTTTTTGTGGCCTTTCTCCCGCAGTTTGTATCCCCGGCAGAGCCCGTGCTTCCTCAATTGCTTATTCTCGGCGTGACGTTTCTGGTTCTTGCGATGATTAACGCGACGATCTACGCGGTCTTTGCCGGCCGTCTCCGGGAGAGCGTGAACCAGGCACGACACCGGCGGTGGTTCAGCCGCATCGGCGGCGCTGTGCTGATCAGCGCAGGTGTCATAACGGCGGCTGTGAAGCGGTCATGACGACAGTCGTAACGCGGAGCTAGACAAGGGGTATGCGGCAGCGCTATTATAGTCCCAATTCTGGTCGACCAGATTAGAGGCTTTTTATGAAAACACTGTCACTGTCCGAAGCGAAGATGAAATTGAGCGGCCTGATCGAGGCGGTGCAGGCAACAGGCGAAGAGGTCGTGATAACGAAAAATGGTTCGCCCGCAGCCGTGCTGGTAAGCCCGGACGAGTTCGAGAGCTGGAGGGAAACGCTGGCAATCCGCGCCGACACAGCGCTGATGAGTGAAATAAAGGCCGGCCTGAAGGCGCTCAAGGCGAAGAAAGGCCGTCTTTACACGCTTGAAGAGCTGATGGAGTGAGCCGACATCGCATGGGTGGACGAGCCATAAACTGTTCGTTCCGGATGTGGTTGCTTCGCTTGTAGCGGCTCTATGACGAAACATTTCGTGTACTTCAGAAAGCAAAATGATGAAACGATGCGCCTGGGCTGAAAAAAGCGAGCTGGAACAAAACTATCATGACGAGGAATGGGGCGTGCCGGTGCGCGACGACAGGCTGCTGTTTGAGTTTCTGATCCTCGAAGGCGCGCAGGCGGGTTTGAGCTGGTCAACGATCCTGCAGAAGCGGGACGGCTACCGTAAGGCGTTTGATAATTTCGATGCAAAAAAGATCGCCCGGTACACGGAAAAAAAGATCAACCGGCTCCTGGCCGATCCCGGCATCGTGCGGAACAGGCTGAAGATCCGTGCGGCAATCACGAATGCAAAGGCATTTCTTACGGTGCAGAAGGAGTTCGGATCTTTCAGGCGGTACATCTGGGGCTTTGTGGGCAATAAGCAGGTTCAGAACAAGCGAAAGAAAATGAGCGACATCCCGGCGCACACGCCCGGGTCCGACGCCATGAGCAGGGATCTCAAAAAGCGGGGATTCAAGTTCGCGGGCACGACTATTTGCTATGCTTTCATGCAGGCCACGGGCATGGTGAACGATCATGTGACCGGATGCTTCAGATACCGGGAGATCGCGTTCTCCGCTTCCTCCCGAACGGGCAGACCTTGACGCACACGCCGCAGATCATCGCGCCGATTCCCGGCAACGCCTTGTTCCGCCGCGTCTGCTCGGCGCAGCGCGAGAAATAGAGCGCGTCATCCCTCGTTTCATACCGGTCCTTCGTGTTCACATTTTTTATCGCCGAGACCGGACACGCCTTGCTGCATTCAGCGCACGTGCCGCACCGGTTCCTGAGCGGCTGGTCCTGAACGAGCGGCATGTCGGTCAGCACCGTTGCCAGCCGGATGCGCGGCCCGTGCTCCGGATTCACGATCAGCAGGCTTTTTCCCTGCCACCCGATCCCTGCCATGCGTGCTACAGCCTTGTGGGAAATATTTCCGAGCAGGTTCGTATCGTCGGTAATATGCGAAGCAGGAACGGCCTTTGCCTGATACCCCCGCTCCCCGATCCATTTGACGACATCCGCAGTGACGGCGTCGAGTTCGACATTGACTGAACGATAGTGGCCCGCATAGCGGACAGTCGGTCCCCGGTCGATTTCATTGATCACATCGTCATCGAGGCGTTTGGCAATGGAGATTGCGCGCGTAAACGGGTCGAGGAGGTTCGCAGGCAAAACGACCCATCCCTGCTTAAACGGGGCAAGGTCCGCAATCCCGGCGCAGTCAGCACCTCGTGTACGGCAGAAAGCCTTGATGTCGTCAGACATACGTCAGTCCTCCTGGTAGGAAAGATAACCCGTGCCTCTTGAAGCAAAATATCCTGTGGTCCTGCAAGAAGAAGCACAGGCAGCAGGCAATGCAGAGTCGTTCTCAAGGACGGGTCAGGTTTATCCGTCCCAATCGCCCTGAACGGTCCGGCATCGCTGAGGAAACACTCATGTGTGTCTTCTCAATATTATAGCGAAATTTTCATATAGGCAATAGTGAAGTAGAGTTGCCTTGCTTGGCTCCCCCCTCAGGCTGTATCGGAGCCATAACGCCGTGATCGATTCGGGCTGATTATTACTTCGATCTCAGCAATCAGGTATGCTAAAATAAAAGCTCGCCGGAGCACGGCACGGCAAGGAGCTTCGCACCGACGATGAACGAACAGGGGAAATGACCATGGATATTCATCTTTCATCGGATGCAGACCGGGTTTCGTGGACGGAGCTTGCGGAGGTCATCGAGCGGGCGCCGCTCGGCAAGCGGGACATCAGGAAACTGGAAATCGCTTTTCGCAACAGCGAGGTGCGCTGCTTCGCATACGCAGGGGAGCGGCTCGTGGGCGCAGGCAGGGCGATTTCGGACGGAGCTTTGCGAGCCGCGATATTCGACATGGTTGTGCTTCCGGAGTATCAGGAGCAGGGCATCGGCACAAAAATCCTGAAGTATCTCGTCGAGCATGCAGAGGCCGAGATCATCATGCTGTTCGCGAATCCTGGCAAGGAACCTTTCTACGGAAGGTTCGGGTTCCGCCGGATGAGGACAGCCATGGCCATCATGGATGATGTCGTCCACCGGCAAAAGCAGGGACTGATCGAGTAACCGACTGGTTGAAGGAGATGCGTATGACAAAACTGGTTTCCTTGGCAGTCTGGCAGGCAACTGCGGAAGCGTTGTCCTGCGGCAGAACCGTGGAAGAACAGGTCGAGACCGTCAGAAAATTCGGCAACCAGGGAACCCCCCAGGTGCTCAGAGCCCGTCTCCTGTCAGGCCTCGGCATTCCGAAGCCCAAGGCGCAAGCGGATACATGCGTTTTCTTTGGCTGCTACCGGCTGTTCACGGATCCCTTTCTAGTGCGCGACTATCTCCGCGTGCTGGACAGGCTGCAGGTGGACTGGACGTATCTCGATCAGGAATACTGCTGCGGAGCGCCCTTTGCCATGCTGAAAGCAAGCGCCCAGCGCGACGAAGCCTTGAAAGCAGCCGTGGAGTTCAATCAACAAAACGACGTGCTTGCGCGGGAGAAAGGTGCGCGGAGGCTCGCGTACTGCTGCATGGGATGCGCGCACGCAGTGCGGAGCGTTTTTCATGAAGCGCATGAGAGCCATCTGTATATGCCTGATCTGATTTTCGACGAACTCGGCCGAAGAAAGCTCGTTAGTAAACCATTGTCCATCGGATATTTCGAAGGGTGCCATACATTCGTAAAGAGCGCATACAGCGGCGGTTCTGTCGACTGGAGCAGGTACCGCAAGCGGCTGGACGAAATAGAAGGCCTCCACATTACTGATCTTGCGAAAAACCAGTGCTGCAAGACTTCCGCCGGAGAGGTCGTCGACCAGGCAGTGAACCTGAAAGTCGATGCGGTGCTGTGTTCGTGCAACTGGTGCTCGTCGTCGCTCGGCGCGGCAGGCCAGGGCAGGTTGAAGATGATCAGTCTGCCGGAGCTTTTGCTCGGGATGCTGTGAGGTGGAAATCTACCACTCCATTACCGCTGTTTGTGAGAATGTCCTGGGTGAATTAGGAAACATACGGACGTCTATGAAAAAATAGACGCTGTTTGTGAGAATATCCTGGGTGAATTAGGAAAACAGCACCACCCCCTGCCCCCCTCCTGAATCAGGAGGG
>DATHDE010000124.1:0-4631 GCA_035490495.1 Nitrospirota bacterium
GTCGTTCTGCTCCTCCCGCTCCTGCTCGTTCTGGCGTTCGCCACGGCGCTCGGCACCGGCCTGTGGCTGTCGGCGCTCAACGTGCGGTTCCGTGACGTCCGCTACGTCGTGCCGTTCTTCGTTCAGATCTGGCTGTTCGTCACGCCGGTGATCTACCCGACCGGCCGTGTGACGGAGATGCTGGCCCGGGCGGGGCTGCCCGCCTGGCTGTACGGGTTGAACCCGATGGTGGGGGTCATCGAGGGTTTTCGCTGGTCGCTGCTCGGCACCGGCAATCCGGATTTTAAAATGATCGCAATCAGCTCATGCGTGGTCCTGGCGCTGCTGATCGGCGGGCTCATGTACTTCAAGCGGATGGAGCAAACCTTCGCCGACGTCATCTAGACGCGGTTCGCGGGACAAGCCTTTGTCACGACGCACGCCAGGAAGGGAAGCTGGATGAAAGATATTTCGATACGGGTCGAAAACCTGTCAAAAAAATATACCATCGCATCGGCGAAATACCGCAGCGACAGCCTGCGCGAACAGGTGACGAACAGCCTGAAGTCGCTGTTCCGGTCCTCAGCTCATGCGCAGGCCAGGGATGACGCGTTCTGGGCGCTCAAGGATATATCCTTCGAGATCAAGCAGGGGGAGATCGTGGGCATCATCGGCCAGAACGGGGCCGGGAAAAGCACGCTCCTGAAAATACTCTCCCGCATCACCGTTCCGACGTCGGGCAAGGCCGAGATCTACGGACGCGTCGGATCGCTGCTGGAAGTGGGGACGGGCTTCCATCCGGAGCTGACGGGAAGGGAAAACGTCTATCTGAGCGGCGCCGTCATCGGTATGAAAAAAGATGAAATCCGCCGTCATTTCGACTCCATTGTCGATTTTGCCGAAATCGAGAAGTTCCTCGAGGTCCCGGTCAAGCGCTACTCCAGCGGCATGTATGTGCGTCTGGCATTCGCTGTGGCCGCTCATCTCGAGCCGGAGATCCTCCTGGTGGACGAGGTGCTGTCCGTGGGCGATGCGGCGTTCCAGAAAAAATGTCTGGCAAAAATCGGCGAGGCATCCAAGAACGGGAGGACCGTTCTGTTTATCAGCCACAACATGGTCGCGGTGAACAGCCTCTGCGAGCGGGTGATCTGGATACAGGGCGGGAGGATCGCCGAGGACGGCGCCACCGCGCAGATCGTCACCGACTATCTGTCGAAAACCGAGAAGGGCGAAGGCCGGTCCGAAGAGAAATGGACCGACATGCGCGCGGCTCCGGGAAACGAACTGGTGAGGATCCGGAGGGTGAGCGTAAAACGCCGTGACAATCTCCAGGACGGCCCCCTGACCATGGAAACGCCCTTTCAGGTCGAAGTCGAATGCTGGAATCTTGCGGCGGGTGCGCAGCTGCATATCACGCTGCACCTGTATACCGCAGAGGGCCTGATCGCATTCACGACCGGCAGTCTGAATGAGCGGCCCCTGCCGGAAGGCGTCTTCCGCAGCGTCTGCTATTTTCCCGCCAATCTGCTGAACAGCGGCCTGCATCGCTTTGTCGTGCTCGTGGTCAAGGACACGAGCAACGTGATCTATTCGCATGAAAGCGGCGTGTCGTTCGATATCATCGATACCAGGCAACGGCAGGGCACCTGGTTCGGCAGGGAACCTGGTGTTGTGCAGCCCACCCTGCAGTGGACAACGGAATATCTCGGCAAAGCCCCGGCAGCCGAGACTTTGATCCCCGCAGTCAGGCAGGCGGAGTAACTCCCCACGTACAGGAGCACGGTGTGATAAAACCCTTTGCAAAGCCGATCTATGTTACCAAGCCGTTTTTGCCGCCCCTGGAGGAGTTCTGCCGCGGCCTGCAGGAAATCTGGGACAACCGGTGGCTGACGAACAACGGCCCCGTGCTCCAGCGCTTCAACGATACGCTCGGCACGTATTTCAACACGGACAACCTCTGTCTTTTCAACAATGGGACGCTGGCGCTGCAAATCGCTTTGCAGGGCATGGGAATCACGGGAGAGGTCATTACGACGCCGTATACATTCGTCGCGACGACCCACGCACTGTACTGGAACAAAATCAGGCCCGTCTTTGTGGACATCGAACCCGATTATTACACCCTCGATCCTGAAAAGGTGGAGGAAGCGATCACGCCCTGGACGACCGCGATTCTCGCAGTGCATGTTTACGGCAATCCCTGCATGCTCGATGAACTGGCCGACATTGCGCGCAGGCACGGTCTGAAGCTCCTGTATGACGCTGCCCACGCATTCGGCACACAGGTCAACGGCAAATCGATCGCCCACTACGGCGACCTGAGCATGTTCAGCTTCCACTCTACGAAGCTGTTTCACTCCCTGGAGGGGGGCATGCTGATCTTTCAGGACGGGGGCCTGAAAAGCACGTTCGATTATCTGAAAAATTTCGGATACAAAAGCGAAGTTGAAGTGGTGATGCCCGGGACGAATGCAAAAATGAACGAGATGCAGGCGCTGATGGGCCTTCACGTTCTGGACCACCTCGACGAGATACTCGAAAAGCGCAGGCGGATCACGGACCTCTACCGGACCCGGCTGAAGGAAATTCCCGGCGTCTGCCTCGCAGCGGCCCCTCGTCCGGGCGTTGCGTACAATCATGCCTACCTGCCGGTTGAAATCGATGAGCGCGCATTCGGGATGAGCCGGGATGCAGTGTATGAGAAGCTGAAGGCGTGGAACATATTTACGCGCCGTTATTTCTATCCCCTGATCTGCGATTTTTCCTGCTACCGGAGCATCTCGGTGAACGGCGATCTGGCGGTGGCGCGGCGGGCGGCCGACAGGATACTTACCCTGCCGATCTATGACAGCCTGGAGCTGTCCGAGGTCGAGACGATCTGCGAGGTGATCTCGTCGTTGCAGAAGGGGACCGCGGTCCTTCCGGAAATCGTGGGAGCCGGCAGGCCGCTCGGCGCAAGTTGACATCCTGAAATGCTGATGTTCGGCGGTCACGGAGAATGATGAAAAAAGTCATCGTATTTGGAAACGGGAGATGGGCTGAGTTTGTTTCTTTCTGCCTGACGCATGATTCTTCCTATGAGGTCGCCGGGTATACCGTCGATGCCGCCTTTATCAGGGAGCCGGAGCTCTTCGGCGTGCCGGTCGTGCCCTTTGACCGCGTCGAAACGGTCTTTCCCCCGGCGGAATACGCCATGCTCGTGGCCGTGAGTTATCAGGGGATGAACCGGCTGAGGGAAGAGAAGTACCTCCAGGCCAAAGCGAAGGGGTATCCCTTCATCAACTATATATCTTCAAAGGCGCTCACGTGGCCCGGACTGGCGATCGGCGAGAACTGCCTGGTGTTCGAGAACGCGAGCCTCAATCCGTTCATTCAGATCGGGAACAATGTCACCATAGGAGCGGGAGTTCTGATCGGCCATCATACGGTCGTTCATGACCACTGCTTCATTGCCTCCGGCACGATCATTTTGGGAAGCGTCACGGTCGGCCCCTATTGCCTCGTGGGGCCGAATGTCACCATAAAGGAAAAGATCACCATCGGCCGCGACTGCGTCATCGGCGCCGGTGTCAGCATCCTGAAGGACACGCAGGAACGGGGGGTCTATGTCGGAAAGGCACCTGAGCTCCTGCCGAAACCCAGTGATTCACTGAGGACATGGATGTCCTGGCCGGCCAAGACGCCGAAATCAGGAAAGGATGCGGACGCAGGGAATAGCGGGGGGAAGTAAGCGGGACGACCGCCCCGGCCCGGTCAGAGCGCCATACTCTGCTGCAAAGGAAAACAGATCGTGCGTGTCATTCTCTCGGCAAATGAAAGCGTCGGATACGACTGCCTGAAGATCCTTCTCGAGGAACACCAGGAGGTCGTCGGAGTCATTACCGATAAAACCACACCGGAAACGAAGCTGAAAAATGCACGCCTCAAGGCGCTGGCCAAGCAGGCAGGCATCGAACAGTATGAGCCCGAGAACATCAACGATCCGGCGTTTCTCTCAAAGCTTCAGGCGCTGCAGCCCGATGTACAGTTCAATGTCGCGTATGTCCGGCTGTTCAAAGCGCCGCTCCTGAACCTGCCGAAACGGGGCTGCATCAACTTTCACCCGGGGCCGTTGCCCCGGTACGGCGGTTCGAACGGATGGGTCTGGGCGATCATCAACAACGAGCAGGAATACGGCGTGGTGTTTCACGAAATGAAGGAAAGAATCGACTCGGGGGACATCCTCGCTGCGGTTCGGTTCCCGATAGAAAAGGACGAAACCGGGCTGTCGCTGCTGATCAAATGCTACAAACACGGGGCAGCCCTTTTCCGCAAGACGCTTACGGACATGGTCCGGGGAACCGCCGCCCCCCTTCCCCAAAATCTGGGCGAACGATCATATTACTTCATGCGCGACATTCCCTTCCAGGGAATGATCGACGTCACGTGGAGCGCGGCGAAAATCGACCGGTTTGTGAGGGCGCTCAGTTTTGCGCCTTTTCCGAACCCCCTTTCTCAGCCGATGATCGCTGCTGGCGGCGCGCGGCTGATTGTTGCGAAAAGCACGGTCCTGGAGAAGCGGGCGGCAGGGCAGTACAGGGCAGGCGAGGTCGTTGATGTGGCGCAGGACGGCATCGTCATGCAGACGGGCGACGGGGCAATACAGCTCCGTT
>DATHDE010000125.1:0-5601 GCA_035490495.1 Nitrospirota bacterium
CCTCGTCGCTCACTGTAACGGCTTCTTCCTTCACCTCAAGTCCGTCGTACGTCCCGAGCTTGATTTCGGGCCGCACTTCCACGGTGGCCGTGAATGTCAGGGGCGACCCCTTGGCAATCGTGGAAATATTTTCGATGTGGGGCATCTCCACGGGGTTCAGCTTGTGCTCCTGGAGCGCCTGCAGGTAGGATTCCGTGACGAGCCGGTGAACTACCTCGCCCCGCACTTCGTCGCCGTAATGCCGTTCGACGATGTTTTTCGGCGCCTTGCCCGGCCGGAACCCCGGGATTTTGGCCTTTTTCGCCACATCGGCGAACGCCTTGCCCAATTCCTTGTCCACTGCTTCGGACGTGACTTCGATGTTGAGCTTTTTCTTTACCGGACTGATGTCTTCAACCACCGCTTTCATGCAGGCTTCTCCTCTATAAAATGTATGTACTCTGAACTTTGAACTCTGAACTATGTACTTCAGTGATGGTGCGAGAGGGGGGACTTGAACCCCCACGGTCACCCACTGGCTTCTAAGACCAGCGCGTCTGCCAGTTCCGCCACTCTCGCTCGTCTTCGGCTGCGGGCAGCATCGAAGGACCGCTCCGCATCCGGCGGCATTGATCCGGCGATGCTCTTCATAATAAGAAAGCAGTGAGCATTGTGCAGCATCCCTCTCATGGATTCCTGCCCATTACCCACTGCTCCCTGTTGTGTGCATGGTGAGCCGTGAAGGAGTCGAACCTTCGACCCGCTGATTAAGAGTCAGCTGCTCTACCAACTGAGCTAACGGCCCGTCGTAACGTGATGAGAGTTCCTGGTGCAAAAGCGGCTACATTATACTGATCTTGGTTGTACGATGCAACAAGAAAATCGCGGATTTGCCCTGTTTTTACGTCTTCGGCGGCCACCGGAGCGCCCCCGCGCCGGAGCGGCATACAGCATGCGGATGTTCCTCTCCCCTGCTTTGACCTTCCGCACCGCACGCCGGATTTCATGCAGCGTAAATATCAAATGGCGCGCCCGGCGGGATTCGGACCCACGACCTTTGGCTTCGGAGGCCAACGCTCTATCCAGCTGAGCTACGGGCGCAGTATGAATTACAAGTTCGGAGTTTGTATTCGGAGCCCCCCGGATGATGATCCCGGCTCCCAACGCTGAACGTAGTACCGGTCTCAAAAGAGAAGCAACGCGATACGGCGTCATTCCCGAGGCAGTGGCGCCCCCTCTGGCAGGAGCCGGAGGATTGCAAGGCGGGGGATTCATCGGGAATCTGGTGTTACGCCCATATCCCCGACAGGAGCATTCGGGGATGACTGATAGCTCTTGATGTCGATACTATCAGGGGACTGTTCCTGCTGCACTGCATTTCACTGCGTGCAATTCAGTTGGCGCGCCCGGAGGGAGTCGAACCCCCGGCATTCGGCTTCGAAGGCCGACGCTCTATCCAGCTGAGCTACGGGCGCAGCATGAAGCTGAGAAAAAGCGAGACGGCCCAGAGGCCGTCTCTTGATAATAAAAATGGGGTGAGCGACGGGGCTCGAACCCGCGGCCACAAGGGCCACAACCTTGTGCTCTACCAGCTGAGCTACGCCCACCATATTCGCTTAACTTCCAAGAACCTGCATTCTATAGGGTTGACGCTGTTTTGTCAACAAGCAATCTTCTGCGCAACTATCACGACCGATGAGAAATGGCGCGCCTGAAGGGATTCGAACCCGCTGACCGTCGCCCGTAAAGGGCTCCTCAGGGGGGCCCGCCCCCTCTGACATCTCCCCCGAACCTCAGGGGAAGATTTCCCCTGAAACCCCTTTCGGGTCAGGGGTCCTGACATCCTTCATGTTGCCTTCGTGCGCGGGTTAGCACGACCGGTGAGAAATGGCGCGCCTGAAGGGATTCGAACCCCTGACCCACAGCTTAGAAGGCTGTTGCTCTATCCACCTGAGCTACAGGCGCGTGATCCTGTTCACAGTTCAGCGTTCATTGTTCATGGGTTGTTGACGAATTTACTATGAACTCCTGACGCTGTACTCTGAACTCATGTTCATATGGTCGGGGCGAGAGGATTCGAACCTCCGACTTTCTGCTCCCAAAGCAGACGCGCTACCGGGCTGCGCCACGCCCCGAATTGCCGCATGAGGCACTTCCACACAGCAGGTCATATAATACTAACCGCCCCCTGCGTTGTCAAGCGCTACATCCCGAAAAAAGAAAGCATTTAATTCGTTTCGCGCGCTGTCAGTGCCTTGATTGACCTTGAAATGGCCCTCGTTTTATACTATGATGATCAACAGGGAAGAACGCATCGGATCGATCATCAAGTATCCTTCGAACTCGTGTACAAGGTATCCGGATACGTCTCGAACATGTTCACGTATATCGTAAAACGAACGCTCCTTATGATCCCCATCCTGCTCGGCATCACGCTCCTGAGCTTCGGCGTCATGCGTCTTGCTCCGGGCGGGCCTGCAGAAGCGCAGATGGAGTTTTCGGCCAAGGCCTCGGCCGAAGCGCGCGAGCGTCTCCGCAAGCTCTACGGAGCGGACCAGCCTTTCTACAAACAGTACGCAACGTGGCTCAAGAAATTCATGACCCTCGATTTCGGCGAGGCTTTTGCCGACGGCCGCAAAGTGAAGGACAAGATCCTCGAACGGCTCCCCATCACGCTCACCATCAATATGCTGTCCCTCGGTCTCGTGCTCGTGATGGCGATTCCCATCGGAATCATGTCTGCCACGCGCCAGTATTCGCTTCTCGACCGGTTCACGACCGTGTTCGTGTTTGTGGGATATTCCACGCCGTCGTTCTGGCTTGCGCTCCTTCTGATCTACCTGCTCGGCGTGCAGTGGGGCGCGCTGCCCATCTCGGGCATCCACAGCCTCGATACCACGGGTCTTACCTTCTGGGGACGGCTTGCGGACACGGGGAACCATCTCATCCTGCCTGTGTCCGTGTCCGCTTTCGGCGGCCTTGCCGGGTTCTCCCGCTACATGCGGAACAACATGCTCGAAGTCCTGCGCCAGGACTACATACGGACCGCGCGCGCGAAAGGCCTGACCGAGGGCGTGGTCATCTACAAGCACGCGCTCCGCAACGCACTCATGCCGGTCATCACGATCCTGGGCCTGTCCCTGCCCGGGCTTATCGGCGGCAGCGTGATCATGGAGACGGTCTTCGGCATCCCCGGCATGGGACAACTGCTCTACCAGGCCGTATTCTCGCGCGACTACAACCTCGCCATGGGCATTCTCGTGCCCGCGGCGTTTCTGACCATGCTCGGGAACTTCCTCGCAGACGTGGCCTACGCGTTCACCGATCCCCGGGTAAGGTTGAAATAATAGTAGCGAGTATCGGAAGGGATACAACTGGTTTACTTATTTTTCCCTGCTGCTGGCTACGGGCCCTTTGCTTTCCCTTGCTACTTGACCCTTTTTTTGGAGCTGAGATGCCTGACACCGAATCCTTCAGGTCGCGCACCCTGCATTATTTTCTGAAAAACAAGCTTGCCGTGAGCGGCGGGATCCTGGTGCTGCTTGTGTTCGTCTGCTCTATCTTTGCGCCGATTTTCTCGCCGTACAATCCCTCTACCATCGATATCAAGAGCATCCTGATCGGGCCCAGCTTTTCCCATCCCTTCGGCACCGACGACCTCGGCAGGGACGTGCTCTCGCGCATGATCTGGGGCGGCAGGATTTCGCTCGAAGTGGGGTTCGTGGCAGTGGGCATTGCGACGCTGATCGGCATCATCCTCGGCTCGCTCGCTGGTTTCTACGGCGGCTGGGTGGACAGTGTGATCATGCGCGCCGTGGACATCATGCTGAGCATCCCGACGATCTTCCTGGTGCTCGCCGTTATCGCCATCCTCGAACCGAGCATCATCAACATCATGATCGTCATCGGCCTCACGAGCTGGATGGAGCCGGCGCGGCTCATCCGCGCTGAGTTCATTTCCCTCAAGGAGCGCGAATTCGTGATCGCGGCCAGGGCACTGGGCGCCTCCGACACGCGCATCATGATGCGGCATGTGCTCCCGAACGGCCTGTCCCCGATCCTCGTGTCCGCGACCATGGGCATCGGCGGCGCCATCCTCGTGGAATCCGCCCTGAGCTTCCTCGGCCTCGGCGTGCAGCCGCCTACGCCTTCCTGGGGCAGCCTGCTCTCGTCGGGCAAGGACAACATCGAGATCGCCTGGTGGCTCTCCGCCTTCCCCGGCCTCGCCATCCTCGTCACTGTGCTCGGCTACAATCTTCTCGGCGAAGGCATCCGCGACGCCCTCGATCCGCGGCAGAAGGAATAACACTGCTGCAACCACAGAGAACCACGACGGGCACAGAGCGGAGCGTGGATACACCACTGTCTTAAAGACAAGACCAGGCGCGTTCCCTGAGCAAAAGCAACTGGACACTGAAGAAGCGAATCAAGTATGATGAGATCGGGTGAAGAATACTTCAGTGATCGTTCCGCTGTTATCCGCTGTTATCCGATTTTGATCAGATTTTATCTGTGTTATAAATGGTCTCAAAATAAAAGCGACATACATAGCCGTCATTCCCGAGGCTTTAATCGGGAATCTGGTGTTAAATCGGATCCCCGATAGAAACATTCGGGGATGACAAATTGAAAAGTGTCCGGACAATTATGAGCCCATAATAAATGCTGTTTCCAAACATATTGTCTCATGAGTTCTGCTTTATCTTTGTAAATCCGATTTTATCCTCGGCTGATTTCTTACATTTGCATTTGGAGACGGAATGTCGAACTGGTACCTGCTCCCCGGCATGGGCGCGTCCTCTGCCATGTATGGGGCGCTCAAGCGCCACCTGTCCTTTCCGGTCAATTTTCTCGACTGGCCTTTGTACGCTGGCGACAAGACCTATGCTGATCTGGCCGCGCGCATCATCCGCGAGCACGGGATCAAGGATGGAGATGTTGTGGGCGGCTCCTCGCTCGGCGGCATGGTGTCGCTCGAGATGATGAAGCAGATCAGTCCCCGGGCCGTCATCCTCCTGGGCAGCGCCATGCATCCCGCTGAAGTGCAGAAGCTTCTCACCATGCTTACCCCGCTCGCGGAGGTGACTCCCCTCTCCATGCTCAAGACCATTGTCGGCAAATTCAGCCCCCTCGTGAACGTCGTGTTCTCGAAACTCGACACGGATTTCGTCCGTGCCATGTCCCTGTATCTGCCAGACTGGCCCGGATATTCCGGCCCCCGGGAAAACATCTACCGCATTCACGGCAGGCGCGACCACATCATTCCCTGCCCGGCATCAGGAAGCGAGGTCATCGAGGATGCAGGCCACTTGCTCGTGATAACGCATGCGAAGGAATGTGCGGAGTTTCTGGAAAAAGTGAAAAGCAGGATCGAAGCGGCTTGATGGCTTGCCGGTTTGATTTCGTTGACATTGTATGTGTGAAAGCATATATTCGTTATTACTAGTTTATTCTTGCCTGCGTTTACAGATGCCGATATCGATGTAAAAATGATTTGTGTGAGTACCATGGACCCCGATATTCAGTGAGGTGCTTTCATGTCCAAATTTGCCTTACCCGATGCACTGAAAGCCGAAGTCCCGCAGACATTGTGGGGGAAAATACTCGTTGCCACGCCGGTGG
>DATHDE010000126.1:0-29640 GCA_035490495.1 Nitrospirota bacterium
GATCCGGTCACGCTCTTCGGATCCAAGGAGTTCATTCGGAAGAGGACGAAGGAGATCCTCGACCGGGCCGGGGGCAGGAACGGCCACATCATGAACCTGGGCCACGGCATCCTGCAGGAGACCCCGCTTGATCATGCGGAAGAATTCATCAACGCGACACATGAATTGAGTAAAAAATAGGTTCCGAAATAAAGCATCCAGTAGCCAGGGTCCGGGGTTTGGGAGAGCACCAGCAGCCCCCGGCCGCTGGCTCCTGTTTTTTTTCATGTCTCCTACTGCCATCATCCTCATAGCCCTCGGCGGTCCGCGGTCCGTTGACGAGGTCGGCCCATTCATGGCCGCCTTCATGGGCCGGCCCGCGCCCCCCCCGGTCGTGGCCGCAGTCGTGGACCGGTACAAGCTCATTGGCGGAAAATCTCCTTTGCCTGAGCTCGTTCAGGCGCAGGCTGCTGCACTTGAACACGAGATGGGGCCGGGCTACCGCGCCTATGAAGGTTTTCGGTATTCAAAGCCTTCCGTGGCCGACGCTTTCAAGAGCGCCCTTGCGGACGGCTCGCGCCGCGTCATTGCGCTTTCGATGTCGCCGTTCGCAACCGAGGTCACCACGGGCGCCTACAAAAGCGCCTGCGATGGATTGGGCAGCGGTGAAACGTGTCCCCTTTTCATAGCGAGCTGGCATGACAACCCGCTCTTCATCCGTGCGTGGCAGGAAAAGGTCTCGGAGGGGCTGCAGCGTTTCAAAACAAACCCGCAGGATGTCGGCGTTATCTTCACAAGCCACAGCATCCCGGTCCGCTACATAGCAGCCGGCGATCCTTACCAACAACAGGTAGAAGAAACCATACACCTGATCGTGAAAAGCCCGAAGATCGCGACATGGCGCATTGCGTGGCAGAGCAAGGGTGCACGAGCAACCGAGCCGTGGCTGGAGCCGGACGTGGAATCGACTCTGGACACCCTTGCGCAGCAGGGATGCAAAGCAGTCCTCGAGGTGCCCGTGGGCTTTACGTGCGATCATATGGAGACCCTGTACGACATCGACATCGTACATCGGGCTCATGCGGAAAAGATCGGCATCAGATTCGAGCGTGCCGACTCCCTGAATACATCACCCCTGTTCATCAAGGCGCTGGCGGATGTGGTGAGGAAAAACCTTTAATGGGACGCGGATGAACGCTGACGAACGCGGATTCTGGGAATCTCAAACATAAGAACTTGACAGATCTGATCATCAAGGCTTTTTTTGAAGTATATAATCAACTCGGCTACGGGTTCCTTGAGAAAGTTTATGCTAATGCTTTGCAGAATGAATTGGCAAATGCCGGTCTAAAAATTGAAAGCCAATATCCGATTCAGGTTTTTTATCACGATAAACTCGTCGGGGAATATATTGCAGATCTGGTTGTAGATGGTCTGATTATCATCGGAATAAAGGCTGCAAAAGCAGTGGCGCTCGACCACGAAGCTCAGCTTCTGAATTATCTAAAAGCTACAGCCTGCGAAGTAGGGCTTCTTCTCAATTTTGGTCCAAAAGCCGAATTCAAAAGAAAAGTATTTGAAAATTCAAGAAAGCACGTGTTAAATCCGCGTAAATCCGCGTCCAAAAAGAAAGTTTAGATCATGCCCAAAATCGTCATCATAGGCGGCGGGATCGCCGGCCTGGCGGCTGCCGTCCATCTCAAGGCTGGAGCAAAAGCCCACAATAGGACCGTCGAGGTCCTTCTGCTCGAAAAGAACAACCGCATCGGCGGGAAAATTGTCACGGAGAAGATCGGCGGCTATCTCGTGGAGGGCGGTCCCGACAGTTTCCTGCCGGAGAAAATCTGGAGCGTCAATCTCGCAAGACACCTCGGCCTCGAGCCGGAAATGCTCCCTTCGAACGACCGGTTCAAGGGGACGTTCATTTATTCCCGCGGTGCACTTCACTCGCTTCCCGAAGGCGTGATGCTCATGGTGCCCACCTCGTTCTGGCCCATGGCGAAATCGCATCTTATCACCTGGCCCGGCAAGCTCCGCATGGGGATGGACGTTTTCATCCCTCGGCGCAAGATCATGGAGGACGAGAGCCTTGCCACTTTCGTAACGCGCAGACTCGGCCGGGAGTGCCTCGAAAAAATCGCGGAGCCGCTGGTTGCCGGCATCCACACGTCGAATCCCGACAATATGAGCGTGCTCGCCACATTTCCCCGCTTTGTGCAGATGGAGCAGAAGAGCGGCAGCCTGATTTTGGGCATGCTCGAGGCCCTCAGGAACCGGCCTCATGCAACTCTAAGCGGCCCCCCGCCGAAACCGGGCCAGCCGAGGATGACCTACTTCATGAGCTTCAAAAACGGCATGCAGACCTTGACGCAGGCCTGTGTCGATCATATCGGCAGGGATGCGATCCGTACCAACGCGGCAGTCCGGGCAGTCGAACCCAAGGGCAAGGGATATTCCGTCATCCTCGACAGTGGAGAGATACTGGATGCCGATCACGTCATGATCGCTTCAGCAGCCTATGACGCAGCAGCCATGATCAAGGGTTTCGACGAACAGCTTTCGGCACAGATGAACAGGATCGCATGGTCTTCATCAGCCACGGTCTCGGTCGCGTTCCGGAGAGCCGATATCAACGTTCAACTCAGAGGGTTCGGCTTCATTGTGCCCCGGATCGAAGGCCGGCGCGTGAATGCGGCGACCTACAGTTCGATCAAGTGGTCCTCCCGCGCTCCTGACGACATGGTCCTGATCCGCATCTTCGTGGGCGGCGGCCACCATGAAGAGCTCGTACATGAACTCGATGACGCGGGAATGGTCAAGATGGCTTTGGAGGAACTGGATTCGATCGTAGGTGTCAAAGCGGAGGCGCAGTTCTCGAAGGTCTACCGCTGGTACAAGGGCATGCCGAAATACACGGTCGGCCATCTCGACCGCATGGCGCTCATCGACCGCATTGTTTCAACCCATCCCGGGCTGCATCTCGTCGGCTGTTCGTACAAGGGAATCGGCATCGGCGACTGCATCCACGAAGCCCAGATCGCGGCGGAGAAAATACTGAAGAGCTGAAGAAGCACCCCGTGCTAATCCATTTCGCTCTTCCCGTCCGTATGCTTGTACATGATCCGCTCGAACATCCGCACCAGCCCGGTCCCGAGGTTAAAGAGCGACTCCACACTCAGATTCTCTTCCGCCTTGTCGTCGAAAAAGAACAGCAGCTTTGATTCAATATCGTCTTCCTGCTTCCAGTAGCAGATCAGGACCGGCACCTTGGGAAAGGGATGAAGTATCACGGAGACATCGGAATTGTACGTTGTCTGAGCTGATTCAGCGTTGAACAGGGTCACGAGATCTGCAAAGAGATCGCTGTACGCGTCGGCGATCTTCTTGAGCGGCTTCTCGCAGCGCTGTTCGAAAAGAGGCGCCCACTTCTTCCCCTTCTGCATCTCCCGCATCGGCGCCCACCTGCCGCTGGCCTCTTTTCCCTTGCTGTGCAGGATGTAATCAAAGAGCGGCAGCAGGAACCATGCATGCGTGTGACACTGCGATGCGACATTTCCCTGCCGGTCGATCTCGAAATCCTTGCCCAGGCACTGCACGACGATCGACTCATCCTTTCGTCGCGCGCCGAGCAGATCACACCGCACGAGAATATCGGCGTTGCCGAACTCCTTCTTGAGCTCCTTGAGCTGTTCTTCCCTGATGTCTTCCATGCCCGATGGCCTGTTGATCGATTTCTCGCACTGATCAACGACGTCTTTGGCGAGGTTCGGGCAGTCACCAAGACGCGCTTCCTGCTTCATCACGGCTGCGGCGAATGCAAGGCAGGTGGAAATGCGGCACCCGCCGCAGTTGGTCTTGGGCAACAGCTTGTAGATTTGAAGGGGAGTGGTGATCTTGGTCATGCGGAATTATACCACTTGATGAGGAGACCCGGAAAAGCTTGTTCGGACGCGGACGAACACAGATAAACGCGGATTGAAGGCAACCATGAGAATCTCCAAATGTTAATCCTTTTTTGCGATTTCGTTTTTTTCCGTGTACATCCGCGAAAATCCGCGTCCCGAAAAAGCATTCGGTTTTTGCCCCGGGGCATCTGTGTTCTTCTGCGATAAAAACGAATTACTTCTGCCGCATCGTGCGGATACGCGCGATCTCCTCCTGATACCCGTAAATATGCGCGCCTGCGCTGTACACATACATGGGGCCGTTCTTGAGACCTGCTTCAGACGCTACTAATTTTTTCAGAAGCTCCAGTCCGCCGAGATTGGTCGGAAATCCTGCCCACAGGTCCCAGGACCGGAAATAGCAGCTGAGAGAAAGCACGTGTTCATCGCCGTCCGGTACGGCCTTGAAATCAAGAAGTCTGAGGCAGGGCGGATCGAGCTTGCCGTCGTTGCCGATGCAGACGTCATGGTCGTCGGGTGAACCGATCTCGACGATCGCCTGGTTCGTGAGCGGCGTGTGCTTCAGCATCTCGATAACCCGGTCGAGCTGCGTGCCCCCTTTCGGCATCGGGTGGTGAATGCGGCTCGCATACTTGTATGTTTCGTTCTCTGCCAGGTTCGGGTCCATCAGGTAGTTGGCGAAATAATCTTCAACATACTCCATGGTCGTGGGTGCAGGGATTCCGAGCGCAGGCGGAATCTGCGGGATGATGTCCTCTGACGGATGCTCGATGAATACGGCAAGCCCGGGATACTGCAGGCGGTACTGCTCCTGTTCGAATGAACCTTTCTGGATTTTCTGTTTGTAGGAGTGGTCGAAAATATTGTAAATCAGCTGAAACCACGCATCAGATATACTTTTGGCGTGCAGAAAAAAAGGGATCATCAGGTTCTCCTGTTCCGGCTGTCTCAGGGGAGTGTGAAAAGGAAAGCGATCAGGCGTAATTATAACCCAATCCGCTTCAACAGGAAATAAAAATCTGTTCCCGTCGGGTGATAACTGCGTCTGATCGCATTGACGCCGCACGAGCCGCGTGTATCAGGCGGCTTTCAGTTCGCGGCCGTGTACACCCTCGCTGCCGGTCAGGATCATTTCTGATTCCGCAATGTAGCGCCAGCTGCACTCCGGATCGCTGTCGCAGTTGTATTTTTCGAGAATGCGGTCTACGACGGAAGCCGCATCTTTTGTCGCTTTGTTCACAAACAGCCGCTTGATCCTCCCGAGCATATCCTGAGGAATCTCACTCATCCCGTGGACTTCCCGGAGATGAATGGACACTTCTTCGGCCAGCCGATCCTCCGTCGGCGCCATTATTTTTGCTTCACACGTACCCCCCATATCGCTACAAGAGAATACTTTCATGGTAGCCTACCTCCTTCCGTGATTTGCTTCACCACGGTTCTCTTGTTTAAGTATATCTCCCGCAGCGTCATCAGGTCGTGAACGTCCTCGGTCCGGCAACTGCCTGGCCGTACGCGTTTTGCGCCAGGATTCTCCAGTGATACGTTGTTCCAGAACTGAGCGTACTCGCGGGAACGCTATAACTCGACGTCGGTGCGTTTAAGGCGACGTTGATGACGAACGGCCCCGTAAATGCGCCGGTTGTATCCACCTGCACAGAATATACGGTTGCATCAGAAGACGCCGTCCATGCAAACGTCGGTGTCGTTCCTACGGAAGTTGCTGTGTCCGCCGGGCTTGGCGCTATCAGACTGAATGCTCCTGGTGCTGCGATACTATTACCGCCGCCGCCTCCGCCATAGCCACCGCCGCCTCCGCCGCAGGAGAACATTGCTAAACTAGCCACGAGAAGCCCCACTATCATGAACAGAGGAATGCTCCTCTTACTTGTTTTTATTATTTTCATACTGGTTACCTCTCAACAATACGACTTATAATAAGTGTGATATGAAACGCACCTGTTGTCAAGGGCGTGGCGAGAAACTACCGAAGAGAGGTTTTTGAGAATGATAATAAGGATAGTAACACCTCATGGCATTCTGCTGCGGACAGGATGCCATGAGGTGCGTGCCTTACCGGCCATAATAGGAGATGAGAGATGCTTTCGCCAGTGCATGCTGGTTCAGCATGAAACCGGCAAGGGCGGGATTGACCTTTTCGTCCAGATCGAGTTTCGGGATATCAAGAGCAAAAACAGTGAATATATAGCGATGCGGCTTGTCGCCCGGAGGCGGGCAGGCGCCTCCGAAACCGGGTTTGCCGTAGTCGGTTACACTCTGCACACTGCCCTTCGGAGCCAGATTCTTTTGGGCATTACCGGCATCGGTTGCGAGCTCGGTCACATCGGCAGGAATGTTAAAGATCACCCAGTGCCACCAGCCGCTTCCCGTCGGGGCATCGGGATCGTACACCGTGACCGCATAGCTCTTTGCGGCCTTCGGCCCGTTCATCCATTTGAGTGCCGGAGATATGTTTTTCCCCGTGCAGCCGAATCCTGAATAAACCTGATCGACTGTAAGCTGCCCGCCGATCTGATCGCTCTTCAGGGTGAACACCTCAGCGCCATGCGCTTTTGAAACCATGAGCACAAACAAACTGACTGCCAGCAAAATTTTATTCATGCAATGCCTCCTTTCGCCGGCGAAACAGGTTCTGTTTCAGGGACTGTAAAACGATTATATCACAGGCAGGAATGAAAAGGACAAAGCCCGCAGAAGGTTGTGAAGCCGGCGCAGATGGGCTTGCGGTTTAGACTACTTTCTTGAAGAGAGCAGAGAAAAGAAGAAATGTGAAGGAAGCGTCCGTGCAGAATGCACTTTGCTACCATAGGCTGCCGGTTCGGACGGGAACAAGACCTTCAATCGGCAGAACGCTCTGCTTTTCCTGCCTGATCGCTCGTCCACTGATCTGTGCCCCCCGCCGGTCTGTTCGCACAGTCCGAACCGGTCCTGCATGCTGTCTATTCCACCGTGACACTTTTTGCCAGATTCCTCGGCTGGTCCACATTACAGCCCTTCATTACAGCTACATGGTACGCAAGAAACTGAAGCGGGATCACGGAAACAAAAGGCTGCAGTGCCGGGTGTGTTGACGGGACCGTAATAATATCGTCAGCCCGTCCATGGAAGGCTGCCGGAGAATCGGTAATGACGATTGCCCTGCCGCCCCGCGCTTTCACTTCCTCCATGTTCGACAGGATTTTTTCATACAACTCGTCAACCGGCGCCAGCAGCACGACTGGCACGCCCTTTTCAATGAGCGCGATGGGGCCGTGCTTCATTTCGCCGGCAGGGTATCCTTCCGCAAAGAGGTAGGAAAGTTCCTTCATCTTCAGCGCGCCCTCGAGTGCCACCGGGTAATTCACGCCCCTGCCGAGATACAGGATAGTTCGCCTGTCAGCAAGGGACTGCGCCACGCTCTTGACGGCAAGATCGGACGTGAGCGCCTCTTCAATGATGTCGGGCAGGCCCAGCAGGAATTGCTTCAAGGTGTCGCTCTCCACCTTGTGGAGCTTGTTTTTCCGCTCCCCCAGAGCCATGCCGAGCATGCAGAGGGCAGCAAGCTGCGCGGTGAAGGCTTTGGTGGACGCCACGCCGATCTCAGGACCGCAGCGCGTATACATAACCGCTTCGGCTTCGCGCGTAGAGGTGCTGCCTACAACGTTGCAGATCGTGCATGCCAGAGCGCCTTTCTCGCGCGCTTCGCGCTGCGCAGCGAGCGTATCGGCTGTCTCGCCCGACTGCGTAATAGTGACGAAAAGGGTGCCCTTCGGTACGACCGGACTCATGTAACGGAATTCCGAGGCGATGTCCACAACCACGGGGATACGCGCGAATTTTTCAATGAGGTATCTTCCAACCAGCCCGGCATGATAGGATGTTCCGCAAGCAGCGATGTGAATTCTCCTGATGCTGTTCACTGTTTCCGCGATGTGGAGTTCCTCGAGCAGGCGTTGAGGATCGTCAATCCACTCCCGCAGGGTGTCTTTCACCCCCTGGGGCTGCTCATGGATTTCCTTCAGCATAAAATGTTCATAGCCCTGTTTTTCCGCCATGGCAGGCGACCAGGACGTGGAAACAATGCGGTGTTCGTAGGGCTCCCGTTCGAGCGATACAAGATTTTTCACTACGAGCGAGTCCGGCCGCAACACTGCCATGCGGTCATCGTCGAGATAGAGGAAGCGGTCCGCATTGCCGAGCAGTGCAGGGATGTCGGACGCAATATAGTGCGAGTCCGGGCCGATCCCGATCACGAGCGGACTGCCTCTCCGCACGGCGATCAGCGTATCAGGAGTCTGGTCATGCAGGATGCCGAGCGCGAAGGAACCGCGCAGCTGGGAGACGGTTTTCCTTATCGCTTCTTCGATGGACAAGCCCGTGCGCAAATATTTCACGATGAGCTGGGGAACGACCTCCGTATCAGTCTGCGATTCAAAGTGATACCCTTCCGCTTCCAGTTCGGCCCGCAGCTGGCGATAGTTTTCAATGATGCCGTTGTGAACGACCGACACGCCGTCGAGACTGTGCGGATGGGCATTTATCGTGGACGGCTCGCCGTGAGTGGCCCAGCGAGTATGCCCGAGCCCGACATGGATCTGCGGCGTGCGATCAGGCAATATCTGCTGCAGGTCATGAATTTTGCCTTTCGTTTTATATATTTCGAGCCCATGTCCGTTCTGGTAAGCAACTCCAGCCGAGTCATAGCCACGATATTCAAGCCTCTTTAAGCCTTCAATCAGAATGTTTACCGAACCTTGAGAACCCACAAATCCGACAATTCCGCACATGCCAGGCCTCCAACTCATGATTCACTGAAGTGAAAAGCAAAAAAAGACACCTTATATTGTCGCAATATTCATACCAAAGACTACGGCATATTCATGCAGAGCAATATAAACGACATTATATAACTATATGTTTTTTAATCGGTCGCAACCTGAAGATTGGAGAGAATACTGCAGAATGGGGACCGGTTCAATTAATTGTGAGCAGAATGCATCCACAGGCAACGCTATAAGAGTGCCCAAAAAGCTTGGTGTAGACCAAGGAAACAGTGTATCAGCTCGATAAGATTAAAGGATTTTAATATCTTCTGTTTTTGTTTCCTCCGGAAACATTCAACCAGATCAAAAAAATGCACTTCCCTTAGATAAACTTCTTGATTCTCACATTTCTTCGTCGTCGCATAATCTGCTTCTCTGAAAAATCTTTCCCCACATCACATCGCCGCAAAAATTGCAAACCCTGTTTCTCTCTTTGGAAACTACCTACACCGACCGCAGCGAATGGTTCTTCACATAAGCAATGACTCGTTCAACTTCTTTTGTCATCTCTTCCTTTTTCCTGCCTGAAACCACAAAGGGATCATCATGCAGAGAACGTCCTCTGAAGCCTGCATCCCCATGGCGAAGAAGAAACGCATCGGGGACCTCCTGCGGAGCCTGCTCATCGTTCATGGCTGCCCAGGCAAGAGTCCAGGCCCGTGCTACATTGGCGATATCATAGCCGCCCCCCCCCAACGCAACCCATTTCGATGCTAGGGATTTGATCATTCGAATCATGCTGCAGAAGCCATGCGTCGTGAGATTCAAATGCGCAAGGGGATCCGTCCGAAACGTATCAACGCCAAGTTGGCTCACGATGATATCGGGTTTGAACGACTCCATGAGCGGGGGAACGATCTCGGTGAACGCGCGCGTAAATAACTCATCATCGCATTCCGGCGGCAGCGGTACGTTGACGCTGTACCCTTTGCCGGCACCAGAGCCGGTTTCCCCTTCAAATCCCGTGCCGGGGAAAAGCATGGCTCCCGTTTCATGCAATGAAACGGTCAATACCTTGTCCGTATCGTAAAAAGCGAACTGCACGCCGTCGCCGTGGTGTGCGTCGATATCGATATAGGCAACCCTTCTGCCCCTGTTGATGAGTGTTTTAATTGCGAGCACAGGATCATTGATATAGCAGAAGCCCGATGCGCGGTCACGCTGTGCATGGTGAAGCCCGCCGGCAATATTAAATGCGATATCCGCCTCACCGCTGTCCACGAGAGTTGCCGCATTGAGTGACGCTCCTGCTGCCAGCAGCGACCCCTCCAGGAGTCCGGGGAAAATCGGATTATCGCCCGGCCCCAGTCCGAAAAACTCAGCGTTGACAGTAGTGCGGCCGCTGGTAGCTGCTTTCAGCAGAGATAGATATTCTGGTGAGTGGAATAGCAGGAGATCGTCAATGGTTGCTGAAACGGGTTCGACCAACCGGGGATCGGACGGCCCGAGCAGGCCGCAGACCTTGATCAGTTCATAGGTGAGCTTCAACCGGAAAAGTTTCAGGGGATGATCTGTCCCATAGTCGAAGCGTGCGAATTCATCCGAATAGAGAAAGGCGGTTTTCATAGGCCGGGCTCAAAAAATAGCTACTTCATCCTTCGGATCCGGACATCGATCCCCGCATCGTTTTTGAGCAACTTGACGATGAGCGAGGTATCAGTGTCACCGTAATGATAGGGATACAGTATATGCGGTTTGAATGTACGGGCTGCGTCGGCAACCATGTCCGGCGTCATCGTATAAGGCAGATTCATGGGGAGAAAGGCAATTTCGATGTTCTTAAGCGCCTTCATTTCAGGAATATTTTCCGTATCTCCCGCGATATACAGGCGTTTGCCGCCGACGGTCAGCACATAACCGTTGCCCCGCCCCTTCGGGTGATACGGCTCGCCGCTGTCACGCCTATGGACAAGGTTATAGGCCGGGACGGCTTCTATCCCGATTCCCGACACCGATTCGGTATCGCCGTTTTTCATGATTGTTCCCCCGGACAGCTTTTCTGCACATGCAGCCGACAGGTAAACTTTCGTATCCGCCGTGCGGATCTTATCTATGGCCCCGGGATCGAGATGATCCCGGTGTTCATGCGTTATCAGCAGCACATCAGCCTTGGGCAGCAGTGCATAATCAGCCAGAGCGCCATACGGGTCCACGTGAACGACGATGTTGTTCACCTTCATCATCAGGGATCCATGACCGATGAATGTAATCTCCAGGTCCCCTGAAGACGTGGCGATGATGTCCTTCTCAAAAGCGTATACCATCTTGCTTGAACAGGCTACAGCGCACAGCAGAAAGAGCGGCAAAACATAGTTCATATCGGCCTCCATCGGGCATGCGTGCATCCTCTTGTGTGTGCAGCACACCAGCATTCTATCACAAGTCGGCAGCCCTTTTCGATGGTATTCTGAAACAGCATAAACCTGGGAGGCTGTGAACAAAAAAACCGGCAGGGAGATGTCCCTGCCGGCTTACATGTGTTTGCCTGCCCCCGTACAAGAGGCGGATGTCTTAGTACATACCGCCCATGCCGCCCATGCCGCCCATGCCGCCGGGCATGCCGCCGGGCATTGCGGGACCCTTTTCCTCAGGCAGCTCCGTGATCATCACTTCCGTGGTGAGCATGAGGCTCGCGACGGACGATGCATTCTGAAGCGCGGAGCGCGTCACCTTGGTGGGATCGATGATGCCGGCCTGCAGCATGTCGACATACTCCTCCTTCTGCGCGTCAAACCCGAAATTCGGCTTGTCCGAGGATTTCACCTTGTCGACGATGACCGAGGGCTCGAGTCCGGCATTGTTCACGATTTGACGGATCGGTTCTTCGAGCGCTTTCTTTACGATGTTCACGCCGATCTGCTCATCGCCGGAGAGCTTCATTTTTTCCAGGAGCGGGATGCAGCGAAGCAGCGCCACACCGCCGCCCGCCACGATGCCCTCTTCCATGGCCGCGCGTGTCGCATGCAGTGCATCCTCGACCCGGGCCTTCTTCTCCTTCATTTCGGTCTCGGTGGCTGCACCGACGTTGATCACAGCCACGCCGCCAACGATTTTAGCCAGCCGCTCCTGAAGCTTCTCGCGATCATAGTCCGACGTCGTCTCCGCAATCTGACCCTTGATCTGCTTCACCCTGCCCTGGATGGCCTCGCCCTTGCCGGCGCCCTCCACGATCGTCGTATTGTCCTTGTCTACCGTAATTTTCTTGGCCTTGCCGAGATCGCTGATCTTTACATTCTCGAGCTTGATGCCGAGGTCCTCGGAAATAACCTGGCCGCCGGTGAGTATCGCGATATCTTCAAGCATCGCCTTGCGGCGGTCGCCGAAGCCGGGCGCTTTAACAGCGCAGATCTGCAGCGTGCCGCGCAGCTTGTTCACCACGAGGGTTGCCAGCGCCTCTCCCTCAACGTCCTCCGCTATTATCACCATGGGAGCGCCCATCTTGGCGGTCTGCTCCAGGATCGGAAGAAGATCCTTCATGCTCGAAACCTTCTTTTCCGAAAGGAGAATAAAGGCGTTCTCGATAACTGCCTCCATCTTCTCCGCGTTGGTCACGAAATACGGGGAGATGTAGCCGCGGTCGAACTGCATGCCCTCCACAACGTCCAGACTGGTGTTCATACTTTTTGCTTCTTCCACAGTGATAACGCCGTCCTTACCGACCTTGTCGACTGCTTCGGCGATGAGATTGCCTATCGTGGCGTCGCTGTTCGCGGAGATGCTGCCGACCTGTGAGATTTCCTTCTTGTCATGAACCGGCTTGGAACTCTTTTTCAGATTCTCAACGACCGCCTCGACGGCCCTCTCGATGCCCCGCTTCAGATCCATGGGGTTTGCCCCTGCCGTCACATTCTTCATGCCTTCACGATAAATCGCCTGTGCAAGCACGGTTGCCGTCGTCGTTCCGTCACCCGCGACATCCGAAGTCTTGCTCGCGACTTCACGTACCAGCTGCGCACCCATGTTCTCATATGAGTCCTTGAGTTCCACTTCCTTCGCAACCGTTACGCCGTCTTTGGTGATTGTGGGCGCGCCAAATTTCTTGTCGATCATAACATTACGGCCTTTCGGCCCCAGTGTCGCCTTCACCGCATCGGTCAGGACGTTGACGCCCTTCAGGATGGCTGCACGCGCATCCTGGTCAAACATCAGTTGTTTTGCCATACTCATATCCTCCTCAGGATTTCTTTTATATTCGTTTACTTGCGTTCTCGATGAAACGGATGTTGCTGTTAACTCAGGACGCCGAGTACGTCCTCTTCCTTGACAATGAGATACTCGACATTATCTATATTGATTTTGGACCCGGAATAGCGGTCGAAAAGGATCTTGTCTCCAATCTTGAGAGACTTCACCTCATCGCCGACAGCTTCCACTTTGCCGCTCTGCGGCTTCTCCTTGGCTGTGTCCGGAATATAAAGACCACCAGCGGTCTTTTCCAGCTCTGCCGTGTAGCTTACAAACACCCTATCCTTCAATGGCTTGAATTTGACGCTCATACAGTCAACTCCTTTCAAAATGTGATGTCATTAAGTATATCAACATATTAGCACTCATTCAAGGCGAGTGCTAATATATTTCCCGATACGTAAAAAAGCAAACCTAATTATCGGCATTTTATGGCTGAAATAGGCTAAATTTTCCAGAATTTACCAGAATTATTAAAAATGCTGATAAATACAAAAAAAAGAAAAGCAGGATTTATCATCCTGCTTTTCCTGGGTTATTCACGGGACCAAGTTCGATCTGATTGGCAATAATATGCCCTATTTCTCTTCCCCTGTTTTCACCGGTTCTGTCTTCTTTTCCTCTTTCTTCGCTGTAACAGGCAGGTTCTTGAACACATCACTCGCCACAACGGCCGGCTTCAATATCTCTATAGCTTTCTGGAGCTGTACGTCATCCTTGTCGTTTTTCGGCACCATTTCCATGGTGAAATCTTCTTCCGGTGCAGGCCGCTCCTTCTTCTTTTCCTCTTTGAGCGTTTCGTTCTTAAGATGACGGTCAAGATCACGCTCGCGAACCATTACATGCACCGAATCACCGTTAGCAGAATCCTTCACCGTGGGAAGCTTTACCTCGATGTCAGGCGTGATGCCGACGTTCTGAATCGATCGGCCGCTCGGCGTATAATACTTGGCCGTGGTTAAGCGGAGACCGCCGCCCCCTTCGAGAGGAAATACGGTCTGCACCGATCCCTTGCCGAAGGTCTGCGTTCCGACGATGAGCGCCCGCTTTGAATCCTGGAGCGCTCCTGATACGATCTCCGATGCGCTTGCGCTTCCCGTATTCACGAGTACCACAATGGGATACGTGCGCGGCGCCTCGGCGTTGCTGGTCAGAAAGTCCTTGCGGTCCTTCTGCTGCCTCCCCTGGAGATAGACGACGAGACTGTCCTTGGGAAGGAACTTTCCGCTCACGTCAACGGATGCATCCAGAAGGCCTCCCGGGTCATTCCGCAGATCGAGAACCATTTTTTTCATGCCCTTCGCCTCGAGGCTTTTCAGGGCATTTTCCAGTTCCTCGGAGGTCTGTCCCTGGAACTGGATGATCTTCACGTACCCAATAGCGTCATCGAGCATGCGCGATTTCACGCTCACGACTTTAATCACGTCGCGCATGATCTTGAACTCCTTCGGCTTGTCCCAGGATTCGCGCATGATCAGCAGTCGCACCTGTGTGCCTTTGGGGCCCCGCATCTTGTCCACTGCCTGTTCGATCGTCATGTCCCGGGTCCACTCGTCATTGATCTTGATGATCTTGTCGCCGGCGGCCAGCCCTGCCCGGAATCCGGGCGTATCCTCGATCGGTGCAATGATCGTGAGCTGTTGGTTCTTGATGCCGATCTGAATGCCCACGCCCATGAACTCACCCTTGATGTCCATGTTCATTTCCTTGAACTGCCGCTCGGACATGTAGGATGAGTGCGGATCGAGGCTTGCAATCATCCCCCGGAGCGCGCCCTGGATCAGTTCCTGGGCGTCGGGGTTTTCAACGTAATTACGCTTCACGATCTCAAGCGCCTGGGTAAACGTTTTTAAATCTTCATAATAGGTATCGGACTTGGCCTGCACAAGCTGCTGACCGATGAACACGCCGGCAAGCAGGATCACCAGTGCAGCGATCAGAAATTTCTTTTTGTTGATGCGAATCATGTTATCGTCCTCCGCGTCGAACAGCATACGTTATCTCCCTAAGAGAAAAGCTGAGATACAAATTAAAATAGCATGGCTTTATAAAAATAGCAAATGTCCCTTCTTTCGGCCGCGGCGGCGGGCTATCGCTTTGCGAGCCAGCGCAGCGGGTCCTGCGCTTCGCCGTTGCGCCGGATCTCGAAATAGAGCTTCGCACCTTTCACGCCGCCTGTTTCTCCGGCCAGACCGATGCTCTGCCCCTTCACAACGCGGTCTCCCTTGGTGCAGTCAAGGCGCGACATGTTGCCGTAGAGCGAGTAAAAGCCTCCGCCGTGATCAAGGATCATGAGTTTTCCGAACCCCGTGTACCAGTCGGCATAGGCAACCTGGCCCGCTTCCACGGCATGCACGGGCTGGCCTTCCCGGGCTTCAATTTCGATGCCCCGGCGGAAGACCATGGTCCCGAACTGCGGGTGCCGCTGCATCCCGAAGTGCGTAAGAACAGCGCCTTCAAGAGGCCACGGCAGGCTTCCGGATTTTCCCGCACCTTCGCCCTGCCGGACAGGACTTCCCGTCCCTTGTGTGCCGCGCCGCTCATGCTCCTCCTGCCGGATCATGGCCCAGAGATTTGCCGACGCCTCCTCCAGTTCGTGCACCATCTGATTCGACAGGCTTTTTTCCCGGCGCACGCTCGCGAGGATGACGGCTTTGCGCTGGCGCTTCGCTTCGAGCTCCGCTTTCTTGGCCTCCACCGACTGCCGCCGGCTGAGAATATCGCTCTTGTTTCTGATGATGGTCTGCTGCTGCTCCTCGAGCCCGCGCAGCGTGTGCTGATATTCGTCGATGATGCGGCTGTCCCGCGCCGCGATCAGGCTCAGGTACTTGATTTGCCGCGCCATTCCGTCGAGGCTGTCCGTATCGAACAACGGAGAACCGCTGGCGCGCATTTTATACAGAGCCCGCAACCGCAACGCGTACCGCTGTTTCACCTCTCCCAGCCGTCCGCCGAGCTCGGAACTTTTTGTCTCAACATCACGCTGCATATGCTCGGCGAGAGCGAGCCGCAGCTCCTGCTCCGACAGCTCTGCCGCCCCGCTCTGAATGTCACGATCGATTTTATCGAGTTCCGTCAGAACAGAGCGCTCCTTGCGGCTGACGCGTTTGAGGTCTTTCTGCTTCTCCTGCAGCTCCCGCTGAATGCGTTCGAGCTCCTTCGACCGATTCGGCGGAGCATCCGCCGCACGTGCGGTCGGAAGAGCAATCCCCGCAAGCAATGCAAACGAGAGAACGGCAGGCACGAGGCGTTTATATTGCATTCTCCCCTCAGGACCCTTGCGCCAGGATACAGATTCTCCCCATCCGTCAGAACGCCCGGGGGGCGTCCCTATTATTCCATGAATTTGTTGACCGAAATAAGTCCACCGGCCAGTCCCAGCATCCCGCCGCCACCGATCATATATGCTACCACCTGCGGCGGCAGAAAGTCCAGGCTATTCGAACGCGACAGAAACAGCACAATGTCCGGCGGGAGCGAATAGAATATTGCTGCAAGCACACCGACTGCCAGCGCCGAGCCTGTCATGGACAGGATCGCCCCCTCGATCAGAAACGGTCCCTGAATGAAACCTCGTGTCGCACCGATCCATTGCATGAGTTCGATTTCCTGACCACGGGAATACAGAGCGAGACGGACGGAATTGGATATAATAAACACGACCGATATGCCGAGCAGCAGTGCAAGCGCCGTCCCCCCGTACGTCAGGAGTCTGTACAGGGTAGCCACAACTTCGGCACCCTTCCTGCCGTAGGAAACGTCCTCCACTCCCGGCGCAGAGGAAATTTTCTTCACCAGAGCCTCCAGCCGGCCCGATTCGGCATACCTGCGGTCGATGACCAGCTCAAACGAATCGGGAAGCGGGTTTTCCCCGAGATTCTGGATCAGCGATTCCTGCCCCTGCAGCTCCTTCTTGAATCGGGCCAGCGCCTCATCCTTGGAAACGAAATCTGCCTTTTTCACGCCGGGTTCGGTCCTGAGCCGGCTCTGCAGAAAATCCTTCTCGTGCGGCGTCAAGCCTTCCTTGAGATACGCCGATACGATAAGCTTGTCGCTCAGGGTGTTGACGGTCGCACGAATGTTGAAAAAAAGGATGAGGAAAAAACCGACAATCAGCATGGCCATGCTGATTGTTCCAACGGCCAGCAGGTTTACGAGGCTGTTGGCCCGCAGGCCCCGCAGGGCTTCGGCGATATAGTAAAAAATACCATAGCCCCTCACGCCTCGCCTCCGCTTCCGCCGGTTTGCTCCTCGGCATCGTCCGCCGCGAGAAAGGTGAGCTGGGCGTCGTGCAGTCCGCTCCCGTCGTCCACGATTCTTCCGCCCTCCATGGAAATGATCCTGCGGCGCATTTTTCTTACTGTCTCGCGGTCATGCGTCGCCACGAGCACCGTGGTTCCCTTCATGTTGACGTCGCGGAACAGGCGGAACACTTCCTGCGCGCTTTTCGGGTCGAGGTTCCCCGTCGGTTCGTCGGCGAGCAGCACCTGCGGTTCATTCACGAGCGCCCGTGCAACAGCCACTCGCTGCTGTTCGCCGCCGGAAAGCTTGGGCGGGGTCAGGTGCCGCTTGTCCCGCATGCCAACTTTCTTGAGCACCTGTACTGCGCGCCGCTCGATGTCGCCGTACGGCGCGCCCACCACCTTGAGCGCTATCGCAATATTTTCAAAGACGGTTTTGTTCGGGAGAAGTTTGTAATCCTGGAATACGAACCCCATGTTCCGTCGCAGGTAGGGAATGGAGGAGGGTTTCAGACGGAACGTGTTGATGCCCTGCAGGACGATCTGTCCTTCGTCCGCGTGTTCGGCGCAGAAAATGATCTTCAGCAGTGTTGTCTTGCCCGCGCCACTGGGACCGGTGACGAACACGAACTCGCCCTTTTCCACGGTGAAGCTCACCTCCAGGAGGGCGGGCACGCCTTCGTAGTATTTGGTCACCCGGTAGAGTTGAATCATGGCAAAGAAACGAGGAACAAGGAGCAAAGGAGCATGTAGCAAGGAAAGTATCTTTCCCTGCCCCTTGCTGCCTGCCTCTTGATATTTTCCTTGTGGCCTCTTGCCCCTGTTATACTTTTGCTGCGTTCCCCTTGCTGTTTGACCCTTTCTTTTACAGCCTTGCCCCTTTCTTGTTAACAACTTCCCTTACCGCTGCCGCAACGTGATCCGCAGAGATACCGTAGTGCTTGAGCAGGCCGTCCAGGTCTCCGGACGTGCCGAATGAATCCTTTACGCCGACGCGCACGAGCGGAACGGGGGCGTTTTCGGCAAGTGTTTCGGCCACGGCGCCGCCCAGGCCGCCGATGATCGAATGTTCCTCAGCAGTAACCACGGCACCGCATCGCTTTGCAGCATTGACCACAGCGTCCCGGTCGAGCGGCTTGATCGTGGACATGTTGATGACCCCGGCGTCAATCCCCTCGGCGCTGAGCAATTCCCGCGCCTTGAGCGCTTCAGCGACCATGATCCCCGTTGCAATGATCGCGGCATCCTTCCCCTCGTGGAACACATGCGCCTTGCCGATCCGGAACGCGTAGTCGGCGTCTGAAATGACAGGGACCTTGTTTCTCCCCACGCGCACATAGCAGGGGCCTTTGAGATCAGCCGCTGCCTCGATCGCCTGCATGGTTTCCGGACCGTCGGCCGGAACGATCACCGTCATGTTCGGGATCACGCGCATGACAGCAATATCCTCAACAGACTGGTGCGACCCGCCGTCCTCGCCCACCGTGATGCCCGCGTGGCTTGCGACAATCTTAACGCTCAGGTTCGGATAACACACCGACTGCCGCACCTGCTCCCATGCCCTCCCCGTGGCGAAGACCGCAAAGGTGCTGAGGAACGGCAGCTTGCCCGCGATGGCAAAGCCGGCGGCTGTTCCGACCATATCCTGCTCCGCAATCCCGATGTTGAAAAACCGGTCAGGAAACGCTTTGGCGAATTTCGAGGTCTTGGTGGACCCCGATAGGTCGGCGTCGAGCACGACCACATCGTTTCTTTTCTTCCCGAGCTTCACCAGCGCATCGCCGTAGGCGTCCCGAGTCGCTACCTTCTGTCCTTGTGTCACGTTCCCTCCAAAACCATTCAACATGCTGCCCGGATTGACACGGAATTGAATAACCCATCCTGCTTGAATCCTGTCCTGCCGTCCCAAAGAGTTTTTGTCCTTGCCATTATTTGCAAACAGCTTCTTCCAGTTCCTTCATCGCGATTGCAAGCTCTTCCTCGGACGGTGTGGTGCCGTGGAACTCGACCTTCCCTTCGAACACCTTCGATCCCTTGCCCTTGACCGTGCGGCAGACGATCATCGTCGGTTTCCCTTTTACCGACTCCGCCTTGTCCAAGGCCGCCGTAATCTGCTCCATGTCATGACCGTCGATATCAATGACCTCCCACCCGAAGGCTCGCCACTTGTCCGTAATCGGCTCCACACCCATTACTTTCTCCACCGGTCCGTCGATCTGGAGCCCGTTGTTGTCAACGAGGGCGCACAGATTGTCGAGTTGATAATGGGCTGCGGTCATGGCCGCTTCCCACACCTGGCCTTCCTGGAGCTCCCCGTCGCCGAGCAGGGCGTACACGCGGTTCGGTGCCTTGTCCAGCTTGTGTGCGAGCGCGATGCCGTTGGCCACGGACAGCCCCTGGCCGAGCGAACCCGTCGAAATCTCCACACCGGGAAGATATTTGCTGTCCGGATGCCCCTGCAGCCGCGAACCGAGCTTGCGAAGCGTGCAGAGTTCGGCATGCTCGATAAAACCGGCGTGGGCAAGCACCGTATACAGGAGCGGTGCGGCGTGGCCCTTGGACAGGATGAAGTAATCGCGCCCGGCCCAGCGGGGGTTTTTGGAATCGTATTTCATTTTATAGAAATAGAGTGCTGTTGCGAGGTCGGCTGAAGAGAGGCTGCCGCCTGTATGGCCTGAGCCGCATGCTGTCAGCATCTTCAGAATGTCGATGCGGATACGGCGCGCCTTCTCGTTCAGGGTCTTCAATTGGTCCGTCGTTGCTGCCATACAGCATACCTCCTCTGTGCATCAACAATCAGATGCGGCGGGCGTGCCGGTCGAGGGTTATTCGACTGTTCGCGGGGAGACCTCCTGGTAACGACTCGCCAGGAAGTTGTCTCATTGCTTTTTCTGGTTCCGCTCCTGCTGCTCCTGCGCTAAGAATTCCAGAATGATATCGTCAAGGCTTTTTTCCTTCACCTCGGCCTTGGGTCCGGGCGGAGGCGGCGCAGCTGCGGCGGGCTTGGCAGGCTTTGTCGGTTCCGGTTTTTTTTCAGGAACGGGCTTTTGTACGGAACTCGGTTGATAGGCGGCCTCATGCGGGGCGTTGTTGAGATCGAGTTTTCCCTGCATCAAGTCGCGGATCATTTGCTTGTGCTGCTCCATCATGAGCTCGCGGACGACTTCCTCGAGGCAGTCTGCCTTCAGGATGTCCGCATAGCTCGTCTTGCGCGAAGCGAGGATCGCTCCCTGCTGATATAAAAGAGAGGTGATATTGGGGCTCTGGGTACCGCCGTCTTCGGTCTGGACGTGATAAATCTTGCCCTGGAACTTGAAATCCGTGTTGTACCCCGTTAACATAGTGACGGCATTATACAAACCAAATACCCAAGATGCAAGTTTTTTTCGGACAGCGGCATCTGCAGGACGATTCGAAGGAAGAAACATGATGATTCCCGCCGGATTTTTACTTGACACCACCAGGACGTTGGTGTACTTTTGACCCCATGCCGGCGTGGTGAAACTGGTAGACGCAGAGGACTCAAAATCCTCCGGGGGCAACTCCATGTCGGTTCGATTCCGACCGCCGGCACCAATCCTTTTCAACTACTTCCGCCGTTGTCTTCTTCTCTTCCGACGCCTCAATTTCAGGCCGTATGCCCGAATTTATGCCCCATAACTCATCTGCGTTTCTTTGTGGAGAGCGGTTAATCGTTCTGAGGCGATTTTCAAATCAGTTTCATTTACGATATTGTAACGGTTAAAGACCGGGCGTGTTATATGTCCTGAGATCAACATGGGAACCTTCCGAGATATTCCCGCGCGGGTCCTGTTTCTTACCGCAGTTCTCCGAACATCATGGAAAAGCTGAGTGTCATTCCTGAAAATAATATTATAGGGTTCTATCCTCGATTCCAAAAATACGTACAGCGGTCCTTCTTACGCTCCGCTCTTGCATAAAAGCAATGACGAGTAAGCTATTTCCCCTGTTTTCGGATAAGTTAAAGTTTTGTTCTTTTTTGACGATATGTTCAATATTATGAATATACTTTTTGGGGGCACTATGAAGAAAATAGCTTACAGTCTTTTATTGGCAGTCGTCACTTTTTGGGCTATGAAAGGCTATGCTGCCCATCCATTGATCACTGATGATTCAGGAACGCAGGGCAAGGGGAAATTCCAGTTTGAATTCAATGGCCAGTATGACCATGATAAAGACCATGACATCAAAAACAAGGCCACGATTCTAAATGCCGTGCTCACATACGGAGCCGACGATACAGTGGATGTTGCCGCAGGCATTCCCTACCTGTACACCCAATACTCTGCGCCCGGGGTGTCCGATTCCCAATCTGGCAATGGTGATGCCAGTCTCAACGTAAAATGGCGCTTCTTTGAAAAGAACGGATTGAGCTTTGCCTTGAAACCGGGGATTACCTTTGCAACAGGCAATGACACCAAGGGACTCGGAACCGGCAGGATGACTTATAGCATGTTCTTTATTACGACCAAGGAAACCAAACCCTGGGCGTTCAGTGCAAATGTCGGGTATATCAGAAACGAGAATACAGCAGAGGAGAGAACAGATATCTGGCATGCATCCGTTGCAGCCATAGGAGACATTGCAGAGAATCTGAAGTTTGTTATCGATGCCGGGCTTGAGTCGAATCGGGAGAAGACGACGCACTCACCGCCTGAATTTCTGCTGGCTGGTCTGATCTATTCCGTAAAAGAGAACCTTGACCTTGATGCCGGCGCGAAAATGGGCCTGAATGAGGCGGAAGTTGATTATTCATTACTGGCTGGATTGACGCTGCGATTTTAACTTGCAAGCGAGACTGGCATGAAGTTGTCATTTTCTCAGGAGTTGTATGGCTTAACCGATATGCTCCTTGTTCTGCTGCTCATCACAGCATTGGCCGCCTCGATCTGTCAGACGAGGATGCTTGACAAGTTCGATCATATACTCAAAGGCATTCAGGGAGAGCACAGGCAGGGGCAGGACCTCGTACAGCGAAGACGGTCTGCTGGTGCCATTTTAAACCATGATAGTTCAAATCCGATCTTTTTCTCAGGTGCCGACAAGATTGTCCGTGCCTCTGACTATTTTTTTTTAAAAACTACGTACGCGCACTCAGGCCGGCAAGTACGGCGGCGTCACGACGACACCATGTCAAGCTTTGATTCCTTTGTCTGCAACTGAATCCGCTCAATATCTTCCTGCACCCTATTTACCAGTGCAACGAGTTCTTCATATAATGACTGTGCCTGTCCGTCCTTGGTTTTTGCTGATTTTATTGCCTGTTTGCCAAGCGTATGAATCCTCTCGCACAAGGGTATTATTTTATTAAAGCTTTCGAGATGGCCCAGCAGCTCGCGGCCCTCGGTACTGAACCATTGCATGAATGAGTGGGCCTGAAGGTCGGTCAGGTCCGATTTCGCAATTTTCTTCTTGCCCGAGACACTGTCGCCGACCCTGTACAGGAACGACCTGATATCCCCCTTTACGACCTCGAGCTGAGCCGCGGCGCTGCCGGAGGTTTTAAAACCGGCGAAGGATTTCTTCAGATCGCTGACTACGGTCACAATTTTGTCGGTCCCTTTCAGGACATCCGCCGCCATGATGTCGGTCTCTGCCGAAATCTCGGATGTCACCTCGATATTCCTGGAAACCTCTTCTGCTGCAGAGGATTGTTCGGCTACAGCGGTTGCTATCTGGGCGATCTTGTCGTTTACCCGCATGACCGCCTCGGACATGCCTTCGAGCGAGTTCATTACTTCTTTTATCGACTGGTCGGCCTTCGTCACTTCGGCTGCCGTTTCGCTCATCCTCTGGGTGGTCATTGCGGATTCATCCTGCACGGAGCGTATTTCGCCGGTTATTTCTTCGGTGGCTTTGATCGTCTTTTCTGCAAGCTTCCTCACCTCGTCCGCAACGACGGCAAAGCCTCTGCCCTGCTCCCCGGCCCGTGCCGCCTCAATGGCTGCATTCAGGGCAAGAAGGTTGGTCTGGTCGGCTATTTCTTTGATCACCGTGACGATCGTACCGATGTCGCCTGTCTTCTTGTTCAGCTTGTCGATTATCTCAGCAAGACCGGCTGTCGATATGTGGACACGGTTTACCGTCTCGACGGCATCCTCGGCTACTCCCTTGCCTTTCTTTGCCATCTCGGTAGCCTGAGAGGAGGTTTCGGATGCCGCTGATGCGTTCCTGGCAATATCGTTTATTCTCTGGCTCATTTCTCCGGTCGAGGTCGCTATGCGATGGGACTGGGAGGCCTGGCTCTTGGCTCCAAGGGACATGTCGCCGGCATTTTCCTTCAGCATGCCTGTTGTGGTGACCACTTTCCCGGTCGTCAGCATCATCTTTTCAACCATCTGTCCGTATGAATCGAGCACCTTGTTGATGTCGCCCGCGAGCCTGCCTATCTCATCGCCGCTTTTCACCTTCAACCTCCCGGTCAGGTCTCCCTGATGGTTGGTCAGCGCCGACGAAAATTCCTGCATTTTCCTGCCGTATTCCATGACAGGGCGCGATATGAACCCTCCGCCTATTATGAACGTCGTCGTCGTGACGACGATCGAAATAATGATCAGGACAACGCCGATGCCGATCGAAATCTTCCAAACCGTGGACATTACGTCATCAACATAAATTCCGGTGCCGATAACCCAGCCCCACGGTTTATAAAGCTTCACATATGCCAATTTCGGGTACGATTTGCCGCCCGCAACTTTCGGCCAGATGTATTCGACAAAACCCTCTCCGTTCTGAGTAACGGCCTTGTTCATCTCTCTAAATAAATGCTTTCCGTTTTGATCCCTGATATCTGCCAGGTTCTTGCCGAAAAGTTCCGGGTTCTTGGAGTGTACGATCATCCTGTGCTCGAGGTCGTGAATCCATATATAACCTTCCTTTCCGTACACGAACCCGCTCATCCTCTCTTGAGCCTTTTTCTTGGCCTCTTCCAGATTGAATTCTCCCTGAGCAGCCCGCTCACCGTATTGAGCCACCAAACCGTAGCATATGTTGACGAGAGCGGACACATTTTCCTTCTTGTCTTCCATGAATTTATCTTTTGTTACAGGCAGTACATAAAGTAAGCCCCCTATAATCATAAGGCCTACTGCAAGTATAGGCATGATGGATATTTTCCAGAAGAGAGGCAGGTTTTTAAACTTGAGCATATCTTTTAAGCTGTTTTTCACTGAAAAATCCCCTGATTAGGTCTCATCGACAACTTTTAAAGATATACGGCATCGTGCAGAATTAAAAAAAAGTCGCCTGTCTTACTGATGGCATTCCTCATACCTTGCACCTCGTAAACGACTGCAGGGCTGAAGTAGTGATTTTCCCCTTATGTATGACTTATTTATCGGAAAAAAATTATTTTTCTTTAAAAAAGAGCCGGCAACACGATTAATAGAACAGATGGTTTATTATATCCATATTACTGAAAAAACGATGAAAATAACCAAAAAAATTTGCTTGACGCCAAAAAAATTATCTCGTACAATCGCGCCAGAATATCGCACATTAATACTGTAAGCACACCCCAGCTATTCAGCCATTTTCGGCTGAAGATCAAATGAAAAATCCCGGAATTCTGCCACCCGGGGGGAATTCAACAAGGCCAGCACATTCCTGTATCGATCGCGAGGACCCCGACGGTATGAAAATTCAGGACATCATCAAGCAGGCACTTGAAAAAAAAGGGCTTAAAAACCTGAAGGAAGCGGCAAAGGAACTGGGCATCAGCCCGGAACTGCTGAGGGTCACGATCAACAAGGGGCATATTCCGAAGGACAATACGCTCATCCTTATCGCTGAAAAGCTCGGCCTGGATAGATCAGTCCTCATCCTGACGGCGCATCGGGAAAAGGTCCCCGTGGACGTCAAGGGATTTTTTCTCTCGCCCACGTCGGAGCTGCTTCGCCAGACCAAACGCAAAATCCCGCTTTCCGAGGAACAGTGCGACTATCTCGGAAAGCTCATGAACAACGACGAAATCCAGCTCATCCGCAAATACCGCCAGGTGACGCAGGAAGGGCAGACACAGATCCTGGGGTATATCGAGTTTATGTTTGCCACGACGCGGAAAAGCGTATGACCTCACGCTACGCGGTTACAACGCTTCCAGCTCTCTCCTGAAGTTGTCGAACGCCTCCCGGTCCGTAATGCAAAACTCAACGAGCCGCAGCGGCGTATCGGGACCTCGCCGGATAAACGCAGCCGTCTCGCCCACCAGTATCTTCGCGCAGCGTTCCTTGGGAAAACCGAAGATGCCCGAGCTGATTGCAGGCACGGAGATGCTCGCGAACCTTCGCTCGGAAGCGAGTGAGAGCACGCTTTCCATGGCCCGCCTGAGTTTCCTGTCCTCATCCCCTTCGCCCATCCTCGGGCCTACGGCGTGAATGACATGTTTTGCCTTGAGCGCTCCTGCGGAGGTAATCGCCGCTCCGCCCACCGGCACGAAGCCGATCCGGTCGCTCTCGTCCTGGATGATGCGGCCGCCCTTGCGGACGATGGCGCCCGCAACTCCTCCCCCGTGCTGAAGCCTGCTGTTTGCTGCGTTCACGATGGCGTCGACCTCACGCTCCGTGAGATCAGCTGCAACGACACGGAGCACTGTCGTGCCGATGTTTTTTTCGACTGCATCGCTCATACCGCACCTCCCCTGCAACGAGAAGCTCCTGGTCAGGACCATTGAAAAAAGCATATCGCACTTCCTGCTGAAATTCAATGGAGCACGCACCCTTTGATTGTACTGGACCGCCTTCCATGTTATAATGCGGCCTCATGAACAGCCTGAATACAGCCGGATTGCATCCCGCCGTCAGCCGGAAGGTGACCCCCCTTTTCGAAGAGCTTCTGCGCGAACAGGGGAAGAACATCCACTCCCTTCAGGTCACCGGCAGCGCCGTCCTGCCTGACTACGATCCGCAGCTATCGGACGTCAACTCGCTCGTGCTGCTGCACACCATGGATCTCGGCACGCTCGAATATCTCGCGCCCCTGGGGAAGAAATACGGCAAGCACCGGATCGCTGCTCCGCTCATCATGACGCCCGACTACATACGGCAGTCCCTCGATTCCTTTCCCGTCGAGTTCCTTGATTTCAAGCTCATTCACGCGACCGTGTACGGCGAGGATCTGTTGCGGGATCTTCAGATCGGACTCGGCGACCTTCGCGTCCAGTGCGAACGTGAAATAAAATCGAAACTCATCCACCTGCGCCAGGGTTTTCTCTCGGCAGGCGGCCAGAAGAAGCACCTTGCCGAGACCCTGGTCCGTTCCATCACCGGGTCCATGGCCCTGTTCCGGGCGATCATCACGTTGAGCGGCGGCCAGGCGCCGATGCCGAGGGCGGATGTCATCAGAATGCTCGCAGCGTCGACGAAACTGGACAGCGGGATATTCGAAAAGCTCCTCCTGCTCAAGTCCGGCAGGATCAGGCCGTCGGACAGCGAGCTGCAGCAGCTTTTCGAAGGATACCATCAGGCCCTTGAGAAGGTGGGTACGTTCATCAATGACAAACGTGTGTAAGCGGCTCCTCGCGGCTGCAGGTCTCATCGTTGCACTGCTTGCTGCATCGCCCGCCGCCGCGTCCACGCCCGCGCCGCCTTCCCAGCCTCGCGATTACGTGACCGACCTGGCAGGTGTGGTGCCGCAGACAACGCAGACACGGCTGAACGGCTATTTGCAGGAGCTGGAGCGCAAAACAGGCGCCCAGGTTCTCGTCCTGACCGTGCGAAGCCTGGACGGCCAAAGCATCGAGGAGTTCGCGTTCAGCACGAAGGAGCAGTGGCGGCTCGGCCAGAAGGGCAAAGACAACGGCGCTCTGATCGTCGTGGCCGTGCAGGACCGGAAGTACCGCTTCGAGATCGGGTACGGCCTTGAGAGCATTCTCCCCGACAGCATGGTCGGCTCCATCGGCCGGGAATACCTCGTCCCCTATTTCAGGAAGGGGGATTACGGAGGAGGAATCGCCGCAGCAACACTCGCCGTTGTAACTGTCATCGCCGGCCATGAAGGCGTGCAGATCACCGGCATGCGCAGCGTTCAGCGGCCGCAGGAAGCGGCAAAGCCGCTCGGCAAGCTTCAGGTGCTGTTCTTCGGGTTCATCGCCGTTGTCCTGCTCCTCCTCTGCATCACGCACCCGCGGCAATGCCTGTTCCTCATGATGGCCTCGTCCATGGGCGGCAGAGGCGGCGGCTGGTCTGGCGGCGGAGGCGGCTTCGGCGGCGGGAGCTTCGGCGGCGGGGGCGGCGGAAGCGGAGGCGGGGGCGGAGCGTCGGGAAGCTGGTAAGAAAACATCAGGGCCCGGTAGCCAGGATCCAGGGGGCCAGGTTAAGGATATGGGATTTTGAATGAATTTTAATTCCAGGAGGTAATCATGAGCAACGGAGTCAAGATACTACTCGCAATACTGGGAGTCATCGCGGTAATCGTCGTCGGGACCATCATGTGGGGCATCGGCCAGTACAACCGCGTGATCGCCATGGACGAGCAGGTGAAATCGCAGTGGGCGCAGGTTGAAAACCAGTTGAAGCGCAGGTATGACCTGATCCCGAACCTGGTCGAGACGGTGAAGGGGTATGCAAAGCACGAGAAGGAGCTGTTCGAGAATATCGCCAATGCGCGGACGAAATATTTTCAGGCAAACTCCGTAAAGGACAAAATACAGGCCTCGCAGCAGCTGGAAGGCGTGCTTTCCCGGCTCCTGATGCTGCAGGAAGCCTTCCCCCAGCTCAAGGCGAATGAATCGTTCCTGAAGCTGCAGGACTCGCTCGAGGGAACGGAAAACCGCATTGCCGTTGAACGGAAAAGATACAACGACGACGTGCGCGTACTGAACACCTACCGCCGGTCGTTCATGGGCAGGTTCATCGCGGCCTTCGCCAATGTGAATGAAGCGCAGTACTACGAAATCCCGCAGGCGGAGAAAGAAGCGCCAAAAGTAAAGTTCAACTAAACCCTCAGATAAAAACGGGGAACCGGTTCCTAGGACCGGTTCCCCGCCTTCCCCATCTTGTCAATCTTTGAATACTTCTTTCGCCGGATTCAGCAGGAGGCAGTAAATAAATTACAACAATTCACCTCCATACCTGCAATTTCGGTTGTTTGAAACTATCATTATATTCTGAATGCAATGTGCACTCAGTGACATCCGCCGTGCTTTATACATAGCAACTATTCTTTAGGAAGTCTTCTACGTGAAATTGACACTATTTCGCTATTTTCTTAATTGCAGAAGAATCAGTTATCCAGTAAACGCTTGTGCTGTCTACAGTAATGTCAATATTGCAATCACGGATGCACGTTAAGATAGTTGGTGAACCACCATTTATCCCGACCTTATTTACACAAGAGATACATCCATAGCCGGGATTAAAACCACTCGTCCAATAAACGCTCGTCGAATCCACCGCAAGTGCACCGGCTCCAGCAGAAAGAACCGTTTCAGCCCCTCCATTTAACCCAACCTTATAAATTGAAAAGCCATCTGTCCAATAGACACTCGTGGAGTCCATTACAATCGGCCGCTTGGCGACGATATGATAACCCCACGGAGTTAATGGCGTCGTAGATAGGGTCGTTGTTGTTCCGCTAATTAGATCGGCTCTCTTGAGCGTAGTTGTTACTGCACCATAGCCGCTTAGCGGGCTTTCTATCCAATACAAACTCGCTGTATCTATAGCCAAGCCAATTGTAGAGAAACCATTTGATGTGGTGGTGACACCGAAAGTAGTTGTCGTACCGCTATTTAGTTCCGTTTTAAAAATTGAAAGGCCGTCTGCCCAATACACATTCGCGACATCAGTCGTTAAATTAAATACTGAAGCGGTTATTGACGTGTTCGAAACTAAAGATGCTATTGAGCCGCCGTTTTTGCCGATTTTGAAGATTGACCCCCGGTCATTCCAATACACGTTTGAAGAATCGATTGCAATATGCGACGGATACGTACCAGTAGCGAGGGTAGTTATTGCTCCGCCAGTTATCCCAATTTTATTTACGCCACCATTGTCGTCGGTCCAATAAATGTTCGTGGAATCGAGGGTAATACTATTAGGATTATCGTAGCCATTAGAGTTCGGGTTGCTGCCCGAGCCGCTAGAAACGAGTGTCGCCGGCGTCATGTAGGTAGTAAAGGTTTTGTCATTTGAATAGAACGTACCTCCAGCGTTATTCGTACCAAGTCTGTAATGGTATAGCTTTGAGCCTGTAAGACTGGATAACAATGCATGAAGGCCATAACTACCGGTAGCCGAATATGTCGGCCATGGAGAAACAGTACTGCCATAAGAACTGGTCGGGCCATATTCTAACCAAATGGTAGTTACATATCCCGATGGATTACTGAACCCAGCTTGTATGAAGGCAGAGCTATCCGTGACCTCTATAGCATCGGAAGTATTCGGAGTGGTGTCTCCTGGCAAGTTAGTACTTTGTGGTTGATTTGTATTATTGCCATTAGATCCACCACCACATCCAATGAATACAGTCATAACCATGATAAGG
>DATHDE010000127.1:0-2765 GCA_035490495.1 Nitrospirota bacterium
AGCCCTGCGGTTCAGGATGTCGGACCGGCCTTCGGGCAAGCAGGGATCGGCTGCGGGCGCCGGAGAAAAGGAGAAGGAGAAAAAAGGACCGTCGGTCTGGGTTCTCGAAAGCGGCAAGCCCAGACGCGTTCCTGTCAAGACGGGGATCAGCGACGGGGCGAACACGGAGGTCCTTTCCGGCGACCTCAAGGAGGGGCAGCAGCTCATCGTGGAAATGATCAGGAAGAGTAAATCGTCTGCGCCGAGCGGCCCGAGGATGTTCTAAGACATGTCGCTGATTGAAGTACAGGATATCACCAAGGTCTACAAATTGGGCGACATCGAAGTGAGGGCGCTCGACGGCATTTCAGCCATGATCGAGAAAGGTGAGTTCGTGGCCATCATGGGGCAGTCGGGTTCCGGCAAATCCACGTTCATGAACGTCCTGGGGTGCCTCGACACGCCCACAAGCGGGCATTACCTGCTTGACGGATCGGATACGAGCGAGATGTCGCGGGACCAGCTTGCCGAAATCAGAAACAGGAAACTCGGGTTCGTGTTCCAGGGCTTCAATCTGCTGTCGCGGACTTCGGCGCAGGAGAACGTGGAACTCCCCCTGCTGTATAACGGGTCGACTGCCAAAGAACGGCGCGACCGCGCACGGGAAGCCCTGAAGAGCGTGGGGCTCGAAGGCAGGGAGGACCATCATTCCAATCAGCTGTCCGGCGGCCAGCAGCAACGGGTGGCAATAGCGCGCGCACTCGTCAACAACGCGCCCGTCATTCTTGCAGATGAGCCGACGGGCAATCTCGATACCAAGACAAGCGTTGAGATCATGGAGCTTTTTGTGCGTTTGAACCGGGATCAGCATATCACCATCGTTCTGGTCACCCATGAGCCCGACATCGCGGCGTTCAGCAAGCGCACGATCCGTTTCCTGGACGGACATATCGTGAGCGATGAAAAAAGCAAAGGATGAAAAATACAAGGGGCAGGGGGCGTAAACGCATCTGACCTCGCCTCCGCACCCTGATCCCTGGACCCAGGACCCTATCTTCATCATGATCAACATCCCTTCCACATTCAAGATCTCCATCCGGGCGCTCCGCGTGAACAAGATGCGCTCCGCATTGACCATGCTCGGCATCATCATCGGTGTCGGGGCCGTGATCGCCATGGTCGCCGTCGGTACGGGTGCAAGCCATAAAATCGCCGAGCAGATATCGACCATGGGGAGCAACCTCCTCATCATTCTGCCCGGCGCGACCACGTCGGGCGGCGTACGCATGGGTGCAGGCACGCAGCCTACGCTCACCATGGGTGACGCGGATGCGATCATCAAGGAATGCTCTGCAGTGGCCGATGCTGCGCCGCTGCACAACGGCGTCGCCCAGATTGTGTACGGCCACCTGAACTGGTCCACCGGCGTGGTCGGGACGACGCCGAGCTTTCTCGTTGTGCGCGACTGGGAACTGGCTGAAGGCCGGCCGTTCTCGCAGCAGGACGTGAAAAGCGCGACCAAGGTGGCGCTCCTCGGAAAGACCGTGGTGGACAATCTGTTCGGCGACCAGAACCCGGTGGGACAAACGATCAGGATCAAGAACGTGCCGTTCATGGTGATCGGCGTGCTTGCTTCCAAAGGACAGAACGCACAGGGGCAGGACCAGGACGACACCATTCTGATCCCGGTGACGACGGCGCAGAAAAAGCTGTTCGGCACCCAGTTCCCCGGGATGGTCCGCATCATCATCGTAAAGGCGAAAAGCCCCGAAGACCTGAACCCCGCCGAGCGACAGATCAATGAACTCCTCAAGCAGCGCCACCATATCGGCCCCAAGCAGGACAACGACTTCACGGTACGCAACCTCACGCAGATCATGGAGGCGGCGGAGCAATCCACCAAAGTGATGACCCTGCTTCTGGGAGCCATCGCATCGGTCTCGCTTCTGGTCGGCGGCATCGGCATCATGAACATCATGCTCGTGTCGGTCACGGAACGGACGCGGGAGATCGGCATCCGCATGGCTATCGGCGCCAAGACCTGGGACATCCGGCTTCAGTTCATCATCGAGGCGCTCACCCTGTCGCTTATCGGGGGCATAGCCGGCATCATTGTGGGGGTGTCCACTGCCCTGGTCCTTTCCTCCGTTTCGGGCTGGCCCACGGTCGTGTCGTTCCTGTCGATTCTGACGGCATTCGGCTTTTCCGGGTTCATCGGGATTTTCTTCGGATTCTATCCCGCGTACAAGGCGTCGCTGCTGAACCCGATCGACGCGCTGCACTACGAGTAATAATACCGTTTATCGCCGGGGGAATCTGTGTTATTATTAAGCCGAAGCGGCAGGGGGGATCTTCTCCGTCTGCCGCTTTCACGGGTTCATCAAGTCGGCTGATCCGTCAGGGGAGGAGTCATCATGAACAAGGCGAAAAACATCGTGGTTACCATCTCCCGGCAGCAGGCAAGCGGCGGGGCCTATATCGGTCATCTGCTGGCGAAGAATCTCGGGTTTCGCTACATGGAGCAGGAGATTTTATCTCTTACCGCGAAGGAGCTGGGCGTCAATCTTGCGGATTTGGCCCACAAGGAGGAGTGCTGCGACGGATTTGTGGAAAAAATGATGAAAAGTTTCATGTACGGCACGCCCGAAGCGGGATACGCCGCGCCGGTGCGCAAGCCCGTACTTGATGAAGACCTGTTCCTGACGGAGTCGCGCATTATCAAGACGATTGCAAGTAGCTATGACGCGGTCATCGTCGGACGGGGAGGATACAGCATCCTGGCCGGC
>DATHDE010000128.1:0-16512 GCA_035490495.1 Nitrospirota bacterium
GGAGCCATGCCGCTCGACGCGCAGCTTGTCGACTTCAAGAAGAAAAGGGACGAGGACATCCGGGATGTATTTACCGGGGCATCATCGCGGCTGATTCTGATCATCGGCCCGTGTTCGGCCCACGATGAAAATGCCGTGTGCGATTACATCGCCCGTCTGGCGAAAATCCAATCCGACGTGCGGGACAGCATCATCATCATCCCCCGTATCTATACCAATAAGCCGAGGACGACGGGCATCGGCTACAAAGGCATGGCGCACCAGCCGAACCTGCAGGAGGAGCCGAACATCGTCGAAGGGATCAATGCGATCCGGCGGATGCACCTGCGCGCGCTCAGGGAATCGCATCTGCCTGCAGCCGATGAAATGCTCTACCCCGGGAACTATCCCTATCTGGAGGACGTGCTGAGCTATGTTGCCGTGGGCGCCCGTTCGGTCGAAAACCAGGCCCACCGCCTCACCTGCAGCGGCCTCGACATTCCCGTGGGCATGAAAAACCCCACATCCGGGGATATTGAAGTTACGCTCAATTCCATCCAGGCTTCCCAGGCGCCTCATGTATTCAGCTACAACCGCTGGGAAGTGAAAACCTCGGGCAACCCGCTCACGCACGCGGTGCTCCGCGGCGCGGTGGACTATCACGGGCTGGCAGTGCCGAATTATCACTATGAAGACCTGCTCCAGTTCGCGGAGGCATACCAGAAACGCGGCCTGGCGAATCCATCCATCATCGTGGACACGAATCACGCAAACTCGAACAAGAAATTCGCCGAACAGCCCCGGATCGCAAAAGAGGTGATGAGAAGCAGGCAGCATTCGCCTCTGCTCAGGAGCATGATCAAGGGGTTCATGATCGAGAGCTTCATCGAGGAAGGCGCGCAGAAAGTGACGGAGAATGTATACGGCAAGTCCATCACCGATCCGTGCCTGGGGTGGAAGGACTCGGAAAGACTTATCCGTGAGCTGGCGGAGATGGTGTAAAAAAAGGGGCAGGTAGCAAGGAGCAAGGGGCAAGGTAAATAAATTAAAGAACGAAGTGCAGACGGACATTCTCATTTATGGATCTGGTTGACGCAGTCAAGGGGAGAAGGAGCATCCGGCGGTTCAAGCAGACACCGGTGGCCGACGAGGACATCAGGAAAATCCTCGACGCGGGACGTCTTGCGCCGAGTTCGAGCAACACGCAGCCGTGGAGCTTCATGGTCATCAGAAACCGCGGAAAACTGAAGCAGATGGCCTCCGTGGTCCGCGCTATGGTCGACCGCATGATCCCCTTTGCCGAGGACGAGAAGCAGGCGCAACGCCTGGCCGCATACAAAAGCAACTACTACACCTTTTTCGAGCACGCGCCCGTCGTCATAGCGGTTTTTCTGGAGACAGCTGATACGGGCACGGAAAAACTGCTCGTCAAAATGGGATATTCGGCTGAAGAAATTACGAGGCTCAGGCCCGCGCCGGCCATCCAGAGCGTTTCAGCCGCCATCGAGCACATGCTGCTCGCAATCCATTCCCTGGGCTACGGTTCGTGCTGGATGACGGGGCCGCTTGTGGCGCAGGAAGCATTCGAGAAAGTTCTCGGTTTCGGCAGGGAAAAATTCATTGCAGCGCTGCTGCCCCTCGGCGTGCCGGACGAAAATCCTCCTGCTCGGAGCAGAAAAACGCTCGAACAAATCATGACGATCGTCGATTAAGCCGATTCCTCTTCCCGCAGATCCGCCTGGAATGCCGTTCCCTTTGCGATGACGACGATCCCCGAAGGCGTAACGAAATACGTTTCTCTGTCCTTATCGCGATCGTACCCGATCTCCGTTTCCGGGGGGATGACGACGTCCTTGTCGATGATCGCCTTGCGAATGCGGCAATGCCTGCCGATGTTCACGTTCTCCATGAGGATCGATTCGCGCACATCGCTGAAGCTGTTGATGCGCACGTTCGGAGACAGCACCGAATTCTGCACGCGGCCGCCGCTTATGATGCAGCCGTGCGACACGATCGAATCGAGCGCGATGCCGAGGCGGCCGCCTTTCTTTTCCTGGGCGAATACGAACTTGGCCGGCGGCGCCTGGCCCTGGTAGGTCCTGATCGGCCAGTCCCCGTCATACAGGTTCAGCAGCGGATCGACGCTCGCCAGATCCATATTCGCTTCCCAGTAAGCGTCGATGGTACCGACGTCGCGCCAGTACTTCGCCTCCTTCTTGTTTTCGTCCTTGAAATTGTAGGCATATACGCGCGCCGACCTCATCATCTGCGGGATGATATTCTTGCCGAAGTCGTGGGCCGTGTCCTGGAGCGCATCGGTTTTCAGGTGTTCGATCACCGTGCTTGTGTTGAACAAGTAGATCCCCATGGATGCGAACGCCATGTCGGGACGGCCGGGGATCGGCTTCGGATGCCGCGGTTTTTCCTCGAATCCGCAAATGCGAAAGTCGTCATCCACCTGGACGACGCCGAAGGACGCGGCATGCTTTATGGGTGTCTCGATTGCCGCGACAGTGGCGTCGGCCTTCTTCTTCTCATGGAAACGGAGCATTTCGGAATAGTCCATTTTGTAGATATGATCGCCTGCAAGCACGAGGATCTTTGCTGGTGCGTCTTTTTCTATCATATAGATGTTCTGGTAGATTGCATCGGCGGTTCCCTGGTACCATTTTTCGCCGACGCGCTGCTGGGGGGGGACTGATATGATGTACTCATTCAACTCGCCGGAAAAAAAGTTCCATGCAAGCCTGAGGTGCTTGTCCAGGGACAGGGATTTGTACTGCGGCAGGACCGCGATCTTGCGGATGCCCGAGTTGATGCAGTTCGAGAGCGTGAAATCGATGATGCGGTAGATGCCGCCGAAGGGAACGGCCGGTTTGGCGCGATGAATGGTCAGCGGATGGAGTCGCTCTCCCTTTCCTCCGGCCAGGATCATTGCAAGAATGTTCATTCGTTTCTCCTGAATACAGTATCCGGATACATGATAGCAGGACCATGCTGAGCTGTCAAAATGTCCACAATCGGGTTATCAGCGAATGAGATACGATCCTGTCTCTTCCGCCACTGCGGCGATTTTTGAATGACCGCTTCATTAATATTTATAAGCATTATAAGCCGGTTTCATCATCGGGAACGCGTTCTTGCTCCTGTAGGGGAAAAGGATGAATTTATCACGTACGGTTTTATCATTTTGTAGTACTGAAATAATCGAGAATGGGTCATTATATCATTTTTGTCTTTTCTTCTCATAAAAAAAGATGTAGACTGCTACCAATTGTAACGGAAAACCTGGTAATTGCATTCAGTCTGAAACTCGCATGCCAAAAATTCTCGAAAAGAAGCTCCTCAGAAAACCGGATGTATTCTATTTCAAAATCGCAGCACCGCTGATTTCCAAAAAAGCGCAGCCCGGACAGTTCGTTATTCTGCGTCTGCACGACAAGGGCGAACGCATCCCCATCTCACTTGCGGATATTAATCCCGAAGAGGGTACGATCAGCCTCATCGTCATGGCCGTGGGCAAAACCACGACGGAAATGTCGCTCATGAATGAGGGTGACGATATCCTTGATCTGTGCGGCCCCCTGGGCAGTCCCACCCACATCGAACATGCAGCAAAAGTGATCGTTGTGGGCGGGGGGTTCGGCGTGGCCCCCCTGTATCCCATCGCCCGTGCGTTCAAAGCCGCGGGCAGCGAAGTCGTCTGCGTCATGGGCGCGCGCTCCAGGGATCTTCTGATTTACGAAAAAGAAATGGGGCAGGTTTGCAGCCGCGTTCTGATCACGACCGACGACGGCAGCGCCGGGATGAAGGGCGTGGTGACCGAGGCGCTTCGCCAGGAGCTTGAAAAAGGCGGAACGAGCCTGGTTATCACCGTTGGTCCGGCAATCATGATGAAATTTGTGTCCGAGACCACGCGCCCCTTCGGCGTGAAGACGGTTGTCAGCCTCAACCCGATCATGGTGGACGGCACGGGAATGTGCGGCGGCTGCCGCGTGATCGTCGGCGGAAAGACTTTTTTTGCCTGTACGGACGGACCCGAGTTCGACGGGCATCTGGTGGATTGGGATATCCTGATGAACCGCCAGAAGAGCTATCTGCCGGAACAGAAGGAATCGTTCGATGCTTGGAAGCAGCGGCATACGGGTGTACTGTGTGAGTGAATGACATGAAGGAAGCGACAGCGACACCGAAAAAAATCGTCCCCAAAAAAACTCCCATCCCTGAACAGCCGCCGGACGTACGGCGGTCCAATTTCAATGAGGTCAGCCTTGGGTATACGCCTGAACTCGCCATACAGGAGGCCTCCCGGTGCCTGAACTGCAAGAAACCGGCGTGCGTCGAAGGGTGTCCCGTCGGCGTGCCCATTCCCCGGTTTATCAAGGCGATCCGCGAAGGCAACTTCGACGGGGCGATTGCTGTCATTAAAGAGTCCAATCTCCTGCCCGCTGTCTGCGGCAGGGTATGCCCCCAGGAGAATCAATGCGAGAAGAAATGCCTGCTCGGGAAAAAATTCGAACCCGTGGGCATCGGCAGGCTTGAACGTTTTGCCGCGGACCAGGCGCTTGCGAACGGCGGACTGCAGGAGCCCCCGATTTCACTGCCGACGGGAAAGCGTGTTGCCGTCGTGGGGAGCGGGCCTTCGGGCCTGAGCTGCGCATATGAACTTGCACGGCAGGGGCATCATGTATGCATCTACGAAGCTCTTCATGAAGCGGGGGGTGTCCTCGTCTACGGTATTCCGGAATTTCGTCTTCCGAAATCCATCGTATATAGTGAAATCGAAGTCCTGAAAAAAATGGGCGTTGAAATCGTGACGAACGCCGTGGTCGGAAAGCTCATTACGATCGACGAGATTATGAAGGAATACGATGCCTGCTTCATCGGCAGCGGCGCAGGCCTGCCCAAATTCATGGGCATCGACGGCGAAAACCTCAACGGCGTCTATTCCGCGAATGAATTTCTGACCCGCGTCAACCTCATGCGGGCGTACCGCTTTCCGGAATTCGATACGCCCGTAAAGCACGGGGACCGCGTGGCGGTATTCGGGGGCGGCAATGTCGCCATGGACGCGGCTCGCACGGCGCTTCGCATCGGCGCCGCGGAAGTCATTCTTGTCTACCGGCGATCGCTCCTGGAACTGCCGGCCCGCAGGGAAGAGGTTCATCATGCCCAGGAAGAGGGCATACAGTTCGAGCTGTGCACGAATCCGGTTCGCATCCTCGGTGACGACCGGGGTCAGGTGCGGGCTATTGAGTGCGTCCGCATGGACCTGTGCGAACTGGACGCTTCCGGCAGGCGCTCCCCCAAACCTGTTCTCGGATCTGAATTCGAGATTCCTGTAACCATTGCCATCGTGGCACTCGGAACAGGAGCAAATCCCCTTATCGCGCAGAGCGCAAAAAATCTTGAGGTCAGTAAAAAGTTGTATATTGTCGCAGATCCGGAAACAGGCCGGACGAATCTGGAAGGTGTTTATGCAGGGGGGGACATTGTTACGGGATCTGCAACAGTCATTTCAGCCATGGGCGCTGGACGGAAAGCTGCGAAGGCTATGCACGAGTATTTATTGCAGAAAAAAACAAGGAACTGATACGTTCTAAATAGGTTATTATTGCTGCTTCATTTATTGTTTAGAAACCAAGAATCTGTTATTTGCCGATGATTTTTTTTTATAGTATTTCTTCTTGCTTTTTTTATGATCGGTTGCTAATATAAACCGCCATAATCAGCAGATAAACTTCGTCAATGCTCTGAAGTTGCTGATCACACCGATCTTTTTCTTCGCAACACTAAAGTCTACCTACGTACATCGATCTGGAATTCACCCGTTCTTCGGGTAAATTCAGAGGGAGGTTTCCAAGGTGCTTCAGCAAGATGAAATAAATAAAGTTGATGCAGTTCTCGATGATGTTTCCGGCCAGCGGGGGATTCTTATCTCCGTGTTCCAGCGGGTCCAGGAAAAGATCGGGTACCTTCCCGAAGACGCCATGAAGATTATTGCCGAGCGGCTGAACTTGTCACTGAACAATGTTTACGGCGTGGCATCATTCTACAAGCATTTTCACTTCAAGCCGCGCGGCAAAAACATTATCAAAGTCTGCATGGGTACGGCGTGCCACGTGAGGGGCGCCAAAGCCGTGCTGACGGAGATGGAGCATAAGCTCGGCATCAAGGAAGGGGAGACGACGAGCGACCTCTCAGTCACGCTGGAGACCGTGGGGTGCGTCGGATGCTGCGCCCTGGCTCCGGTCACGACCGTGAACGACCAGGATCTGTACGGCGAACTCACCCCGAAGATGGTGGATGACATCATAACAATGGCGAGGAGTGAACATGGAACTCACGTTTAAACGTCTGGAGAATGTGAACGATCTGGCGGCCCTGCGTGAGAAGCTGAAGCAGGAGCACCGGGACGCCGACGTCCACCGGGTGCGCGTGTGCTGCGGGACAGCGTGTCAGGCAACAGGCTCGCCGAAGCTGATCGAGCAGTTCGAGAAGGAAGCGGAGAAAAGCGGCGTCAAGCTGGAGATCGTGAAGACAGGGTGTCAGGGGTTCTGCCAGCGCGGTCCGGTGGTGATCCAGGATCCCAACAGCATCTTCTATCAGAAAGTGAAAGCAGCCGACATTCCGAAGCTCTACTCCGACTCCGTGCTCCACAACGTACCCTACCGCAAACAGCTCTACCGCGAATTTCCTCTTTCCGAGCCGAATGAACAGGTGAAGGACATACCGTTCTACAAAAAACAGAAGCGCGTTGCCCTGCACCGCAACGGCATCGTCGATCCCTGCAACATCCACGACGCAATCCGGGAAGACGGGTACATGGGGCTTGCCAAGTGTCTTACCGAGATCAAGCCCGATGAGGTGATTGATATCATCAAAAAATCGGGTCTCCGCGGCCGCGGCGGCGCGGGCTTTCCTGCCGGCCTCAAATGGGAGCATACGAAAAAGTCGGGCGCCAAGATCAAGGCCGTGGTGTGCAACGGCGACGAAGGAGACCCCGGCGCGTTCATGGACCGTTCGGTTATGGAAGGCGATCCCCATTCCGTGCTTGAAGGCATGATCATCAACGCCTACGCCATCGGCGCCCAGCACGGATTTATTTACGTGCGGCACGAGTATCCGCTAGCCGTGAAGAACCTGGGTGTGGCTATCACGCAGGCGCGTGCCATGGGGCTTCTGGGCAAGAATATTCTTGGTTCGGGCCTCGAATTCGATGTCGAAATCAAGGAAGGCGCCGGCGCATTCGTCTGCGGCGAATCGACCGCCCTGATCTCATCGATCGAGGGACAGCGCGGCATGCCGCGTCCCCGTCCTCCGCGCCTGTCCGAGGCTGCAGGCGGCCTCTGGAACATGCCCACGAACCTGAACAACGTTGAAACCTTCGCGAACGTTCCGACGATCATCACCAAGGGGCTCGACTACTATACGAAGATCGGGACGGAAAAATCAAAAGGGACCAAGGTGTTCGCCCTCACGGGCAAGATCAAGAACACCGGCCTCATCGAAGTGCCCATGGGCATCACTCTGCGGGAGATCATATTCGACATCGGCGGCGGCATGCTGAACCCGGAAAAGCAGTTCAAAGCGGTCCAGACAGGCGGTCCGTCCGGCGGCTGCATCCCCGCACAGTTCCTCGATATGCCCGTTGACTTTGACACGCTTGCCAGCGTCGGGTCCATGATGGGGTCCGGCGGTATGGTGGTCCTTGATGAAGACGACTGCATGGTGGACGTGGCGAAGTTCTTCCTGTCCTTTACCAAGACCGAGTCCTGCGGCAAGTGTCCGCCCTGCCGCCTCGGCACGTGGCAGATGTATGAGATGCTGGACAAAATCACGAGCGGCAGGGGCGAGCCCGGCGACATCGAGCGGCTTGAAAAGATGGGGAAGATGGTCGTCGCAGGGTCGCTCTGCGGTCTCGGGACCAGCGCACCGAATCCCGTGCTCTCGACAATCCGTTATTTCCGCGAAGAGTATGAGGAACACGTCCATGACAAGTATTGCCGGTCAAAGCGCTGCCAGGGACTCGGCACGTTCCGCATCCGGCCGGAGCACTGCATCCTCTGCGGTCTGTGCAAACAGGCCTGCGCATTCGACTCCGTTGTCGAGCTGCGCGACCGCTTCTTCATCGACCAGGACTACTGCACGAAATGCAAAGCATGCTACAGCGTCTGCCCCACGCAGGCCATCGTGATCGAGAAGGGAGGGGCCCATGTCGCAGCAGGAAAATAAATGCCCCGTTGAGGCAACACGGAAAAAACTCATTCACTTCTATAATGACAATTCCAAGGACGGCATGTGCTCCAAATGCCATCCCTGCAAGCTCGGGATCTTCGACGCGATCAAGATTCTGGAGGCGATCCAGGCAGGAAACGGCCGGGATAAGGATGTTGTTCTTCTCAAGCGGATCGCTGCCGACGTGAAAGACGGCGGCATGTGCAAGAAGGGCAAGGACCACGCTGATATTCTTTCAGCCTTCCTCGCGGCAAGCACGGCGGACCTCGAGCACCACATCAAGGGCGTTTGCTCCTATCGCGAATGCAAGCAGCTGATCACCTATGAGATCGATCCTGCGCTCTGTACCGTCTGCGACAAGTGCAGGGCGGCCTGCAAAGACAATGCGATCGAAGGACAGAAAATGATCCCGGGCAAAACCGGGTTTACTCCCTATCGCATCCGGCAGCGGCGGTGCACGCATTGCGGGGAGTGCATCAAAGTCTGCCCTGAAAATGCGGTCGTCATTGTGGAAAAGGACCGCGAGGCGGACCAGAAGGAGCCGGTTCGCACACTTGTATGCACCTGCGACGTGAGCGGCAAAGCGACGGGCCATGCCCCTGCCTGCGCAATTCATGATACGGTAGGTGCGGTTCGTTAAATCGGTAAGAGAAACGACGGCAGCCGGTGCCCGCGAGGGGGGCGGCTGCAGAAACTTTTCTAGCAAGGAACCTGGAGGAGATTATGACGACGAAGATGGTGAACATGGTATTTGACGGGAAGGCCGTATCAGTGCCCGAGGGTATGACCCTGGTTGATGCAGCAGCGACTGTTGGGATCCACATACCGAACCTCTGCCATATCAAGGAACTGCGCGGTGTCGGGGCGTGCCGTATGTGCATGGTCGAGATCGAAGGCATGAAAGCGCCCATGACCGGGTGCACGACGCGCACCAAGGAAGGCATGAAGGTCCAGACCACGACGCCGAAGGTCGAGGAAATCCGGAAATTCGTTACCGACCTTGTGCTGTCTTTCCATCCGCTGGATTGCATGACCTGCCCCAAAGCGGGCGCATGCGACCTGCAGCGGTATGCCGCTGATCTCGGCATCCGCGAGTCGTCGTTCGGAAGAAAGAGCTTCAACTACGAGCTGAACGACCGCAGCCCCTTCATCACCATCGACAACAACTACTGTATTCTGTGCGGCAGGTGCGTTCGCGTCTGCAAGGAGCAGGGCACGAACGTGCTCGATTTTATGGGGCGCGGAATCACGACAAAAGTGTCTACGGCCCTGGACAAGCCGCTCCATGAATCAGGCTGCACCTTCTGCGGTTCCTGCGTGGACGCCTGCCCCGTGAACACGATCATGGAGCGCGACCGGTGGCAGCACGGCCGCGAATGGGACCTCCAGAAACAGGAAACCGCATGCACGGCATGTGCATCCGGATGCAGCGTTGTCACGAGCAGCAAGAACGGCAAAATCGTCAAGGTAAATGCCAAGGAAGACAACGGCTACCTCTGCGCGATCGGCAGATTCGGATTCGATTCTCTCCATGCTTCCAACCGCATCTCGGCGCCCATGAAGAAGCAGGGCGGCAAACTCGTACCAACGACATGGGATGACGCCCTGGATGCAGCCGCAGCCGGGCTCAAGTCAGCCGGTGCGAACGCCGGATTCATCGCATCCGGATCACTCACCAACGAAGAAGCCTATGCAGTCCAGTCGCTGGCGCGGGACGTCGTGGGCAGTGCGAATATCGACACAGCAGCATCGTCCTATGCTTCCGGTCTCCTTGCGGCGCTTCGCGCTGCGTATGGCGACAACGGCGCAAGCGTTGCGTCGGCAGCGGATATCGGTTCAGCAGACTGCGTTGTCGTGATCGGCGCTGACCCGTCGCAAAAGAAGCAGTCGCTCCAGGAAGTGGATGTCGCGATCCGCAGGAGAGCGCAGGCCGGAGCAAAGGTTATTGTCGTAAGCACATTGAAGACTGATCTGGCGGGTCATCAGAATGCCATCCTTCTGCAAATCAAAGGCGGAACGGACACCGCACTTCTTGCGGGGTTGATGAATGCCGCGATTGCGGAAGGCGCAGCGCCGACCGCGAAAGGTATCGACGGGCTCAAGAAAGCGCTCGTGAGCGTGGAGGATGCTGCGGCAGCCTCGGGCGTGTCCGCAGAACAGATTACCCTTGCTGCGAAGGCCTTTGCGGCAGCCAAACATCCGGTTGTCGTAATCGGGACCGGTATTTCAACGAACGAGGCGGCATCGCAGCAGGCCGTGAACCTTGCCCTGGTCAAGGGGGCAGGGGTTCTGCCGCTTTTGCTTGAAGCAAATGCAGTCGGCGTGATGCAGATGGGTTGTCAGTCCGATATGGAGCCGGGCTTTGTGAAAGTCAAGAAATCCGGTTCGGGCTACGATGATATGAAATCCGGCACAAAGGCCCTCATGATTGCGGGGCCTGTTTCAGGCACTGATTTCAAATCGGGCTTTACGGTTGTCATGGCAAGCCATATGACTTCCCTGGCGGAAAAGGCGGATGTCGTTCTCCCGATGACATCACTCTATGAACGTCAGGGGAGCATTGTAAATATATACGGCACGGCGAAAATCCTGACTGCTGCACAGGCCGTTGCCGGCGATGCAAAAGACGGAGTTGAAATCTCGGCCGAGCTTTCTCAGCGTATCAGCAAGACAAAAGGGTTCAAGGCGAAGGACGTGGCATCGGCAGTGAAGAAGGTGAAAGCCGGGAAATTGGAAGCGCCGTCCTGCAAACCCGTTGCCGCCAAGGCAGGGCAGTCCTCAGCTGTTTCATCCTCGAAACTGCTGGCGGCGATCAATGCGGGCATGCTGTCGCAATCCGGTGTGGTGAAGGTTCTTGAAGTAAAGCAGCCGGCACTCCAGAAATGATCGCTTTTTCGTTCTCCCGAATCGAGACTCGGAATCAGCTCGGTTCGTTACGCTGTCTATAGAGTGAGAGTGTTTTGTGTTCCTGATGGTAAGGCGATATTACTAATTCGGGAGGAATAGTTTCAATATTCAGCATGATTTAGAAAGGAGTAGTAAACCATGAGAGAAGATTTGAAATCTGTTGACCCGGCTGCCCAAGCGCTGCTGAAAGTGGCTGGGCAGAAAAAAATAGAAACAGCATTCGACCGCGTAGAGAGGCTGAAACCCTGTCCCATCGGCCATTCGGGGGCGTGTTGCAAAATGTGTCATATGGGCCCGTGCCGGCTCGTAGGAAAGGAAGACGAAGCAGTTGGCGTCTGCGGGGCGACGCTCCCCGTTGTGACGGCAAGAAATTTCGCCCGCATGGTTGCCGCAGGGACCGCGGCGCATTCGGACCATGCACGAGATATGGCGAACACATTGCTTGCTGTGGCGCGCGGCGAGGCAAAGGATTTCCAGGTCAAGGATGTGCGCAAGCTGAACCGTGTTGCCGGATATCTGGGCATCAATGTTGAAGGAAAATCCGTAAACGAAGTGGCTGAAAAAGTCGCGCTCAAGTTCCTCGAACAGTTCGGCCAGCAGCAGGGAACGATCACTTATCTGGGGCGCGCTCCTAAAAAACGGCAGGAAACATGGAAAAAACTGGGCATCGCCCCCCGTGCCATCGACCGCGAGGTCGTCGAGATGCTGCACCGCACGCATATGGGCGTCGACCAGGAAGTCAATAATATCATGATGGGAGCCATGCGGACGGCTCTTGCCGACGGCTGGGGCGGCTCCATGATGGGCACCGATATTTCAGACATTCTTTTCGGGACCCCCAAGCCTCACAGGACAAACGCGAGCCTGGATGTGTTCATGGAAGACCATGTGAATCTTGTTGTCCATGGTCATGAGCCCTCCTTTGCAGAAATGCTCGTGGTTGCATCCGAGGATCCCGAACTGATTGCCTATGCCCAGTCAAAAGGTGCGAAGGGCGTCAAACTTGTCGGTATGTGCTGCACGGCAAATGAAATCCTGATTCGGCACGGTATCGCCACTGCGGGCGGTTTTTTACAACAGGAGCTCGGTATTATAACGGGCCTGGTCGAAGCGATGGTGGTTGACGTGCAGTGCATCATGCCCGCCATCGGTGAACTGGCGAAGAAGTACCACACGAAGGTCATCACCACCACCCCCAAGGGAAGAATGAAAGACGCCATTCACATCCAGTATGACGAACACCACGCGCTCGACCTTGCCAAGCAGGTCGTACGTCTGGCCATCGACAACTTCCCGAATCGGAAGAAGGAAATGGTTGCGCAGGCTCACGTCAAGCCTGCTGATTTGATCGCCGGCTTCTCGCATGAATATATCGAATATATGCAGGGCGGTCAGTATCGCGGCTCGTTCCGGCCGCTGAACGATGCCATCATCGCGGGGCGCATACGGGGAGTAGTCGGCATTGCCGGTTGCAACAACCCGAGAATCAGCCAGGACAGCATGCACAATTTCCTGAGCCGCGAGCTCATAAAGAACGACGTGCTGGTCGTGCAAACCGGTTGTTCGGCCATGGCATCGGCAAAGGCCGGTTATCTGACGCCCGAAATGGCGCTTGAACATGCGGGCAAGGGATTGCGTGAAGTATGCGAGGCCATCGGCATTCCTCCCATCCTCCATATGGGCTCGTGTGTAGACAACTCCCGCATCCTGACTGTTGCTTCTGCGATCGCGGAAGAGGGCGGCCTCGGAGACGACATTGGCGGGCTCCCGGCAGTGGGTATTGCTCCGGAGTGGATGAGCGAGAAGGCCATTGCAATCGGCACCTATCTCGTTGCATCAGGAGTCCCGACCATATTCGGCGCCGGCTCGCCTGTAAGCGCGAGCAAGACACTGAAAGACATCATGGAAAACAAGTGGTGGGATCTGGTAAATGCGGGCTACTATTTCGAGGAAGATCCCGGCAAAATCCTTGAATTGACGCTGAGTCTGATCGATAAGGCCCGCGAGAAGCTCAAAATCCGCAAGTACGAGCCTGGAAGATTCGGTACCGAGCGCGTGCTTATGGATATGGCAGCCCGGAGAGCGAGCTCATTTGCAACGCCGCACGGAGCTGACTAGAAACGCGAACAGTTTTGAATCTATGAAAACATAAGGAGAGGCATCAGCCTCTCCTTTTTTTTTAAACCTGTCAATCCATTCCCATCTATCTTCGCATTCAAAAATCGTCTGTGTCACATCCCGGTGCAGGCCAATTTATCATTTACTTAATTTCAGCCAGCCTTCCGCATTGTTTGACATGGTGTTGCTGCTTTCCGGGTAAAATCCACAAGCGGCGTGTATCACCCGGGTGTGCCAAGACATATTCTTGCATTCGCCGGTGTCGATGGATTGCAGAATATCATCAATCGACTGCTTTTTGTTTCTGTTTCCAAACATAATACTTCCTCTATATATGGTGGTTCGTGCAACTTACGAATACAATATCTCGTAGGCCCTTGTTTTCAAAAGAAATATTTTAAAAAAAACTTGACAACTAAAGTTTTTTGAGTATTATCTTAACTATACTTACTATATCTACTATAAGTAAATTATCCGATGAGGGTGTCATGGTCACTCGCAAAAGCTCTAAAAGCCCGAAGAAGTATAAAACTAATGAGATTTGTAATCGTTTCGACATCTCGCGTGCTACGCTCTTTCGGTGGGAGAGTGAAGGATTGCTGTCCGGTGTCGGCCGCGATTGGCGCGGGTGGCGGGTTTACAGCGAGAGCAATGTACGCACTATTGAAAAGATCATGAAGAGCAAGAACGCCAGCTAGGTAAAATGTTATTCTTACGGAGCGATAATGTTATTCTCAAGAAAAAGTGATCCCATAGCCCTGGACATCGGGTCCACTTTTATCAAGCTCGTACAGGTGAAAAAAACGAGCAAAAGCTATCAACTCCTGAAATTCGGACTCATCCCCCTGCCACCCGAAGTCATTGTGGAAGGCGCGGTCATGGATGCCGGCCGCGTTGTCGAGGCGATCAAGGATCTTCTGGCCGCTCAGAAGGTGTCGACCAAGGAGGTCGTCATATCGGTGTCCGGCAGTTCGGTTATCATCAAGCGCGTCTCCATTGCGGATATGTCCGATGAAGAGCTTTCCGAGTCCATTAAATGGGAAGCTGAACAATATATTCCGTTTTCCATCGACGACGTGAATGTCGACTTTCAGAAGCTCGGTCCCGGCGCTGCGGAAGGTCAGGCAGACGTACTCCTTGTCGCCGTGAAAAAGGATAAGATCAACGACTATGTGAATCTGGTTAAAGAGGCCGGCCTCGACCCCGTGGTCATGGATGTGGACGCGTTTGCCCTGGCGAACATGTATGAATTAAATTATGACGTCGAAGTGGGAACAATAGCCCTCCTGAACATCGGGGCATCTGTTATGAACATAAACATTCTGAAGGACGGCATGTCGATTTTCACGCGCGACATCACCGTAGGCGGCAACCGCTACACGGAAGCCCTGCAGCGTGATTTCGGCTTAACCTATGAAGATGCGGAAAAAGTCAAACGGGGAGAAGAAGTCGAAGGTGCGGACAAGGAGCAGATTTCTGCCGTCATGGCGACGGTAACGGATGATATTGTCTCTGAAACGCAGCGTTCGTTTGAATTTTTCCGATCTACAACCGGGAGCGATAAGGTTTCACGGGTTCTTGTTTCCGGGGGATGTGCACGAGTAGGCAATTTTACAACTACCCTTTCGGAACGGCTTGAAATTCCCGTTGAAGTAAGCAATCCGTTTAAAAATATTAAAATTGATTCAAAGCGATTTGACGCCGCGTTGATAGCGGAATCCGCGCCGCTTTGCGCCGTGGCTGTAGGGCTTGCCATAAGGAGGCCCGGAGACCGATGATTAAAATCAATCTCTTACCGACAAAGAAAAAGCCGCCTAAGAAAGTAATGGATCTGCAGAAACAGGCGCTTTTGGCTGTTTTGGTCCTGATCCTTATCGGCATAGTCCTGTGGTACGTCGTAAACAAGCAGAAGAACCAGATCGCAGCCCTGGAAAAAGAGAAAGTCTCATCGGAGGCGAAGCTGCGGGAACAGGACAACACCCTCAAAGAGGTAAAAAATGTCGAAGAGGAACGCAGGAAGGTCAGCGAGAAAATCGATGTTATCGAACGGCTGAAGAAAAATCAATCCGGTCCGGTCCGGCTTCTTGATGAGATCAGCAAGGCACTCCCGCTGGGCGTAAATTTGTCGTCACTGACGGAAAGCAACAACAATATCAATCTCGATGGCGAAGCGTTCACGAATGAAGATGTGGTCAGATTCGTGGATAATCTGAAGGCTTCACGCCTGCTGACAAATGTCATGCTGCTGGAGACGAGCCAGATACGGCATGAAGGTCTGGATATGTATAAGTATAAAATTCAGTTTACGTATAAGGGGCTATGATGATCTCCTTGCCACTAGATAAACTGCAAAAAATATCTCCAAAGACACGGCTGATATCCTTCGGTGTTCTCATCGTTGTGATCGTTGTCGTCTATATTATCCAGTTTCAGATTCCCATGAACACAAAGATAAAGGAGCTCAATAATTCCCTTGCCGCACTCAATACGAAGATACAGGAGAATGATGCCAAAATAAAGAAACTTGATGAGCTCAAAGCTGAAGTAAAGAATCTGCAGGCGCGGCTGGTTGTTCTCACAGAGCAGCTTCCGCCCGGGAGCGAGGTTTCGGGTCTTTTGCGCCAGATCCAGAATCTTGTTAATAAATCCGGCCTTGTTCTCAAGTCATGGAAGCCGGACAAACCGAGGACACATTCTAGCGGGCTGTATGAAGAAATTCCGGTATCGCTGGCCCTGACCGGCGGATATCACAATACGGCATTGCTGTTTGATCGCATTGGGAAACTGACACGTATTGTGAATATTTCCAATATCAGGATGGGCGGTGCAAAAATCGGGAAAAGCGGTAATGTGGAAATGGATATTGCCTGTACAGCCATGACCTTTGCGGCAGTGGAGAAAAAAAGTGAACCTGCTCCTCAGACAGCGAAAAAAGTTCAATAGGCATTTGCTCATTGCGGCAATCGGGCTCTTCATCCCAGCTTTTATTGTTGCGTGTTCCGATTCGACAAAAGCGCCCGTTCCTGTCAATGTAGTACCGAAACAGGTCCAAAAACCGGTTAGTCAGCCGACACCGACCATGAGCGCGACCCAGCCTGAACTCGAATACGCGTATAATCCTTCGGGCCGCCGTGATCCCTTCGCACCGATCATGGAAAAGGAAGACAGGACGGCACGAGCGAACGAACGGCCGCCCCTCGAACGGTACAATCTGCTTGACTTCAAACTGGCAGGGGTCATCTGGGGAGGGTTCGGGTACAATGCGATGCT
>DATHDE010000129.1:0-9929 GCA_035490495.1 Nitrospirota bacterium
CGTGGTTTTCCCCGAGCCGACTTCTCCGGTAAGCAGAATAAAGCCCGCTTTTTCCCTGATGCCGTATTGAAGGTAACGAAATGCACGCTTATGCGTTTTGCTTAAATAGAGAAAGCTCGGATTCGGTACCAGCTCAAACGGCTTCATTTTTAAATTGAAAAATTGTTCGTACATTGGACTCTATCCTTTTGTGTTTAATTTTTTTTCGTGCCGTTGATATTTCGTAAGCTATTGAACTTTCTCAGATGCTGACGCATTCATTGCCTCGCTCACAAGAGTCCTGAACTTATGATAATCCAGTGGCTTTATCATGCAATGATAGAGAGACTTATCAAAATCATCGAGTTTTGATATTAAATCGCCACTCATCTGATCTGATAAAACAATGAAGGGAATATTGGTTTCCTTCAAATTTTCAAGGACGAAAGCACCATAGGGATAGCTTGTAATGACAAGGCCGATGTTATTATGATCGAACTCATTGTCCCACTTTTGAATATCGGCAACAGAATTGGTCCCGTATCCTTCCTTTTCCAGGATAGCGGAACAGATGCGGGTAAATCCCGCTTCATCTACAATCAATATTTTTTTCTTGGGCGTAATCATAATCCTTTCTAATAAGCAATTACTATGCCCCAGTCATGACTCGAAATCATACTGAAATAATTAAGAAAAAAATTGAGCAATATTAAACTGTATCCAAATGAAACAAGATGCTTAGTAATCCCTTTTTAAATGTGTATACCTGGGATACATGCTGTTTTCAGTCATTTTGTCTGCATTAAAACAAGATGCTCCTGTTGTATCCTATCGATACAGAAATTTTGAATCGGTTTTGCAGCAGGCTGGATTTAACTATCTGATTTCATAATATTAAATTCTTCTGGATTTGGTGGGAAGTACATTAGACATTCTCGGTAAGAACAATGCAGATGGTGCTCATATTTTGATACATGGCTTTTTTTCTTCCTTATATTAATAATTGGCAATAATACCGCCGCCAATGATCCGGTCACCGTCATAGATCACTGCTGCCTGGCCAGGGCATATTCCAGAGACCGGATGATCAAAGATAACGTGCAGCGCTTCATGAGAAGCCCGTTCGATAACTGCCGGAACTAGTGGTGATCGGTAACGGATTTTCACCGTGGCGGCAACAGGCATTTGAGGAGAAGTTGAAACGAAAACGGGATCTGCAACCATCATTTCCCTTTTTTGCAGTTCCGTCAGACGCCCAAGAACAACGCGGTTTGTTTTTGCGTCGATTCTTATTACATATAAACGATCACCTGCCGCCACTCCGAGATGTCTTCGCTGTCCCACAGTGAAAAAAGCGATTCCCGTATGCTGCCCAACGATTTTCCCATCAGACAGCACCATTTCGCCCGGCCTCAATGTTTCCGGTGCATGCTCTTTGAGAAACGTCCGATAGTCATTGTCCGGGATGAAGCAGACCTCCTGGCTTTCGGGCCGCTCCGCCGCCGGGAGCCCGAAGCTGCGCGCAGCCGCTCTTACCTCGGACTTACTCATCCCTCCGAGCGGAAAGAGTATATTCTTCAACTGCGCCTGCGTCAGGCGGTATAAGAAGTAACTTTGGTCCTTGGCTTTGTCCAAACCCTTTTTCAGAACAAAGAGCGACGTGCCAGGCTCCTGCTCTATGCGGGCATAATGACCCGTGGCGAGATAATCGAACCCCTGCTCTCGCGCATAATCGAGAAGCAGGCTGAACTTGATACGTTCATTGCACCTGACACAGGGGTTAGGCGTTCTTCCGCACCGATATTCTGAAATGAAATCCTTGACCACCTGCCGGGAAAACTCGTCCTCCGCGTGTATGATGCGGTGCGGAATGTGCAGATGAGTGCACACATCTGCCGCCGAACCGATATCGCAGCATAAACCGGCAGCCAGCTTCATGGTCGCGCCCTCAACATGCATACCCGCATTCTGAAGGAGCGCGGCTGTCACCGAGCTGTCGACTCCGCCGCTCATAGCTACAAGAACACGCTTGCTCATAATAATATTACTGATCTGCAGCCTCAACCGCTTCCAACGAGTTCTCCGGCTCCCGTCTTTTCGCATTCCACTTGAGTACAAGCAGCGCAATCATGCCGACGAAGAAAAAGACGGCGCCGGTTAAGGCATATACCTCGCCTGGGTCTTTTGCAATGATCAGAACCGCAGTGGGACCTTGGGAGAACTCGAGAGTCTTGAGATATACTCCAGCCCCCTTGTAGAAAACAGGCTGGTTCGGACCGAGAATCCCGGTCTTCGCAGGCTCATTATTGTCATACATCGTTACATCTGCAGACCATTCTGTCATAAAACCCCGCTCGTCCGTTTGTACTCGAATTCGGTGCAGGCGAAGGGAAAGATCATCGGGCAGTGGCGCGTATGCGCCTTCTGGCATGGAGCCTGAAATGCGGTATCCCATTACCGCTCCGAGAAGATGGCCGAGCAAGATGAAAAGAAATCCGACATGTACTATCTGCGGCGACACGCGGAGAAGGAAATCCGCCCGGGTCCATTTGCGACCGATCGCTTCGGTGCTGCAGACGAGAGTATTGATGGTGAGAATGACCAATCCGGCAACAACTGCAAAAAACCACCACGTGCTGCCTATATTCATGATTGCTGTTTGTCGAACCCAGCGCAGGATGATGTCATCGTTCATCGGTCCGAACACGCCGCGATGGCGCTGCATAAGGTAGGATCCGACGAAAAGAAGGCAGACAAGCGCTGTCAGGATCCAGACCGTGGTCTTAAGAGAAAGAAAAAATTTTTTCATAGGAGGCCTTCACTCTGGAGTCCGGAATATTCAGGCACCACCTGAGAAGGCATTTCAGCGCCCGCTTAGTCGGCATCGTGAAATGCCACACTGAATACTCGGAACCTCTGGGTCGGCGGTCTGTGAAGACCGGCTCCCTGCGGATCTAAGTTACCGGTTTTCCTGCCAGATGATCAAAACTGATGTGAACTCTTCATCAACAGCCCTACACCCGCATACGTAAAGAGCACGATAAGAAATCCGAATATGCCCATTCCGACAACAATACGGCCGCTCCATCCGCGGACAAGACGGCCGTGCAGATAGAGGCTGTAATAGAGCCAGACGATCGTCGTCCAGAGTTCTTTGGGCGTCCAGAGCCAGTAGGAGCCCCACGCATAGTGTGCCCACATGCCGCCGAAAATCATGGCGATGGAAAAAAGCGTATACCCCAGGAGCAAACAGCGGTACTGGCGCGCTTCTTCTGGGGCACCGCCGGGACGGGTAGCGAGAATGCCGAACAGCGCACCTATAGCGAAAAGCGAATATGCTACAAACGAGAGGATAACGTGCAGCTCAAACCAGATCGTCCTGAGAACGGGCGGCAACGGACCCGGCATCGCGGCAGGAGACAGCGTACGCGCTGCCAGCAGAAGCATCACCAGTGCAACAGTCATCGAAGAGAAAGGGCCGCGCGTCCTCTTCCATGCAACCAGCACAAAGACCACACCGACGGCGAATGCGAGGAATCCCAGCGTTTCGCGCATACCGATAAGGGGAATTCTTCCGAATTCTGCCGCGCTCATTCCAATGACCGTCGCATGCAAAATGAGCGCTGGCATGATCAGACGCGGGGAAATGAGCGCAAGAGGATAAAGAAAAAAAAGGAGCAGTTCAATGTTCATAGGGCACGCAAGACGCAAAAGGCATTCCGGAATTCCGGAATGCCTTGAGGTTGTACACATGAAGACGCAGCACGAGCTGAATTACTTTTTGCCGAGGATAGCCTCTTTTGCGGCTTTGGCCACGCGGAACTTAACAACCTTCTTGGCCGGGATCTTGATGGCCTCGCCTGTCTGAGGATTTCTGCCCATACGCGCTTTGCGCTGCACGAGAACGAGCTTGCCGAGGCCGGGCAGCGTGAAGGCATTCTTTGCTTCTTTGTATGCAAGCGTGGCAATGTCCTCGAGTATCTGAACAGCCAGCTTCTTCTTAATGTCTGCCTTCTTTGCGATATGGTCCGCAATTTGAGACTTCGTCATGGCTTTTGCCATAAACTTACCTCCTTAAATATTATTAGGAAAATTTCTAACTGCACTGGGCAGGTAGGTGCGTGATTCGGTGAGAAGTATATACACTCTGTTTCAAAATAGCAAGTAAAAATTATTCTTTTCTCCGCGCTTTTCGGGAACAGCGCAATCATCGCGTACGGCGGCGCTATGCACGGGCAACCACTTCCATATTGACTTGATTGATATCTTTATGCTATGGTGACGCAATGTTTAACTACGCATGTTTCATCACATGCACCCCAGCAAGGAGGGCCATCCATGGCAGTCAAAACAAATTTCATCCTGAAAGTTCAGGATGCGAAGCTTGCAGACATTCAAAAAGCGCTGAAGGATGCGAATATCAATGTGGTGAGCATTCTGGAAGTTCACAAAGAGGGAGCCTAGCAACCTGACCGCAGAAAAGCAGGACCGATGATTATTTTCATGGCCTGCTTGACGCGCTGTGAAATACAAATCATTGGGCGGCCGGTGAATCCAGGATGTCGTCTCTGCCCACAGCCAGAATCGAATGATAATCTGGTATACTAGAGGAAGAAAGTCGGATTATGAAGGTATCGCTCGCTGATCTTGAAAAAATAGCCGACGCGCTGTCCATTAAGGTTTCCTACGACGACCTGAAGACGTCAAAAGGAGGCTCGTGCCGGGTTATGGAGACGCGCCGGATTATCATCAACAAACATCTTCAGTCTGGTGAGAAAATCAACCTTCTTGCCCGAGAGCTGGGAAATTTCGATCTCAGCGGGCTGGATGTCCCGGCTATCGTGCGGAAAAAAATCGATGAGGAATCGGATCACCGGGCTGTCGCCTAGACGACGCCTGCTGCGTACGCCAGCGCTCCCCTCCCCCCGTTCCCACCGAGCCAAATGAATGAGTAGGCGGTTTTTCATGAACCATGTTTTCATTTTCTCTGCATTGGTACTGATGCTGGCTCAAGGCTGCACCTACGCCATATCGCGGGATATGGTGGATCAGGCAGACAAGGCGTTGACCTTCGAGATGCTGCAGGCCGACCCCGCTTCCTACAAAGGCAAAACCATCATTCTGGGCGGCGTCATCGCGCACATCACGGATACGAAGAAGGGAACAATGCTGGAGGTCATCCAAAAGCCGCTTGACCTTTGGGGAAAGCCCAAGCGTACGGACCGGACAGGCGGAAGATTTCTCCTCATAACTTCCGTGCATTTGAACACGTTGCTGTTTACGCCTGACCGCGAGATCACCGTGGCATGCGAAATCGCGGGTATGCGTGACTACTTTCCTGATGAGCTCGAATACAGCTATCCGGTCGTTCTGTCAAAAGAACTGAAGCTGTGGCCGCTGGAACGCCAGGGATGGGAAAAGCCCCAATGGGTTGATCCGCTGGACCGCCCTGCCGGTCCGCCTCAAAGTCCATCTCAGCGTTCATGGTGAGAGAAGTACAATGAACCGGGCGCTACAACGCATAGTTCTTGTGCTTGTTTTCGCGGCGAGTTCCTGCACGCCACCGTTTCCCCGGGAGGTGCTGGACCGGGTGGACAGCAAGGTGACGTTTCATGAGATTCGCACGGCACCGGACTCCTTTAAGGGCGCCTGGATTCTGCTGGGAGGCGTGATCGTTTCGGTCAGGAACGGCAAAGAGGAAACGCAAATTGAGGTATTGCAAAAACCGACGGACGGCAGCGGAAGACCGCTCGACACGGATGTCACAGAAGGAAGGTTTCTGCTCGTAACAAACCAGTATCTTGATGCTGCGGTCTTTCAGCCCGGCCGTTTAATCGGTGCAATCGGAGAAGTCTCCGGGCACAGATCAATGGCTATCGACGATATCATGTACAGTTATCCCGTTTTGAATATCAAGGCGCTCCACCTCTGGCAAGCACAAGAGGGACCACGGTTTTTTTTCGGCATCGGTATCGGTGTGTCAGGACGAATGTAATATGCAAAATGTACCGGATCGGACGTATGCCGGAGCTCGCTGCTTCTTGAAGGTGTTTTATACACGAGGTCGCTCATGAAAAAAGGCTCGCAAATCCTCTTTTATGTGCTTATTGCGCTGATGTTTGTCAGCATGTTCAGACTTTTTTCGGCGCCCCCCACGGACGAGATTCCTTATAGCGAATTCAAGACCTCGGTGACGGAAAAAAAAGTCCAGGATCTGATCATCACGCGGGATCACATCAAAGGCGTCCGCATGCCTGCGAAGGACAAGGAGGAGAAGGGCAAACCATTCTCCACCGTACGAATCGAGGACCCCGGCCTGATCGCTTCTCTTGAAGCGAATGGAATTTCCTACCGTGGTGAAATTTCTGACAACTGGGTGCGCGATTTTCTGCTGACCTGGATCCTTCCGCTTGTGGTGCTGATCCTGATTTGGAGCTTCGTGTTCCGAAGAATGGGCGGGGGCGGCGGCCCGGAAACCTTTATGAGCTTCGGAAAGTCGCGCGCAAAGATTTACGGCGAAAGCGACGTCAAAGTGACGTTCAACGACGTCGCCGGCGTGGACGAAGCAAAAGAAGAACTGGTCGAGATCATCGAGTTTTTGCGCAATCCCGATAAATTCACGAAGCTCGGCGGCCGAATTCCCAAGGGGGTGCTCCTCGTTGGTCCTCCGGGTACGGGAAAAACACTCCTTTCCAAGGCCGTGGCTGGTGAAGCCAAAGTGCCGTTCTTTTCCATGTCCGGCTCCGAATTTGTAGAGATGTTCGTAGGAGTCGGCGCATCGCGCGTTCGCGATCTATTCCAGCAGGCCGTGCAAAAGGCACCGTGCATCATCTTCATCGACGAACTGGACGCCCTCGGCCGCGCGCGCGGTGTGGGCATGGCTGGTGCGCATGAGGAGCGCGAACAGACGCTGAACCAGCTTCTCGCTGAGATGGATGGCTTCGATGCACGCAAAGGGGTGATCATCATGGCGGCCACGAACCGGCCTGAGATCCTTGACCCGGCTCTTTTGCGTCCCGGACGCTTTGACCGGCATGTGCTTGTCGACCGGCCGAACATCAAGGACCGCGAGGACATCCTGAAGATCCATCTCCGCGGCGTAAAGCTTTCGAAAAACGTCGATGTTACCGTGCTTGCATCGCGCACCCCGGGCTTTGTCGGAGCGGACCTGGCAAACATCGTCAACGAAGCGGCCCTGCTCGCTGCCCGGAAAGGCAAGACCGAGGTCGACATGTCGGACTTCGAGGCTGCTATCGACCGCATCGTGGCCGGACTCGAGAAGAAGCGGCGGGTTATGAACAAGAAGGAAAAAGAGACGGTTGCGTACCACGAATGCGGCCATACCATCGTTGCCGAGATGCTCCCCACGACCGACCCCGTTCACCGCGTCTCGATCGTCCAGCGCGGCATCGCAGCCCTGGGGTACACCTTGCAGCTGCCCACGGAAGACCGCTATTTGATGACCAAGACAGAACTGCAAGACAAACTGTGCGTCATGCTTGGCGGCCGCGTGGCCGAGGAGATTGTATTCCATGAAGTTTCCACGGGCGCGCAAAACGACCTTCAGCGCGCTGCTACTATTGCGCGCAGCATGGTAACAGAGTACGGCATGACCGAGCGTTTCGGCCCGCTCACCTTCGAAAAGGAACGGCGCCCCATGTTTCTTGATATCGGCCTGCCGTCGAGTGCAAAGGAGTACAGCGAAGACACTGCGCGGGAAATCGATGAGGAGACCAAAAGACTTATCGACACAGCCTACCGGCGGGTGCAGGAAATCCTCTCTGCCAATCAGGACAAATTGAAAACCCTGGCCACGGTGCTTCTGGAAAAGGAAACGATTGAAGGCGAGGAGATCCGAAACATTCTCGGACTGCCTGAAAAAAAAGATTCGTGACCCCGATCAAGATGCGGTATTATTCCGGTCCAACTCCTCCCGTATCTTTCTCAGAAGGTCGACCAGCGACAGCGGTTTTTGAATGAAGTCTATCCCCTTTTCAGGGACGCCGTTTACGGTGAAAACATCTTCGGGATATCCGCTCATGAAAAGCACCCGCATGTCCGGCCTCAGTTCCCGGATTTTCCGGAATGCCTCCTTGCCGTTCAGCCCCGGCATGATGCCATCCATCAACACGAGATTCACGTCTCGGCCGTTTTCCGAAAATTTTTTCACCACCTCGGTTCCATCAACCGCCTCGATCACCCGATAGCCGAAGTTTCGTAATGCAGTCGTAATCATTTGCCTGACCGAAATGTTGTCTTCAGCCAGCAGAATGGTCTCCGTGCCGCCAGAGGGACGGCTCGGCGCTACTTCAATTTTGGCGATCGCTTTTTTTTCTGCCAGCGGAAAGTAGAGGTTGAACGTCGTACCTTTTTTCAGCTCGCTGTACACGTTGATGAACCCGTTGTGTTTTTTAACGATGCCGTAGACCATGGACAACCCCAGGCCTGTGCCCTTTCCCGGTTCTTTGGTCGTGAAGAAGGGATCGAAAATTTTCTCCTGGAGTTCCTTGCTCATGCCGATGCCGGTATCCGTCACTGAAAGAACCGCATACTGACCTTCGCGGCCGTATCTGTGGGCATCCAGAAATGTTCGGTCGAGCGCTACAGCTTTCGTTTGGATACCGATTCTACCGCCGGAAGGCATGGCATCACGCGCGTTCGTCACCAAGTTCATGACAATCTGTTCGATCTGCCCGCGGTCCGCCATGATCGAGAGCACATCTGGTGCAAACACCGTACAGAGCTCAATGTCCTCCCGGATAAGCCTTTGCATAATTTTTTCGAATCTGGCGATAACTTCATTCAGGTTGAGCGGTTCCAGCCGGATGGCCTGTTTTCTGCTGAACGCAAGGAGGCTCTGGGCGAGTGCAGCGGCACGGTGAGATGATTCCAGCACCTGGTCGATATACTGTCGGCCGTCGGCGGCGGGAGTCATGGACATGAGCGCCAGGTGAGCATTACCCACGATCGCCGTCAGGACGTTATTGAAATCATGGGCGATACCGCCTGCCAGAAGACCGATCGCCTCCATTTTCTGCGCATGCCGGAACTGGTTTTCAAGCGAGATGCGCTGGGAAACGTCGATGAACGTGATAACGGCGCCTATGTTCCGGCCGTTTTTTTTAAGCGGATGAGACCAGAACTCGGCATGAAAACCCGTGCCGTCCGACTTCCAGAGTGTCTCGTCAGCACTGTGAAGCGACTCTTCCTGCTGGATTGACTGACGGAATATGCAGTTTTCGGGCGAGTGGACCTGACCATGCTCGGTCGTATGATGTATCAGGGAATGCATGTTTCTTCCGATCAAGTCGCGCTCTTGTGCATATCCCAGCATTCTGAGGCCTGCGGCGTTGCAGAACATGCAGTTTCCGTCCGTGTCAATACCGCAGATGCCCTCGGAAGCGGAGTTCAGTATCAGCGACACCATTTCCTCGCTCTCCCTGAGAGCCGCCATAATCCGCGCCTGTTCGGTGATATCGCGCACAGTAGCCTGAATCAGTTTCTCACCCGAAATCTCGATAGGGTTCAACAGCACCGTAGCAGGGAAAATTTCTCCGTTGAGGCGTTTATGCGTCCATTCGAAGAAGACCGAGCCTTCCCGCAACGCAGTCTCGATCATCACGAGCGCTTTGACCGATGACAACTGCCCGTCCGGTTGGCGCTGCGGCGAAATGTCCCACGGCGTATATGCGGTGAATGCCAGTTCATCCTTTGCTCCAAACATCCGGGCAGTTGCGGCATTTGCCTTGATGAACCGGTTATCATGCGGTGCGAAAACCATGATCGCGTCGTGTGACTTTTCGAACAAAACCCGATACTGCTCTTCGCTGGCCATCAGCGCCTCTTCCGCCTGTTTGCGCTCCGTAAAGTCTCTAATTATATGAATGCCGCCCGTAATGGCGCCGGACTCGTTCATGATCGGGTCCACCGTGACGCTGAACCAGCGGCCG
>DATHDE010000130.1:0-8161 GCA_035490495.1 Nitrospirota bacterium
CGGCATTGCAGAAGAAAAGGCGCGCACCCTCATTGCCGCGGGCGCTCCGGTGGTCGTTACCGGCTGCCCCGGCTGCCGCTTGCAGATCGGGAATGCGCTCCGGCGTGCAGGAGCGGACATCGACGTACTGCATACGGTACAGGTCATCGATGAAGCGCTGGCAATGGGCGAAGAGCTTGAAACGCGGGAAGCTTCATTCGCCGCCCGGTGAGGACAAAACAGAACCGGATCAAGGCATTTGACACTGCTCATGACCGATAAAGAAATGATAGATATTCATACTTGTTCATATGAAATCCGTTTTTATCTGGGTCAGGTGCTGTTGCATTTTTGATTTTCATAACAAAAGGAGAGCTCCATGAAATTTTTCATCGACACGGCGAATGTAAAGGAGATACGCGAGGCGGCAAGCCTCGGGGTCGTGGACGGCGTCACCACGAACCCCTCGCTCGTCGCAAAGGAAGGCCGCGACTTCAGGCAGGTGATCGCCGAGATCTGCTCCATCGTGGACGGGCCGATCAGCGCGGAAGCGGTGAGCCTGGAAGCGGACAGGATGGTGGCAGAGGGCGTGGAGCTCGCGAAGATCCACAAGAACATCGTGGTCAAGCTGCCCATGACCAAGGACGGGCTCAAGGCCACGAAGCTGCTCGCGGAAAAAGGAATCCGGGTGAACATGACGCTCGTGTTCTCGCCCATGCAGGCGCTGCTGGCGGCAAAAGTCGGGGCAGCCTACGTGAGCCCCTTCGTGGGCAGGCTGGATGACATCAGCCACTACGGCATGGACCTGGTGCGCCAGATCGTGACGATCTACGGCAACTACGGCTACGGCACCGAGATCATCGTCGCAAGCGTCAGGAACCCGCTCCATGTCGTCGATGCCGCCCTCGCAGGCGCACACATCGCGACCATTCCCTTCAGCGTGATCGACCAGCTCGTAAAGCATCCGCTCACGGACATCGGCATCGAAAAGTTCCTTGCAGACTGGAAGAAGCTGAACAAGAGTTGAGTGCGGTTCCAGAGTCTGTTGGGCAAAAGCCAGAACGTTAACCGCGGAGGGGACGGAGGATCTGTTACAGGTATTTTCTCCGGGTCTGCTCCCTCTGTGGTTACAGATTTTTAGGAATGCATGAAAGCTACGAACTCCATGAGCAATTCTTTTTCCCTCGTTCGACCTCCCGCACAAAACCCCGATCTGGTACACTTGCATAAGAAGGATTATTATAAATCCGTTGTATGATTTCCTACATCGCGTTCATGATGCGCTTCAACCGTGCTTGCATGCTTCAGTTATTCCCGTCGTAATTTCATGATTAATCAATAGCATTACCAAACGGCAGAATGGCCCGGACATTGCACAAGAAGCGACTGGGAGGAGTACCATGCGAACAACAGCAGCTTTTGTTCTTGCGATTGTTTTTTCGCTTCCCCTTGCTGCCGGGGCGGATGACAAGGCCGTCGCGCTGGCCGATCTTGAGCAGGAAGCGCTCAGGAACAATCCAGAGATCCTGATGTTCCAGAAGAAAGCGGAGTCCGCCGATCAAAGGAAAACGCTCGCAGCAGCGCTGCCCGATCCCATGGTCGGGTATATGGTCCAGAACGTGGGCGCCCCCTTTGTCTGGAGCGTGGGGCAGCAGGACATGAGCATGCAGGGCGTGGTGTTTTCCCAGGAGATCCCTTTCCCGGGCAAGCTCAGTACGAAAGGCAGGGCTGCGGAGAAAGCGGCGGAGCAGCAGCACGAAACCCTGCGCGCGTCCCGGCTCAGGGTGCTCAAGGACCTGCGGAGCGCCTACTACGAGTATTATCTTGCCTGCAAATCCGCCGACATACTTGACCGGACGAAAGAGCTCATGAAGAACGTCGAACGCATTGCCGAAACGCGGTATGCGACGGGGCAGGGCATGCAGCTGGACGTCATCCGGGCGCAGCTCGAGATCACGATGCTGCTCGACCGGATTGCTGAAGAGGACCTCAAAAAGGAAAAGCAGGCTTCCCTGATCAACAGCCTGCTGGGCAGGGACCCGCTGGCGCCGCTCGGCAGGCCGCTGGATCTTCCGAAGGAGGTTCCGGCAGCAAGCGTCGATGCGCTTGCCGGGCGGGCCATGGAGCATTCGCCCATGCTGCTGTCGAAGAAACAGATGGTGGAGCAGAGCAGGGAGGAGCTTTCCCTCAGCCGCAGGGAGTATCTGCCCGACATGGTGCTTTCAGGCGGGTGGTTCAAACGGGGCGAAAGGCAGGACGTTTGGCAGGCGAGCCTGATGTTCAAAATCCCGCTCTATTTCTGGAACAAGGCGAGCGGCGTGGACGCGGCAAAGGCGGACCTGAACGCGGCCCAGCATGACTACAATGCAGAACGCATCGCGACGCTGTCGCGGGTCCGCAACCTGTCCGCCGAGATCGGGACGTCGCAGCACCACCTGCATCTGTACGAGACGGGAATCATTCCCCAGGCGAAGCTTGCGTTGCAGTCGGCGACCACAAATTATCAGGTCGGCAAGACCGAGTTTTCCTCGCTCCTTGAAAGCGAGAGCACCCTGCTCAAATATCAGCTGATGGAGCAGGAGGAGCTGGTGAACCTGAATAAAACCGGTTCGATGCTGAGCGAGATAACGGGAGAGAATCATGAATAGAAACGGATCAGGGGTCCATGGTTCAGGGGCCGGCGCAGGGAAATGGGGTACCCTTGCGGCGGCAGCGGCGCTGCTCCTGTCGGCGAACGCCGTCTTTGCCCAGGAGCACGCGGGGCACGGCACAACGGCAGCTCCGGCGAAGGCTGCGGAAAAGGAAGCCCCCACCATCACCCTGACGCCGGACAGGGTACAGCTCATCGGCGTGCGGACAGCGGCTGTCGGAACCAGGACCCTTGACAAGTCGATCCGCACGGTCGGCAAGGTCGCTCCCGATGAAACGCGGCTGGCGTATGTCAATACCAAGATTGCCGGCTGGGTCAAGAAGCTGTATATCGATTACACGGGGCAGGTCGTGGAAAAAGGCCAGCCGCTCCTGTCGCTGTACAGCCCCGACCTCGTGACCGCCCAGGAAGAGTATCTGCTTGCGCTCCGGCAGGCCGCTGCAGGCTCCGCGGGAAGCGGGGAGATCGGCGCCATGCAGCGCGAGCTGATCGCTTCGGCGAAACGCAGACTGCAGCTCTGGGACATTACGGAAGAGCAGATCGGAGAACTCGAAAAGACGGGCAAGCCCAGGACCGACATGACCATCGCGGCGCCGATCAGCGGCATTGTTCTCGAGAAAATGGTGCTTGACGGCGCGTATGTCATGCCCGGCATGAACCTGTACAAGATCGTCGATCTTTCGGAAGTCTGGATCCTGGCCGACATCTATGAGTATGAAGCCCCGCTGGTAAAGACCGGGCAGACCGCCCGGGTGTCGCTGCCGTACCAGTCGGGCGAAGTGTTCCGCGCTTCCGTGAACTTCATCTACCCGACGCTCGATCCCATGAGCAGGACCATCAAGGTGCGGCTTGCCATGAAGAATCCCGGCCTTCAGCTGAAGCCCGAGATGTACGCCACTGTCGAGATCACTGCGTCATCCGGGGCTCGCCTCGTCATCCCCCGCGAGGCCATACTCGACTCGGGCCAGCGCCAGATCGTGTACGTGGAGAAAAAGCCCGGGGTGTATGAACTGCGGCAGGTGCAGCTGGGGCTCCGCGGCGAGCAGTATGTGGAAGTGCTGAAGGGCGTCAGGAAGGGCGAGCGCGTCGTAACGTCCGGCAACTTCCTGATCGATTCGGAGAGTCAATTGCGATTCGGCAATTAAATATTAAATAAGAGTTCAGAGCGCACAGTTCAGGGTTCAGAGTGAAAAACAAGGGTACGATGTATTTCGTACTTTGCACTATGAACGCTGAACGTTGAACCGGAGTTTGGAATGTTATCCAAAATCATAGAACTTTCGGCGCGGAATAAATTCCTGGTGTTTCTGATGGTGGGGTTCCTCACGATCTGGGGCATCTGGGCGGTCTATCATACGCCGCTTGATGCGATCCCCGATCTCTCGGACGCGCAGGTGATCGTGTTCACCGAGTGGGCGGGAAGAAGCCCCGACCTCGTCGAGGACCAGATCACCTATCCGATCGTCTCGACGCTCCTCGCCGCGCCCAAGGTGCGCGCGGTGCGCGGGAAATCCTTCCTCGGCCTGTCGTTCGTGTATGCCATTTTCGAGGACGGCACGGACATCTACTGGGCCAGGAGCCGCGTGGTCGAATATCTCCAGGGCGTGCAGGGGAAGCTGCCTGCAGGCGTCACCCCGCAGCTCGGGCCGGACGCCACGGGCGTGGGATGGGGTTTCCAGTACGCGCTCGCGGACGAATCGGGAAAGCACGATCTCGCGGAGCTCCGCTCGCTCCAGGACTGGACCCTGAAGTACGCGGTCGAATCCGTTCCCGGCGTGGCGCAGGTGGCGAGCGTGGGCGGCTTTGTGAAACAGTATCAGATCACGCTCGATCCGAACCGGCTGGCGGCCTACCGCATCCCGCTCATGAAAGTGATGGAGTCCGTGCGCAGGAGCAATAAGGACGTGGAAGGCCGCGTCGTCGAGTGGTCCGGCAGGGAATACATGGTGCGCGGCAGGGGGTACATCCGCGACAAATCCGACATAGAAAAAATAGCCGTGGGCACGGACGGACAGGGGACGCCGGTCCTGCTGCGCGATGTGGCTTCGGTGCAGCTGGGGCCCGAGATCCGGCGGGGCGCAGCGGACCTGGACGGCAAGGGCGAGGCCGTGGGGGGCATCGTGGTCGTGCGCTTCGGCGAGAACGTGCTCGACGTGATCGACCGCGTGAAAAAGAAGATCGAGGAGATCAAACCGTCCCTTCCCGAAGGGGTGACAATCGTCACGACCTACGACCGTTCCGAGCTCATCCATGAATCCGTCAAGACCCTGCGGGACGAGGTGATCAAGCTCGGCCTGGCCGTGAGCATCGTGTGCATCGTGTTCCTGTTCCACCTGCCGAGCGCGCTCGTCGTGATCCTGACGCTCCCGGTCGCGATCCTCATCTCCTTTGTCTGCATGTATTATCTGCGCATCAGCTCGAACATCATGAGCCTGGGCGGCATCGCCATCGCCATCGGCGCCATGGTGGACGCCTCCATCATCATGGTCGAGAACGCGCACAAGAAGCTCGAGGACTGGGAGCGCGGGGGCAGGCTGCACGGCTCGCGCACGGACGTGATCATCAACGCCGCCAAGGAAGTCGGGCCGTCGCTCTTCTTCTCGCTGCTCGTGATCACCGTGGGGTTCCTTCCCATCTTCACGCTGGAAGAGCAGGCCGGGAGGCTCTTCAAGCCCCTTGCCTACACCAAGACATTCGCCATGCTCTTCGCGAGCTTTCTTGCGATCACGTTCACGCCCGTGCTGATGACCCTGTTCATCAAAGGGAAGATCAGGCACGAGGACGACAACCCCGTCAGCTCCTTCCTTATTAAGGTCTATCACCCCGTGGCCGAGTTCGCGCTGCGTTTCCGGGTGCTTGTTATCATTATCGCGGTCGTCGTCGTGGGGGTCACCGTCTTCCCGTTCATGAAACTCGGCTCGGAGTTCATGCCGCCTTTGTACGAGGGAACGCTCCTTTTCATGCCGTCCTCGCTTCCCGCCGCGTCCATCACGACCATGAGCGACGTGCTCCAGGCGGAGGACCGGATCATCAAGCAGTTTCCCGAAGTGGAGCGCGTGTTCGGCAAGGCGGGCAGGGCGGAAACGTCCACCGACCCCGCGCCGCTTGAGATGATCGAGACGAACATCACGCTCAAGCCCATGAACACGTGGCGGCCGCAGTACAAAAAATGGGAGGACCTGCGCGACGACATGGACAGCGCGCTCAGCATGCCCGGCGTGGCGAACACGTGGACCATGCCCATCATCGGCAGGATCGACATGCTGTCAACGGGCATCCGCACGCCGCTCGGCATCAAGATCTTCGGCCCCCATCTGGACGGCATCGAGCAGCTCGGCCTCGACATCGAAAAGGCGCTCCGCACCGTTCCCGGCACGCGGAGCGTGTATGCCGAGCGCGCGAACACCGGCTACTTCCTCGACTTCACGGTCAACCGCGACGAGATCAGCCGCTACGGACTGCAGGTCGAGGACGTGCAGGAAGTCATCGAATCCGCCATCGGCGGCATGAACCTCACGACCACGATCGAAGGCCGCGAGCGCTATCCCGTGAACATCCGCTACGGCAGGGAGCTGCGCGATGACATCGACAAACTCAAGCGCGTGCTCGTGCCGATCATGGGCGGCGCGCAGATTCCCCTGGGGCAGCTTGCCGACATACGCGTGACGCGCGGGCCCGGCATGGTCCAGAGCGAAGGCGGAAGGCTCACCGCCGCCGTCACCCTCCATATTGCGGGAAGCGACTTCGGCGGGTATGTCGCGCAGGCGAAAAAGGCGATCGAGGAGAAGGTGAAGGTCCCGACAGGCTACACGCTCCAGTGGAGCGGACAGTATGAGTACATGGAAAACGTGAAGGCCAAGCTTTTCTACGTCATACCTCTCACGCTCGTCATCATCATCGTGCTGATCTACCTGAACACGCAGTCATGGCTCAAGACTTCCATCGTGCTGCTGGCCGTACCGTTTTCGCTCGTGGGCACGGTGTGGCTGCTCTATCTTCTGGGTTACCACATGAGCACGGCCGTGTGGGTCGGCGTGATCGCGCTGGCGGGGCTCGATGCGGAGACAGGGATCGTCATGCTGCTCTATCTCGATCTCTCCTACAACCACTGGAAACAGGAAGGCAGAATCAACACGCTCCGGGACATTGAAGACTCGGTCATGGAAGGCGCGGTCAAACGCATCCGGCCGAAGATCATGACCGTGTCCGTGATCCTGGCAGGCCTGGTTCCGATCATGTTTTCCTCCGGCACGGGCGCGGACGTGATGAAGCGCATTGCAGCGCCCATGGTGGGCGGCGTCATAACCTCGACGATTTTAGAGCTTGTCATCTACCCGGCGATTTATGTGATATGGAAGGAGCGGGAATTGAAGAGGCAGGAGGCGGGATAAGCAGGGATCACTTACTGTTCTGCATTGGCGTTGATTCACTATCCATGCAAAAGTCCGATTCAAGTTTATCTGGTCTTGTTTCAATTTAGCCCAGCAACCTATTCAGAACATTCTGCAGGTCATCAATGTTGTAGGGTTTTCGTAAAACAGCCTTGAATCCCTGTTTCTCGTAGGTAGCAGTACCCGCATCAACCGAGTATCCGCTTGAAACAACTGCTTTTGTCATCGGGTCAAGCTCCAGGAGCTTCTTCAACGTGTCTGCCCCTCCCATGCCGCCCCGGATGGTCATGTCAAGGATTGCGATATCAAACGGTTTTCCTTGTTTCTTCGCTTCCTGGTATTTGTCGATTGCTTCCGCGCCACTCTTGGCAAAGTCAACGTCGTGACCGAGTGCGTTGAGCAGCTCTCCTGCAATGTTCAGGATGAATTCCTCATCATCCATCACGAGTACGCGGCCCGTCTTCCTTGAAACTTCTGTCAACGGTGCCGGCTGTTTCTCGGCTTCCTGTGTTATTTCTGCAGGGAGGTAGATTCGGAACGTTGTCCCTTTTTCAAGTTCGGATTCTACTTTGATCTCGCCATTATGGTTCTTTATAATGGAATAGGAGGTGGCAAGGCCAAGACCGCTCCCCTTGTCCTTCGTCGTAAAATACGGGTCGAATATCCGATGAAGATATTTTTTAGGAATACCGATACCGGTGTCCTTGATGCTGATCTCGATATACTCTCCCTTGGTCAGGTCGGTCGGCAGGTCTGGTGCCGGAGCCTGAATGTTGCTTAACGTAATTTCAACCCTCCCGGCTTCGGGCATGGCCTGGTCTGCATTCAGCACGATGTTCTGGATTACCTGGCTGACCTGGCCTTCGTCTGCATCTATCTTCCAGAGATTATTGTCCGCAGCAATGCGGAAATCTGTCCTTGATCCGCTCAGAGCGAACTTCGCTGCATTCTCAACGACGGGACGGACATCGATTATCTTTTTGACCGGCTTGCCGCCCCGGGAGAAGGTGAGCAGCTGGTTCGTCAGCTTCACGGTCATATGCAGCGCTTTTTCGGCTTCTTCCAAAGCTGCAATGCTTTTAGCCTGGTCGTCTCTCTTCAACTTGGCGAGGGATATGTATCCAAACACCCCCTGCAGCAT
>DATHDE010000131.1:0-11839 GCA_035490495.1 Nitrospirota bacterium
GCGAGCAGGCCGTCGACGTCTTTCTCGACGCCTTCGATCTTCACGCCGGTCATGAGCTTGATCTTCCGCTTCTTGAATTCTCGTTCGATGATGTCCGCCATGTCCTGGTCCTCGGTGGACAGCGCGCGCGGCATCGCCTCGACCATGGTCACATCGGCGCCGAAGGTGCGGTAGATGAACGCGAACTCGGAGCCGATGACCCCCGCGCCCACGATCAGCAGGCTTTTCGGGATTTTCTTCAGCTGCACGGCGGCATCGCTCGAGATGATCGACTCCCCGTCGAACGGCAGCCCCGGAAGCACGGCCGGCCGGGAGCCCGTCGCGATGATGACCCGGTCCGATCTCACGTCCATGGTCGTTCCGTCCTGCTGCACGACGCGCACGACGTCGGGCGAAAGCAGGGAAGCGCGCCCTTCGATCAGGGCCACGCCTCGGCTCTTCAACAGCGCGCGAACGCCTTTTACCTGTATCGATACGACCTTGTCCCGGCGTTCGCAGATCTTTTCAAGGTTGAACGCCGCCTCGCCCGGCAAATCAATGCCGAAGTCCGTTGCAGCACGTGCGAGCTCCAGCGCCTCCGCCGATGCGATGATCGTTTTCGTAGGGATGCAGCCCACGTTCAGGCAGGTTCCGCCCACCGCCCCGCTCTCCACCACCGTCACCCGCGCGCCGCGCTGCGCTGCCCTGATGGCAGCGACGTAGCCTCCCGGCCCCGCACCTATGATCGTCACTTGCACCGCCATGGTGAACACCTCTGTCCCCTCCACGTCCCGGTCCGTCAAGCAAAAAAGGGAGAGTATGCACTCTCCCTTTATCCGTTCAACCGGTCGTGGAAATTCAGCCCGCTTATTTTTCTTCCTCTTCCTTCAGGAATTTCTCGTACTCGGCCTTGCTCATCAGGTCGTTCATCTCCGTGGGATCGGTCATCTCGAGCACGACGAGCCAGCCGTTGCCATACGGATCTTCATTGATGATCTCCGGGGAATCCGCAAGGTCCTCGTTCACTTCGACCACGGCCCCGGACACCGGGCTCACCACGGGAGACGTCGCTTTCGTGGACTCTATCTCACACAGCTCGGAATCGCCGTCGACTTCCGTGTCCGCCTCGGGGAGATCGACGTAGACAATGTCGCCGAGCTGCTGCTCCGCGTATTCCGTGATTCCGATGGTCGCGCGCTTCCCCTCTGCACGGACCCACGCATGTTCCCTGTGATACTTGATATCATCCGGATTCATCTTCACCTCCCCGGCAATGACCCGTAAAACACTGCATGCTGAGAGAATTTATTAGCCTATGCGATAATTTTTGTCAAGTGAAAAAAAGTGATCTGTTTATTCTCGATCGCTCTGCTGCAGCTCCGTTTGGACGGTCGCCGATTCACGCGGTCGAGCCACGCACTCCTAGTATACACGATACCCGGTTTCTTTGCAGATGCGTGAAATAAAAAAAGAGGATGCGGTGAGCATCCTCTTCGGGAAATGATCCACAGCATGCAGGGCCGGCTAGGATGCGGCTACCGGCTCCTTTGCGCCCGCGGGCTCCGTTCGCGCTCCTGCCGGAGCATCCACCATGGTGATGGCCTGCTTCGGGCAGCGCGCCTGGCACATGCCGCAGCCGATGCACTTCTCCTGGTTCACCCGGTGGACGGAATTGATCTCTCCCGAGATCGCGTTCACGGGGCAGACCTTTTCACACACATCGATGCCCGCGCACTTCGCGGGATCGATGAAGGCGCGCTTGCGCACGGAGTAGTCGTGGATCGCGCTGGTGGGGCACTTCTTCACGCACAGGCCGCAGACGATGCACTTGCTGTGGTCGATGCGCGCAAGGTTATCGGCGATCTTGATGGCATCCACCGGGCAGGTCCTGACGCAGATGCCGCAGGCGATGCAGCCCACCTGGCATTTTTTCTTGACGTCCACGCCCTTGTCCTTGCTGTGGCAGCTGATGACCACGGCCTTGGAGAAGGCGGCGAGCTCGATCACCTGCTTGGGGCAGGCGGCGACGCACTTGCCGCAGGCCGTGCATTTTTCGGGGCTGATGATCGGGAGGTTGTCTTTGCTCATCGTGATCGCGCCGAAGGGGCAGGCGCGCATGCAGGTGCCGAAGCCCAGGCAGCCGAACTCGCAGGACTTGTCCCCGCCTGCGGCAAGCACCGCTGCCGTGCAGTCCTGCACGCCTGTATAGATGAACTTGCGCTGCGAGAGCGGGGTGCCGCCCTGACAAAATACGCGCGCGATCTTGGGATCCACTTTTTCCGCCTTCTTGCCCGTGATCTCCGCGATCTTCTCCGCCACGGGGGATTTGCCCGGCGCGCACATGTTCACGGCCACATCGGGATTTCCGACGACCGCCTCGGCGTAACCCATGCAGCCCGCGAACCCGCAGGCCCCGCAGTTCGCGCCCGGCAGCGTCTCCCGGACTTTTTCCACCTTGGGGTCAATCTTTACGACGAACTTGGCTGCTACGATGGCGAGCGCGACTCCAAAAGCGACGCCGAGTGCAGCGAGAACAACCAGGGTCACGTATACGGTGGAGATAGGAACGATCCCGGAAGCCTCCGGTGAACCGCCTTCAGCAGCCACCTGCATGAGCGAATTGTTCGAGAGAATGGTGGCGAGGTGCGTCAGTGTCCGGAACAGAATGCCTGTTATGTGCTCATACATAATAAGGTACCTTCTCCATTCAGATTCTTATAGCGTGATCATGCCGGAAAAACCCAGAAAGGCCAGAGCAATCAGGCCCGTCAGCACAAACGAAATCGGTAGACCGCGGAACGATGCAGGTACGTCCGCCAGTTCCAGTTTCTCGCGGATGCTCGCCATGATCATAAGCGCGAGGCTGAAGCCGAGCCCCGATCCCACGGCAAGGGCCATGCTCTCGAAGAGCGTGTAGTTCTCGTCGGCGTTGATGAGCGGGACCGCCAGGATGATACAATTCGTGACGATCAGCGCAAGGTAGATCCCGAGCTTATAGTACAGCGCAGGGGCGACCTTCTTCATGATCGTATCAGCCGCCTGGACGAACGCGGCGACGGTCCCGATGAAGATCACGATCTTGAGGAACCCGAGGCTGTACGGGACCATAACGTAATTATAAATGAGCCAGTTCAGGGCGGCTTCCACCAGCATGACCGCGGTGAACGTGAAGCTCATGCCGATTGCGGTCTCCATTCTCTTGGTCACGCCGAAGAAGATGCACAGCCCGAGATAGCGCGAGAAGACGAAATTATTGATAAGCGCTGAAGCGATGAAAATGGTCAGAATGTGCTGCCACATGGTCTTTCCCTCCGGATAAAATCTAAGGGTAAAAGGGTCTGAGGAGGGCGGGTTATATACACCCTTTCACTCGCCAGACTCGAGAAACTCGCAAATTCCGTAGACGCTAATGTCCTCCGCTGCTCGCGCCTGTGCCGCCGAAGAACTTGCGGTCGATCCAGTTGAGCCAGCCCATCATGAGTCCCATGGCGAAAAAGCCGCCCGCGGGCATGATCATGATCAGAAGCGGCTTCGACGACAGGATCTGGGCGCCCCAGAGTGAGCCCTTGCCCAGGAATTCCCTGAACACGCCGAGCAGCACGAGGGCGAGCAGGAAACCGACCCCCATGCCGACACCGTCCACGAACGACGGCAGGAGCTTGTTCTTGCTCGCAAACATCTCCGCTCGGGAAAGAATGATGGCAAAGGCCACAATCAGCATGATGTAGAGGCCCATTTCCTTGTAGACTGCCCGCTGATATGCCGACATCACCTGGTCAATAACGGTCACCCATGTTGCCGTGATGAACACGTAGGAGGGAATGCGGACTTTCGGGTTGATGAAATTCCTGAGCAGAGAAACAGTCACGTTCGTCATCGTCATGACGAACATCACGGCAACACCCATCAAAAAACCATTCTTCACACCGCTTGTCACCGCCACGGCCGGACAGAGCGACAGCGCAAGCCGGAAAACCGGATTTTCCCCGAAGATCCCATTCTTGAACAGCTTTCCCAAGCTCACATTATCGCTCACTTCGTCACCCCCTGTGCGGCCGCTGCATTGACGCCGGCGCCGTAGTTGTCCATGAGCGTCTTCACCGCGTCCCTGACGCCGTTCGTCACGCCTCGGCTTGAATACGTTGCACCGGATATGGCCTGGATGTTTTCCTTGGTCTCGCCCTTGATCAGCACGATCTGCGTAAGGGCTTTGCCCTTGAACTGGTCAAGGAAACTTTTTTCGAGAACCTGGTCCCCCAGACCCGGCGTTTCATTCATGTCCATGACCTTGACGTCGTTTACCTTCATGTCGGGTCCGAGTGAAACCAGCATTTTGATGAAGCTCGAATATCCCTTGCCGGCGGTTTCCGAGATGTAAGCAACCGGCTTTCCGTCCGCCGTGGCCCGGTAATATTCGTAGGTCTTGTTTTCCGCGTTCCACGTGCCGGCGGGCTTTATGGGATCGGTCGCGTTCGGCGCCATCTCCTTCAGAGCCTCTTCTTTTTCCTTCTTCTCTGCCTGGAAGCGGACCGGATAGGTCTGCTGATATGTCATGGCCATGATGACGCCTGCAACAACGAAGATGACCACGAGCGGCAGTGTTATTTTGAGCATGTCCTTCACTTTTTCACCCCCTTGGCCTCTGCCTTGCCGAAGACGCGGCTCCGCATGCCGCGGTCAAGCAGAGGCGCAAAGCAGTTCATGAGCAGGATGGCGAACATCACGCCTTCGGGGTACCCGCCCTTCAGGCGGATCAGCACCGTAAGCGCACCTGCGCAGATGCCGAACACGATCTGTGCCGCCCTGACCGAGGGGCCGGTCACGTAGTCGGTCGCCATGAAGAAAGCGCCCAGGACCAGGCCGCCCGACATCATATGGAAGATCGGATCGCCTGTCATAAGGCCGCCCTTGCCTCCGAAGATCCAGGCCAGAACACCGACCGTTGCGATGAACGGGATGGGGATGTGCCAGGTGATGTAGCGCTTGGCCATGAGAAACGCCGCGCCGAGCAGGAGCGCGATGACCGACGTTTCGCCGAGGGAGCCTGCCCGGTGGCCCAGGAACAGGTCCTGATACAGGGCGGCTTTCGTATGGTAGATCTCGAGCAGCTTCACCATGCCCTCTTCCTTCAGCACCACGAGCGGCGTCGCCATGGTCTTTGCATCATAGGCCATGAAGGAAGCGGTCGGCTCGACAAAAGTGGTCATGATCTTCGCGAAGCTGATCAGGACGAATGCGCGGCCCACGAGCGCGGGATTGAAGATGTTGTACCCCAGGCCGCCGAAGAGGTGCTTGGCAATGACGATGGCGACAATGGAACCCACAAAGGGGATGTACAGCGGCGCATTGGACGGAAGGTTCAGCGCCAGCAGCAGGCCGGTCAGGAAGGCGCTCCCGTCGGAGAGTGTTACGGGCTTCTTGAGGAGCCTCTGCATGCCCGCCTCGGCGGCAAGCGACGTGGCGATGCACACGAGGATCACCATGATGGCCGGCAGTCCGAAGTAGTATACAGACACCAGCGCGGCCGGCAGCAGCGCGCCGCTCACAGACCACATGATCTTGGCCGTGGTTTCCTGATCGTGCATGTGCGGACCGATCGACACGATCAGCTTGGGTTGTTCCTTGGGTGCTTCCTTGGCAGGTGCTTCCATTGAGTTCTACCTCATTCGGTTGTATTATGACGACCGTAGTATGCTCTGCGCCCGACACGGTCGCTACCGCTCATGTGGAACAATGAACTCTGAACGTTGAACTACTTCTTCTTCGCCAGCTCTTTCTTCGCCTTTTTTACCCATTGCACAATGGGCCGGTTCGAGGGACACACGAAGGTGCAGGATCCGCATTCAAAGCAGTCCATCACGTTGTATTCCTTCGCATCCTCGTAGTGCCCCTTCTCGATGTACAGGCCGATCACCGAGGGCTGGAGTTTCATGGGGCAGGCGTCGATGCACCGCGCGCAGCGGATACAGGGCCCGTAGGAATCCATGCTCACTTCGTTCTTCGGAAGCACGGTTATGCCCGAGGTGCCCTTGATGACCGGCACGTCGAGGGTGTACTGGCTCATGCCCATCATGGGGCCGCCGGAGATGACCTTCGCGGCTGCGTCGGTCATGCCGCCGGCTTCCGCGATCATCTGCGAGAAGGGCGTGCCGATGCGCGCGAGCAGGTTCTTCGGCTCCTTCACACCCCTGCCGGTCACGGTCACGTAGCGTTCGACGAGCGGCCGTCCGAAGCGGACGGCATTGTAGATGGCCTCGGCCGTGCCGACGTTCTGCACAACCACGCCCACGTCCATGGGCAGCCCGCCCGCGGGCACGGTCCGGTTCGCAATGGCCTTGATCAGCATCTTCTCCGCGCCCTGGGGATATTTGACTTTCAGCGGCCAGACCTTGATGTCCGCGCCCGCGGCCGCCCGGGTCATGGTCTCGATGGCATCCGGCTTGTTCGCTTCGATGCCGATGTGCCCCTTGCTCACGTTCAGAATGCGCATCAGGATCTTGAGGCCCTCGACGATCTCCTTGGGCTTTTCGAGCATGAGCCGGTGGTCCGAGGTGAGAAAAGGCTCGCATTCCGCGCCGTTCAGGATCACGACGTCGATCGGCTTCTCCTTGGGAGGCGACAGCTTCACATGCGTGGGAAAGGTGGCTCCGCCCATGCCCACGATGCCCGCTTCCTGCACGATCTTCTTGAGTTCCTCGGAGCTGAGCGCCTGGTAGTCGGGATTCTCCTTCAGGCCCGCCACCCATTCGTCCTTCCCGTCGTTCTCGATTACGATGCTCGGCAGGTTCACGCCGAGGATATGGGGAAAACTTCCGATGGCGACGACTTTGCCCGAGATCGATGCGTGCACGGGCGCGCATACGAATCCGGTGGCCTCTCCGATCTTTTCTCCTTTTTTTACTTCCTGTCCGATGACGACGAGGGGCTTGGTAGGGGCGCCGATGTGCTGGCTGAGGGGGATGATGGCTCGCTGCGGCAAAGCAGCCGCAACAGTGGGCTTGTGAGCTGTCAGTTGCTTGTTCTCAGCAGGGTGCACACCTCCGCTGAATGTATCGTGTGCTTTGACGGCTGTGGCTTCCATAGTGATTCACCTGCCATTTATATTGAATATATATAATGTATGTTGAAGAACGGAGAAATGGAAGAATCCATTTTTTTGCGCAGAAAGGCCGCAGAGTTTATAACAGAATAACGACCGATGTGTCAAGTCAATTCTTGACCCGATTTCATACGCAGAAACACCGTTCTGCCGTACGCCTGAAACCCTGTCAGCCGTGGAGGGAGGGAGGAGGAACATGCGCTGATATCGTGCTTTCACGAAAAAGGATCAGCGCTCGGAATGGATGTTCTGGACAATCATCCTCAAGTATCCGGTCTGCCGCCGCACGCGGGAACGTGCTTAGGCGACCTGCACTACTTCCTTGACACCCGGGATCTCCTGCTTCAGCATCTTCTCGACGCCCATCTTGAGCGTCATCGTCGACATGGGGCAGGCCCCGCAGGCGCCGCGCAGCTTGACCTTGACCACGCCGCTTTCGTCGACGCTGACCAGTTCGATATCCCCGCCGTCCCGCTGGAGCATGGGCCGCACTTTCTTCAATGCTTCCTCGACTTGTTCCTTCATAATTGGATTCTCCTTTGCTTAGGCATTGCACCTGTACTGATACAGGATCATTATACACTTTTTTATCACGACTGAATATACTTTTCTATGATCCCTATCATATATATAGTATATACTACTTGAGAGAAGCAGAATCAACCGCTTCCAAAACACTGACATGCCGGGCAAAGGCATTGTTCTTTCCCCCTGATATGCTGATGAAAAGGAGTGTGTATGATCGAGATGGACATCCCCGGCTTCGGCCAGGCCAGACTGGAGCACCTCGTATCGGATTTTACCGGCACGCTGTCCGTGGACGGCAGGCTCCTGCCCCAGGTCGAAGAGCGGCTGAACAGGGTGGCGGAATTGCTCTCGGTGCACATCCTGACCGCCGATACGTTCGGCATGGCGAGGCAGGAGCTGAAGAATGTAAAGTGCCGGATCCACATCCTCACGGGCGAGCGCCACGATGTTCAGAAGGAAGAGTTCGTCAAGAAACTCGGCGCTGATGCTGTTGTCGCCTTCGGAAACGGGAACAACGACCGCGGCATGCTCAAGGCGGCACGGATCGGCATTGCCGTGACCGAGGGCGAAGGCTGCGCAGCGGACGCGATCATGGCTGCGAACATCCACGTCCGGAGCGCACTCGACGGCCTCGACCTGCTGCTGAACCCGAAACGATGCAAGGCGACGTTGCGTTTTTGATATGAGGTTGTACGGCAATTGCTGCGGATTTTGGATCCCCAAAGGGCAGTGGAGCCCCCTCCGGCAGGAGCCGGGGAATTGCAAGTCGCGGGATTCATGGGTTGACAACCACTCGGCGGCGAAATATAATATCAGCACATGCGGCATACAATCACAATACTGTTGACGTGGCTGATCGTCGGACTCCTCGTCCAGAACACGTGCCCGCGCGGGTTTGGAGGGAAGACCACGGTTGCAGCCTCCTCTTCTTCCTCCTGTTCGCACTGCCAGCATACTCAGACGCAGAAGCTGAACGTCGAAGGCAGCATGTTCAGCAGCATCTCGCGGGCTCCTGCGCACATGCCCATGTTTGTGCTCGATATCCCGAACACGCAGCCGGCCTTCCGGCTCGTGGCAACGGCGTCGCCGCGTTCAGTCATTCCGAACACCTACAAAAACACTGCACCGAACGAACTCCTGCACCCTCCCCGCGCCTGAGCCTTCGCTCCACTTCAGACCGTCAGAACACTTTGCCTCGCACATCCGGGCTGAATCACGCCTTCGTGATGGCCCGCGCCCGCGTATGCGGCGCACATTTTGCGGAGGTTTCTCATGAACACGATGAAAGCGCTCCTCCGGAGCTCGATTGTTTTGTATTTTGTCATTGCCTTTGAAGTGCTGATCATGATCAGTCCCTTTGCCGGGTTCTTCTATTCCGTCTTCAACCCGGTCCTCCTGAATCTTGCGTCCCGGCCGTCCACGCGCTGGCTCAGCGCCTTCTACCTGCCCCACATGGTCCTGCCGCAGGACGGGCTGCTGCAGTTCGTCCGCGTCATGGGCTCGGTCCTGTTCGTTGCCGGCGTAGTTGTCTTCCTGGTTTGCGCAGCCCAGATCTACACGGCAAAGTTCACAAAGAAGGGCGCGGTCCTCGGCGGGCTGTATGCGCACATCAGGCACCCGCAGTATCTCGCACTGGGCATTGCCGGCCTCGGCCTATCGGTCCTGTGGCCCCGTTTTCTGACCATTGTCCTGTGGATTCTTATGACAATCGTCTATTACTTTCTTGCCAGGGACGAGGAGCGGCGCATGCTCAATTCGCATGAAGCCACGTATCGTGACTATATGAGCAAGACCGGCATGTTCCTGCCCCATCGCCTTGAACAGGTTCTTATGCCGTCGTCAGGACTCATGAAAACGGTGTTTCTTGTCGGCTTCGTTGCGGCGACACTTGGCTGTGCCGCGCTCTTGCGTATGTACACGATCAACACGCTCACGATGTGGACGGGGAGTAAAAATGTTGCCGCGGTCGCCATCCTCCCCGAGGATGGAATGAAAATGGACCACCGCATGGCCGATATTCTCGCCACGCCCGAAGTAAAGAGCCGTCTGCAGGACAGCAAACAGTATCTCGTCTATTTTCTACCACAGAACTACATCATGCAGGGCATGATCGCGGATACCGGCGGCGACTGGAAGCTGTACAAACAGCACCATTCTGTCGCTCTGATAACCGACTGGATCTTTCATCCCTTCCGGCATCTTCAGGAAGGGCACCATGGCATGCACGAAATGCACACGCAGCAGCAAGGTGCGGACTTCGTCCGGAGGTTGATCTTCCTGTCCATCGAGGAGGTGCCGGTCCGGAACCCCCGCGACCTGTTCTCGATCAATGCCCTGCGCGTGCCCCAGTTCATGGTCGACGTGGACGTGCATACTCTGCAGATCGTCGATGCAAGGGAATTAAGTCATGGAAGCGGATGGGGAACGGTACCTACGCCGGTATTTTGAAAAGCGGTGTGCCTGAAAAACTCACTACAAGCAGTCGCGGGACAGGAAAGGGCTAGACCCTGCCGGCATATCGAAAATACATCTGCAATTTTATCAAGCCGGCTACTCTTCGGGGGGCTCGTCCTCGCTGGTCGTGAGCACGAGCCCCTGTCCCGGCAGCAGTCTGAAGTGAAACGGCGCTGGAATGTAGTCAAGATGCTCCGAGGGAGACACGTCCGTGAGCGGGTTTCCCGCCTGGGTGTAATTGCGCAGGTTCTCTGAATAAAAATCCTGCGGGTGGTTGATGTCCTTGTTCAGAATGAACAGCGCCTCCGCCCGCGCTGCCAGCGAGACCTTCCACATGAGCAGTATGTCGTTGTTGGCGTGATGCAGAACATGCGTGGGGCCGTCTTCCTGAAACACTGCGTTCGTCGCTTTGATCGTATTGACTGTCCGGATGAAATCCGTAAGATCGGTGCTCGTCTGTTCCCAGTCGCCCGGTTTTGTGTTCACGACATGCAGCCGCTTCCGGAATCCGAACTCAAATCCGATGGGCATCATGACCCCTCCGGAAAAGAGCGCCGCGAACAGATACCGCTGTTTCAGGCCTTCCACGCTGCCGTTCAACTCCTCGGCGAGCCGCGCCGTATCGTGGCTTTCCGGAAAGGCGATGGAAGGTCCGAGGTCCCGCGTGAGCGAATACTGTTCCATCAGCCAGTAGTCATAGTAGTTCCACCATTTCGAGCTGTTGAAAATATAATCGAACCCCGCCTCGGCGGTTTTCCTCGTAACCGGCGACGGCGATCCGAGCGTCTCCGCAAAGAACAGGATCTCCCCGTGTTTTTTCTTTGTCTCGCTGATAATCCGCTCCCAGATTCTTCGCGGCACCTGGTAAGCTGCGTCGCACCGGAAGCCCTTGAAGCCCAGCGAGATCATGTGCTCGATGATGTCGAGAAAATACTTCACGAGTCCCTGCTGGTCTTTGGTATTGCGGTGGTCGAACTTCGCCAGATCTGCCCAGACCACGCGTCTGCCGTCCGCATCCGCTCCCGGATGCACGATGCGGCCGTCTTCCATGCAAAACCATTCCGGATGCTTCGCAATCAGGCCGGAATCCGCAGCGCAGTGGTTGATCACCAGATCAGCCATGACCTTGAGCCCCAGAGCCTCGGCTGTGCTGATCATCTCCTTAACCTGTTCTTCCGCGGTACGGCCGCACGCCGGATCGACAAGCACTGGGTTGAAATCGAAATAATCGGCAATGGAATACAAGCTCCCTGAACAGCCGGGCTTCTGAATCGGATTCACGAACACCCAGTTGAAATGCATGTCAGAAGCGCGCTTTAAATGCGGCCCCCACTCCGTCAGCCTGCCTGCGAGCAGCGGGAACAGATTATAGATGATCATCGGTTTCAGTTCATTTTTAGCCACGGTTCCCTCCCGGAATCCAGTTGACTTGACACGACGCGGTTCAGACTGCCTCAAATGCGCCTTATTTATTTTATCGGATTTGATTTGGAAAACTTAAGATGAAAGGATCTTGGCGGAATAATGGTGCATGCAGGATCAGGCCCGTCGACGTCCGGACGTTATCGCTCAACATGCAAACGTAAAGCACCTTATTTCAAAAACCGCCTTTATGTCCGGTTGTGAACGGGCCATAAGCATCGTGGTAGAATTGTGTAAGAGAAAACGTTATACATCAGCTCTATAAAAATAAGACTGGACACAATGAAGTGGGTTGAACGGTGGTATGTTTCCTATGCCTTGCTCGGCCTGAGCGCGGCAGGCCTCATTCCCATTCTG
>DATHDE010000132.1:0-11497 GCA_035490495.1 Nitrospirota bacterium
GTCGGTGCGCTCTTTGCGGTAGAACGCGGCAGTCACGGTTTCCCAATCCCCATAGGCGTCATGGGGCGACAGATATTCGAAGGAGCCGGATGCTTCGATCCTGTTCTGCGTTTCAGCGGACTGCTCTTCAGCAGCGGTCTGTCCGGAAAAAGCGATGAGCAGGAGCAGGAGGGTCGCCACGTGCCATGGGCGGCATACATTTTTGCGTCGCATCCGTACCGGAGTCGTTTTCTTCACCGTAGGGAAGCCTCCATTGTCACTCGTGTCAGTTCTATTACAATGCGCTGTTCAGCCGGCAATTCAGCCAGCGATGCTGCGTGCCGCGCAAGGAACGTCTCCCAGAGCTGCTGCTTCAGAAGCGGCTGTTCGCACAGCAAGCCGAAGTAGATGGGAAACAGCTGCGCAAAGGCATCGGGATAAAAACGGCTCCAACTGGACGCCATCCGGGCGCCGTCATCCAGTGCCCAGAAGAAAAGCGCGTTTTCCCGGTCGTAAAAAGCGGCGATCACGGCTCTTTTCACCGCATTCCGCACCCGGGCCCATTCTGCGCTTTCCCGTTTTCCCAGGCGTCCACGAAGAGCGGTATAGCCCGTCAGTCCGCCGTATACCTCACAGTTGTCCATCAGGTAGCGGGCGGAAGAGCCGGGCAGCGCCCGTGTCAATCCCTTCCGGTCCTGCAGGGCAACCAGGAGCCGAGCTATGCGTTCGATCTCCTTCCAGTGCGATCTGACCAGGGCGACATCGTTCGTCTTCAATACATACTGGTGCACAAGGTGAAGAAAAAGTCCGGCATAGCCGTCCGCGGAGTCGTACGAGCCGGCGGAGCGCTCGACACCGTCTGCCACGATATAGTCATCAATGGTCCCGGAGAGCCCGAAGCGGTCCCGCGAATTGAGGTGTTTCAGGTACCAGAGAATGAATTCCCTGACTTCGCCGAGATTGCGCTCATGGCTCACCTCATTTAATGCAAACAGCGCGACGATATACGGGTTGATGCCGCTCAGGTCGTCGCCTTCCCGGGCATAGTGCGCAGCGATGGCGACCGCGGGGTGCTCCGCCTGTGCGGCTGCGGGACAGGCGAGCCATATCCCTTCAGCGAGCATCAAAGCGAAGATGCATTTCCTTATCATTGCTCACCATCGTTATGTAGTAATACCGCTCGTCTTCCAGAACCGACAGCATTCTTCCTGACGGCTTCCGTATGGCAGTCTTCGGCATGGCGACGCAGATGCCGGCAAGCCCGTCGGGGTTCTTGAGATCAACGATAACATGGCCGGCTGACCGGCTGAAGGCGCTTGTCGTTCTGAGAAAGCGGAGAAAGAACGATGCGTAGCCGCTCATGGTGCGAACGGAAACGTCGCCGCGCCGTTGGAGGAAGGCTGCCCGATCGATGAACACCTTCACTGCATGCGGGTAGCGGTCGATGTTGTTCGGATGGGAGTAGATGAGACGCGCGGACCGGGTGCGGGCCACATACGACAGCACGCCGGTCAGCCATGTTTCCACGTCCTGGTCGCTCCGATGATCGAGCGTATGCATTTCCGCGAATGAGGCCGCACGTCCGTACGGCATGATGGGAAATGCAATGGTCTTTTCGGACAGCATCGCGCCGTTCAGGAAGGAGCGGCACGGCGGACCGCCGGTGTCGCTGGTCGAATAGTATGCGGTAAAGCCCATGCTCTCAAGCAAGCGCGCGGACAGCGGCTGCGGCTGCACTCCGTCAGGAGCGGAATATTCGGTAATGCGGTATCCGGTGATGGAAGAAAGGCAGTCATCGTTTTTTTCAATATAGCGGCGCATGTCGGATTCGCCGAACGTGCCGCTCTTGACATTGTTGGCAAACCAGTTGTGGCCCCACCCGCCGTGCGATCCAATGGTGCCGTACTCCTTCATGAGCTGAACAAGCTCCTGTCCCTTTCCGCACGCATCGAAGCCCGCCCCGTCGCCCGGTTCATAGCAATATTCGCCGGCTGTAATGTGAAAGGATGCCGGAACGTCCTGGCGTATGATTCCGTCGCGGCGCATCCGGCTTATGGTCGCGTGCTCGATGTTGCTGTCGATGTGCCAGTTGATGATGATGACACCCCGGCCGTTCTCCACGTTCATGAGATGGGGGACGCCCACCATATCGAATAAGAAGGTCCTGAGTGTCGACCGCAGGGGAAGATCATCCGCATTAGCCTTGAGCCAGCCGAGGGGAAGGTTGACGTATAATGCCGTGCCGGCCGTCCGGTCCGCACGCACGATTGCTGGCGCCGGCGCGTGCCGGCCTGTGTCGCCGTAGGCAAATATATTGCGACGGCGAAGAGCCGGAAGCGGTTCTGTTTCTGCGAGCGGATAGGTAAGGCGGCCATACTGGTATCCGCTCAGGAAGAGCCGGTCATCCGTCTTCCCGGGTGGAATCTGGAAATAATCGCGGTTCGATTCGGAAGAAAACCGGATCGCACCGTGGCCGTACGCCCGGGACCCGGCGCGGCTATACGTGATCGTATTGAGGCCGAACAGGTCCGCCAGCGTTGACCGTTCCAGATACAACCCTTTTTGATCCTTTGTTCCCACATCATATACGACGAGCACATTCCCGCCGTGCATCAGGTACTGGTCGACCCACCGGTCGAAATTATCCGGGAGGTGCTGCAGGACACCGTCGGGCAGGATCATCACCGGCGAACGCCGTGCCAGATCCTCTATCCTTGTCATCGCCAGATCATGGACATCAACATGTTCTGCCGGGACGCCTTCTTCCTGCAGCACGCTGTCGTAGGCCTCGAGGAGGTACGGCGCCTGGACAAGATACGCTGGTTCATACACCACCAGCACACTCAGCGCCTGCTCATGCAGGCGATTCTGCATCGTCAAAACGATTCCGGGGATGACGATGAGGAGGACGGCAATAACGGGGAGTGCGTAGCGCTTCATGCGATCAGTCCTTTGCCTTCGGTCATGACAAGACCGTACACGCGGGCGCCCTGCTCCAGGACGACGCCTTTTTTCCCAATCACCGACTTGATGCGGTCTTTCGTGCCGATCTGGGCCGATGCTCGGATAACGACGCGCTGCTGTGAAAAGATCGTGCCGAATATCATACTGTCGGCGCCGATCTCGATGGACCCTTCGGCGAACAGGTTTCCTGTGACGGTCACGTGCGTTCCCAGAACCAGGTCACGGTGCGCCTTGATATGGCCGCGGATGACCGAATAATCACCGACCGTGAGGGATTCCGCGGAGATAATGCTTGCCGATTTCAGACTGAGCGGTGGAATGCTTGCGGGGTTGCGTTCTATGCTATCCGACGGGACCTGGACCTCGACGGCACCAGCACGGTCCCGGGCTTCGTCATCGCCGGCAGGCAGCTCTCCTGCCTGCACCGGCAGGCCGAACAGTCTCATGAAGCTGCAGAACCTCCCGATAGCGAAAGCTCCTCCGCAGGCCGCGTCGATGCCGAGTCGACAGGCTTCATCCGCATGCACGGAGCCCTCTGCGTCGAGCCAGCGCAAGAAGCGGGTGCCCCGGCCGATGCTGATGTCTCCGTCCGCAGCAAGCGCCTGAAGCCGGTTTCTCGGTCCGATGCGGGCCGAGCCCCGCACATAGACTTCCTTCCTGAGCGCAACGGAGTCTCCCGATGCGAGATCGCGCGACACATAAAGAATGTGTTCTACAGATGTTCCTGGCGGAAAATCCGCCTGATCGATGATCTGCACCTGTTCCCGCTTGGACAACTGCAGCTCGCGGTGTCCCTCCGCTGCATGCGGGTCGTTCAATGAGTCAATGAGCTTCTTTCTGAACGACGATGCGAAATACCGGGGGTATTTGTGATAATCCATGCTCACGAAAAGCGGTGCGGCATCCTGCCGTTTTCTGAACTCCCAAATCCCGGGTACGAAAGGGAGAACGAACAGCACAATCAGCAGGAGGAGTATGACGGCGAGCATCATGCGATACGCTCCGGCGAACCTGCTTTTCGAAAGCGCTCCGTCTTCTGCCATTTCGCCTTTCTCCAGGTGACGACGTCGATCAGCGCATCAAAAAACCCGCGTGTGATGTACCAGAGATTGAAGAAAAAGTTAAAAATAAGGAACGGCAGCAGCAGGATCCGCTGCGTCGCGCCATCCAGAAGACAGGCGGTGCCGACCTGATAGAACGGGGCGAAGTTCCCGAAGTTGTTGTACGCGCCCAGGAATATGAGAAAAAGAAGCCCGGAGAAAAGTTCCATCTGGCCGAGGAAAAAAAGCGTCAAGGAATCGAGCAGGCCTGCAAAGAGGATGACGGGCACGACATACACAAACAGGAGGAATGTCCCGTCCACTTTCTCGCGAAGAGAGAGAAACGGCGATCCGAGCAGCTGCAGCAGATAGCGGAACATGACGCCGTTGTGCCCCCGGGACCACCGCCTGATCTGGCGGGCGCGGACCTCCCAGGTTTCAGGGACCTCTTCATAGCACTCGGCGCGATTTGCGTACACGACCTTCCATCCGTTGATGGAGAGGCGGTAGGTGAGCTCCGTATCCTCGGCAAGAATTTTCGTGTCAAAACCGCCGAGCGCTACGATCTCCCGCTTCCTGAAGCCGCCGACGGTTCCTCCGTACTGCGGCATGAGCTGGAGATTGTAGCGTGCCTGCTGATCGACCTGGTACCCGCCGGTCCGTTCGAGGTCGAGCAGGCGCGTGAGAAGGTTGCGGCGCGTGTTCACGGGGACGACCCGGCCCATGACCGCCCCGACTTCGGGATCATTGAAACAGACCGAGATGCTTTTAAGGATGCCTTTCGGCGGCAGATAGTCGGCGTCGAACACGAGGATAATTTCCCCCTGCGCCAGCTCGATCGCGGCATTCAGCGCGGCGGGCTTGCCCCGTTCGCCTTCGGTGCGGTGCAGCGGTTTGATGAACGGATACCGCGCCGCGTATTTTTCGATGACCTCGCGCGTTTTATCGGAGGAAAAATCGTTGATGGGGATGATCTCTATCCGGTCGGCAGGATAATCAGCCTGGACGAGGAGGTCCAGGATGTGGGTCGCCACTTTTTCCTCGTTGTGCATGGGAATCAGCACCGACAGGGTTTTCAGCTCCGAGTCGACGATGTCCTGGTAGTACATCCGCTGCTCTCCGAAAAGTCGATTCAGCGTGAAAAGATAATGCCTCACGGAATACAGTACCATGACCGCGACGGTGAACAGCAGGTAAATCTTGAGAATCAATACAACCATTTCCACGTCGTAAAATCGCCTTTCAGTTTTTTGGCGAGCCGCGTCACATAAACGCTGTAGATCCCGACGATATAGATGAAATCGACCAGCGGTCCGAATACAAAAAAGAGAATCGCCATGCACAGCAGCGTTGCTTTGGTCAGAATGAAGAGGAACGCGATGTATCTGATGGTTCCGAATACGAGAGAATAGCAGAAGGCGGCGCCCAGCGTTGCCAGCTTGGACAGCGCCGAGGCGGGCAGCGGCAGGATGGCGAGGCCCATGATCAGGGGGGCGAAAAACCATATGCCGACCTGCTGTTTGATGTAGAGTTCCGAATAATCGCTGGCCTGATAGGGAAAGCGCTCAGGGAAGAAGGTAAAGAAGAGCGACGACACTATATTGATGAAGAAAACGACAACCAGAAAAATGAACACATGCTTCGCATGCCTGAGCCGGGGAAGCATAAACAGAATGATCAGGCTCACTACGGCGTTGACGGCCGCGAACAGCTTTGAAGGGTGGACGCTCGGGAGCGCGAGAAAAAATGCTGTTCTGTTCAGAAAGGGATTCTGCACAACCGTGAGGGTGTCCGGCGGGAAATAAGGCGCTAGTACCGCTTGTGCCATGCGGCTCAAGGCATGTGTCATCACCGGAAACAAAATAGCGACCATAAGGGACAAGGGAAATGCAAACATGAAAAACTGCATCACGAAAAAGCCCGGCGTGGCGGACATTTTCCGGTAAGAACGGTGATAAAAAATGATCGATTTCGCTTCTTTGCTCATACTGTTTCAGAAAAGCCCGCCCGTAAATGCAAATCAGGCGAGCGCACAGCTGAAGATCTGTATTCTCTACCCTGTTTGAATGTAAGTGCTTTTTTTTTCGGAAAAAAAAGCCACCATTGAATAGTCCCTTGGTTGCATAAAACCTTATGCCTATGCAACAGAATCATAATATATGGGTGGCTTCGCAGGGTCAAGGTAATTGTTGTCCGCCGGCTCACTGCTGATGCCGTCAGAACAGCCGGGAGTATGTAATTTTTGGTTGCCGTGACGCCCCCCATGCACTATCATTACAAGTACGTATGAGCGCCAACCAGTCTCTTCAGCAGCAGATGTTTGTCGATGCTCATGTTCATATCAAGAATGCGGAGGCTCTGTCCGCTGTTCTTCAAGCAGGCGTTGGCATTGTCCGCGATGCGGGCAGCCGAGAACGCGCTGCGGACGGGGTTGTAATCCGCCCAGGTTCGGGTGAAACAGGCCCGCTCATTGTCAGCGCCGGCTGGGCCATTTTCAAGCCGGGCGGATACGGATCAGTGTTCGGCATAGCTGTTGACGGACCCGACAGGATCAGGACTGAAATTATCAGGCTTGCTACAGCGGGTGCTGCTATAATAAAAGTCATGGCTTCGGGCATGGTGAGCCTGCGCAATCCCGGTACGGTCACTCCGGGTGGCTTCTCCGAAGAGGAACTGGCCTTCATTGTGCGGGAATCGTTCACGGCCGGGCTTGGCGTCATGGCCCACGCGAACGGAGAGCGGGCGATCATTGCCGCAGCACGCGCCGGAGTCCGCTCGATCGAGCACGGGTTCTTCATGACGCGGGCGGCTCTTGAGATCATGGCTGCGAAGGGTGTGTACTGGACGCCCACGGTCGGCGCCCTGGTGCGGGCCGCTGACGAAGCCGGCATATCGGCGGAAGCGAAAAAATTCGCCGACCGACTGGTAACGCTGCATCTCCGGATGATCGGGAATGCGTACGAACTCGGCGTTCCGCTCGCGATTGGCACAGATTGCGTCCTGCCGCGCAACGATTATAATGCCGTGTACCGCAACGAACTCGCGTATTTTGAGCAGGCAGGAATACCCGGGTCCGAGGTGCTGCGAATCGCGGCCGAAGGCGGGGCGAAGCTGGTGCTCCCGGATGGACGGCACGGCAGAAAACATCAGCGGTGAAGCGTTTTTGAGTATATTTTGCGGTCCGTCAACCGATAAGTACATAAAGAAACCAATTATATAAACTCGTCAGCAGGGAGGGCAACATGCGGATCGGAGTCTTGTCCGGCGGCGGCGACGCGCCGGGGCTTAACGCGGTCATCCGTGCGGTAACAAAAACGGCGATCTTCAAGTACGGTTGGGAAGTGACGGGCATTATCGACGGGTTCGAAGGGCTCTTGACGCCCACGAAAACACGCCAGCTCACATCGTGGAACACGAGGGGCATCCTGTTCGTGGGCGGCACGATTCTGGGGACGACGAACCGCGGCAACCCGTTCGCGCACAAGACGGTCGTGGCTGGCAGGGAGATCACGGAGGATATGTCGTCCGTGGTATTGAGCAACATCAGCGAACTGGGGCTCGACGTGCTCGTCGTGATCGGCGGAGACGGTTCGCTCAAGATCGGAGACGGCCTGTACAAACTGGGCGTTCCCGTGATCGGCGTGCCGAAGACGATCGACAACGACCTCATGGCGACGCACGTAACCTTCGGGTTCCAGACTGCCGTGGACACGGCAACAGAGGCGCTTGACAAGCTCCATACGACCGCGGAGAGCCACCAGCGCGTGATTGTGCTTGAGGTCATGGGACGCTACGCCGGCTGGATCGCGCTTGAGGCCGGGATATCCGGGAGCGCGGATGTCATCCTGATCCCCGAAATTCCCTTTAGCATGGAGAAAGTGGCGGAACGGCTCCTGGAACGGAAGAAGGGAGGGAGCAAGTCGAGCATTGTCGTCGTCGCAGAGGGTGCGAAACCAGCGGGCGGTGAAATGGCGGTGCGGGAAAAGGCCGCGGACGGCTACGTGCTGCGGCTCGGCGGCATGGGTGAGATCGTGGGCGCCGAGATCAGCAAGCGCACGGGATACGAAACGCGCGTGACCGTGCTCGGTCATCTGCAGCGCGGGGGCAGCCCTTGTCCCTTCGACCGGCTCCTGGCCACGCGATACGGCGCAGCAGCCGCGGAGCTCATTGCCCAAAAGAAGTTCGGGGAAATGGTCTCCTTTCAGCCGCCGGTCATCACCTCGGTGCCGCTCGAAAAAGCGATCAGCAGCCTGAAGCTCGTGGAGCCGGACAGCGAACTCGTCACGATCGCCGAGGGCATGGGAGTGAGCTTCGGCAGATGAGCGCGTTCTTTCTCTTTATCTTTTTCGTGTACGGCGGCGTGCACGTGTACGTTTTTTTGCGCAGCCGGAGCATTTTCGGCTTCGGCTGGGCGGCAGGCATCGTCCTCGCCCTGTTCATGCTGGCCATGATCTTCGGAGTAGGGCTGATCCGCACGCTCGAACTCTACGAGTACGAACGGACGGCCCGGTTCCTCGCCTGCGTCGTCTATCTGTGGATGGCGGTGCTGTTCATCTTCTTCTGCGTTTCCCTGGTCCTCGATATCGTCAACCTCGTCCTGCTGGTCTCTGGCTGGATTTTGCGCACCGACCTCACGCAGGTCATGGTCGCCCCCCGGGCATCCTTCTTTGTGAGCCTCGGCATTGCGCTCACCGTCTGTATCTATGGCTACTTCGAGGCCCAGACCATCCGCACGGAGCGGGTTAGAATCGAGACCTCGAAGCTTCCCCCGGGAATCGACCGGCTCACGATCGCGCAAATTTCCGACGTCCACCTCGGCCTGATCATCCGGTGCGACCGGCTCGCGCGCATGCTCGCGGTCGTGAACGAGGCCAAACCAGATATGCTCGTTTCCTCAGGCGACCTCGTCGACGCCCAGATCAACCACCTGACCGGCCTTGCCGACCTTCTGCGCGCGGTCACTCCGAGGTACGGCAAATACGCGATAACGGGAAACCATGAGTACTTCGCCGGGATAGAGAAGGCTGTGGAGTTCACCGAGACCTGCGGTTTCCGGATGCTCAGGAATGAGGCGGTCACAGACGGGCCGATCAATATCGTAGGTGTGAACGATCCCACGGGCGTGCGATTGGGGCTAGAGAGACCGGCAAATGAGCGCGCTCTCCTGGGAGTCCTTCCCCGAAGCAAGTTCACGCTTTTTCTGAAACACCAGCCGCGCATAGAGCGCGCGAGCCTCGGTCTGTTCGACCTCATGATCTCCGGCCATACGCACAAAGGCCAGATCTTTCCCTTCACGCTTATCACGCGCATTCCTTTTCCTCTGAACGCGGGCGACTACGATCTGGGGCAGGGCTCGCGCCTGCATGTGAGCCGCGGAACGGGCACGTGGGGCCCGCCCATCCGATTCCTGGCCCCGCCTGAAGTGACGGTATACGAGCTTGTCCGCAAAGTGCAGAGCTGAAGATTCATTCCGCCTGCTTCCTCTCCCGACCGGGACAGCTGTTTTCACCACGGGCGGCTTTGCCGTGCACGGAGAGAGCACAGGCTGGCGTTCGTGCCGCATCACGATCAAGAGCCATCACTTCGGGACAAGCACTTCCCGACACGCCCAGGACCTCATTCCGATTATTTACTTGAAATCCCGTGCAGAAATGATAATATTAACACCCGTTAAAAGAATCCATTCCGGGTGGTGAAATCAATGATCAGCGGCGTGTTGAAAAAAGTATTCGGCACAGCGAACGAACGCGAGCTGAAGCGCATACAAAAGCAGGTTGACCAGATCAATGAGTTCGAGGCGTCCGTATCGCGGCTGTCCGATGCGGATCTTCGAGGCAAGACCGATGAGTTCAAGAAACGGCTCGAGAACGGCGACCAGCTGGACGACATCCTGACCGAGGCATTTGCGGTCGTGCGGGAGACCTCGAAGCGCGTGCTCGGCATGCGCCACTTCGATGCGCAGCTCGTCGGCGGTATCGTGCTCCATTCGGGCAAAATCTCCGAAATGAAAACGGGTGAAGGGAAAACGCTCGTTGCAACGCTGCCGGTGTACCTGAACGCCCTTACGGGCGACGGCGTGCATGTCGTCACGGTGAACGATTACCTTGCACGCCGCGACGCGCAGTGGATGGGGCCGGTCTACAATTTCCTGGGCCTCACCGTCGGCGTCATCGTGCACGGGCTCACCGACGAGGAGCGGCAGGCGTCCTATGGCTCCGACGTGACCTACGGTACGAACAACGAGTTCGGGTTCGACTACCTGCGCGACAACATGAAATTCGACCTCAAGGAGTACGTGCAGCGCGAATTGAACTATGCCATCGTGGACGAAGTCGATTCCATCCTGATTGACGAGGCGCGTACCCCCCTCATCATCTCGGGTCCGGCTGAAGAGTCTACCGATAAATACTACAAGATCAACCGCATCATTCCAAACCTCAAGAAGGACGCGGATTATACCATCGAGGAAAAGACCAAGACCGCGGCCTTGACCGAAGAGGGCAACATCAAGATCGAGCGGCTTCTGAATGCGGGCAACCTGTATGATCCCGCCAACGTGGATCTCGTGCACCATGTACACCAGGCGCTGAAAGCACACGCCCTGTTCCACCGCGATGTGGACTATGTGGTCAAGGACGATCAGGTCATGATCGTGGACGAATTCACGGGCCGCCTCATGCCCGGCCGGAGGTGGAGCGACGGCCTGCACCAGGCAATCGAGGCAAAGGAAAACGTCAAGATCGAAAACGAAAACCAGACGCTCGCATCCATCACCTTTCAGAACTACTTCCGCCTCTACAAAAAGCTCGCGGGCATGACCGGCACGGCCGAGACCGAAGCCGCGGAGTTTGCGAAGATCTACAACCTCGATGTCGTCGTGGTCCCCACGCACAAGCCCATGATCCGCACGGACAACGCCGACTTCATCTACAAGAACGAACAAGCGAAGTTCAACGCAGCCATTGCCGAAATCGAGGGGCTCCATGCCAAGGGCCAGCCCGTGCTCGTGGGCACGATCTCGATCGCCAAGTCCGAAATCCTCTCCGCCATGCTCAAGAAGAAGGGGATCAAACACACGGTGCTGAATGCCAAGTACCACGAGATGGAGGCTGAGATCGTGGCCCAGGCAGGCCGCTATGGCTCGGTCACAATTGCCACGAACATGGCGGGCCGCGGCACGGACATCGTTCTCGGCGGCAACTCCGAAGGCCTCACGCGCCAGGCGCTCAAGGGCAGGGAGTACACGAAGGAAGAGTGGGAAACAACGCTTGAGCAGTTCAGGAAGACCTGCACGGAGGAAAAAGAGAAGGTCATCGCAGCAGGCGGGCTGCACATTCTCGGCACGGAACGGCACGAGTCGCGCCGCATCGACAACCAGCTCCGCGGACGATCGGGCAGGCAGGGAGACCCCGGTTCGTCGCGCTTCTATCTCTCGCTCGGAGACGACCTCCTGCGCATCTTCGGGTCCGACCGGATCTCGGGTCTCATGGGCAGGCTCGGCATGGAGGAGGATG
>DATHDE010000133.1:0-13759 GCA_035490495.1 Nitrospirota bacterium
CGCGGAAAACGCAGCCATCAAGCACGGCATTCATCCCGCAACCTGGACGCTGGAGAACATCGCCTTCATGCGCGACCGCCAGTTGAAGCGGCTCGGATTGTCGTATGACTGGGACCGCGAGGTGACGACCTGCCTCGAGGATTATTACCGCTGGAACCAGTGGCTTTTTATCAAAATGTTCGAGAAGGGGCTGGCGTACAAGAAGCGTTCGTATGTCAACTGGTGCCCGTCGTGCAATACCGTTCTGGCAAACGAGCAGGTGGAGGATGGGCTGTGCTGGCGGTGCAGCTCCGTGGTTTCTCACAAGGAGCTTGAACAGTGGTTTTTTAAAATCACCGCCTACGCAGAGGAACTGCTCTCGTACACGGACAAACTTCCGGGATGGCCGGAACGCGTTCTGACGATGCAGCGCAACTGGATCGGAAAATCGACGGGCGTCGAGGCGGATTTTCTCGTCGAGGAAACGGGTGAAAAAATCCCCATATTTACAACACGGCCGGACACGCTGTTCGGGGTGACCTTTATGAGCATAGCCCCCGAGCATCCCATTGTTGAATCGCTGATTAAAGGGAAACCGCAGGCCGACAATGTGCGCGCTTTCTGCCAGCGCGTGATGCGGGAGGACAAGGCTGCGCGCAGCGATGAGCAGAAGGAAAAAGAGGGAATTTTCACGGGCGCCTATGCGATCAATCCGCTGAACAACGAGCGAATACCCGTATGGGTCGGTAATTTCGTGCTCATGGAATACGGCACCGGAGCCATCATGTCCGTTCCGGCCCACGACCAGCGGGACTTCGAATTCGCGAGGAAATACGGCATTCCGGTCAGAGTCGTCATCCAGAAGCCCGACGGAAGCCTTCTCCCCGAAACGATGAAGGAAGCGTACACGGAAGCCGGCGTCATGGCGAATTCAGGCGCGTTCAACGGGATGCCCAGCGAAGAGGGAAAAAAGAAGATAGCGGACTTCGTCGAAGCAAAACGGTTTGGAACGCGTACCGTGAACTGGCGGCTTCGCGATTGGGGCATTTCCCGGCAGCGCTACTGGGGAACGCCGATACCGATCGTCTACTGCGATGCTTGCGGTACCGTGCCGGTTGCGGAAAAAGACCTGCCCGTACGCCTGCCTGTTGATGTGGAGTTCACGGGCAAGGGGAAGTCACCGCTCGCTGAATCGGCCTCCTTCCGGGAAACTTCGTGCCCGAAGTGCGGGGGGAAGGCGCGCCGCGAAACAGATACGATGGATACGTTCGTTGATTCCTCGTGGTATTTTCTTCGGTACTGCTCTCCGAAAGACGATACCGCGCCGTTCGATAAGAAGGCGGCGTCCTACTGGATGAATGTGGACCAGTACATCGGCGGCATCGAGCATGCCGTGCTGCACCTGCTCTACGCACGGTTTTTCACCAAAGTCATCCGTGATCTGGGCTTGTTCGATGGAGATGAACCGTTCCAAAACCTGCTGACTCAAGGGATGGTAATCAAGGACGGCGCCAAGATGAGCAAGTCAAAGGGCAATGTCGTCGATCCTGATTTTATATTGAATAAATACGGCGCGGACACGGCGCGCCTGTTTTCGCTGTTTGCAGCCCCGCCTGAACGGGATCTGGAATGGAGCGACCAGGGTGTGGATGGTGCGTTCCGGTTCCTGCACCGCGTTTGGGCCATGGTGTTCAAACATCTCAGCGTCGTCAAACCCGCTGCACCGGCGGGCGCAGATGCGCTCGGCGACCGGCTGTTCAGGAAGACGCATGTCACCATCAAGCGTGTCACAGAGGATATAGAACAGGAATTTCATTTCAATACCGCCATCGCAGCCTTGATGGAACTCGTGAACGAAATGTACGACTACACCGCCTCCGGAGTTGCCGAAAAACAGATACCCGTACTGCGGCACGCCATGGATGTGCTTGTGCTTCTTATAGCGCCTTTTGCACCTCATTTCGCGGAAGAACTGTGGGAAAGGCTCGGGAATAGGGGAATGATAGCAGACGCATCGTGGCCGGCATATGACCCGGCAGCGATTGCTGAATCGGAAATAACAATTGTGGTGCAGGTAAACGGAAAAGTGAGAAGTAAAGTCCTTCTGCCTGTCGATGCATCGGATGCAGCCGTCGAGGCCGCAGCTCTGCATGATGCCAAGGTAAAGGAATTCACAGGCGGCAAGCCGCCAAAGAAAGTAATCGTGGTAAAGGGGAAGCTCGTTAACGTGGTCGTGTAGCAACGGGATGAATCATGATCAAGAGAGGCAACTCCATACTAGCCTGGCTCGTGGCCGGTCTTCTTGCCGTGTCCTGCGGGTACCGTTTAACCCCCGTCGGCGGACTCGTGCCGCAGGATGCCAAGACGATTGCGATTCCCGTGTTCATCAATTCTACCTTTGAACCCTATATTGACGTCGAGGCCACGAAAGCGGTTGTCGATGAATTTTTAGCGGACGGACGTTTGGCGGTGGCCGATCTTGAATCCGCTGATCTGATCCTGCGCGGAAGCATTACGAAGTTCGAACTCACGCCCGCGTCTTTCACGAGCGACTACTACGTTTCATCGTATAACGTCACCATCTCCGTCAAGATAAGCTTAGAGGACAGAAGAACAGGAAAATTTCTTCTCAAGGACGCTGGTTTGGGAACAGTGTTTATCCAGTCGTACAGCGTGACACCGTCAAATATTTCACAGACCAAGATTCTCAAGGGAACGGCGGTCATCAGCGCGTGTAAAGACCTTGCAACCTCCATCAGAAGCAGGGTATTGGAAGGATTTTAAATCAGGCGGGTGTCCTTTGCGAATCAGACACCCTGATTTTCCGCATGATAACCCCCGGGAGACGTTGGCTGCCATGAAATACAGTGAGCTGATAGCGAACCTCAAGCTGCGCAGGATTCAGCCGCTGTATTTCCTGTACGGCGAGGAAGAGTTCCTCATGCAGGAAGCCCTGGACCTTCTCATCGAGTCAGTTGTGGAGGCCGGCGGCAGAGACTTCAACTTCAACATGCTCTATTGCCGCGACACGCCTGCGACGGAGATCGTCAATCTGTGCCAGACGCTTCCGTTTATGTCCGAAAAACGCCTTGTGATTGCCAGGGATTTCGACGCCATGAAAGCGGCGGATCTTGAACAAATCGTTCCGTATTTAAACGATCCGTCGCCGAGCACCTGCCTCGTGATGGTCGTTTCGCAGGGGAAGTATGAAAAGAAATCCGTCCTTTCCGCCGTGGAATCTCATGGCGCTGTCGTGCGGATTTATCCGCTCCTGGACCGGGAGATAGCGGGATGGATAGAACGGTGGGCAAAGGCACGCGGCGTCGCAATCCAGGATGACGCCGTGCAGCATCTGCGGCAGACCATCGGCGGTGATCTTCAGAGAATCAGCAATGAGCTGCAGAAGGTGGAGATCTACATCAAGGACAGGAAGACGATCACCTTCGACGATGTCCGAACTGTAGTCGGAGATTTCCGCGACTATACTTCCTTTGATCTTGCTGCCGCACTCGGGCAGAAAAACGCTGAGAAATCCCTTCTCATCCTTTCACGGCTCATCCAGGAAGGGGAGGCACCGGTCGGGCTAATCGGGGCTGTTGCATGGAACTTTCGCAGGCTGCTGCAGGCGAAAACCATGGAAGCGGCGGGAATGGGACAGGATGAAATCATGAGAAAGCTGCGGGTGATTTTTCACCAGACGGGGCTTTTCCGGGAGCAGATGAAACGCTCTACACCGAGAGAACTGCGCGCCGCGTTTTCCGTGCTGCTTGCGGCCGACCGTCAGCTGAAGTCCAGCAGCATGAACGGCCGGATGGTACTGGAGCGGATGATCCTTCAATTGTGCGGCAGTCTGTCCCCCGGTTCACCCGCGTGACCGGATTCGGAACAGGTGGAGCCACCGGGGTGCGTGCGCGGCGGAGAGTCCTGCTATGCAACCGTGGTTTTACTCACCTTGGCTGACAGGCGGGCAATCTTGCGGGACGCGGTTTTCTTGTGAACGATGCCCTGGGAAGTGGCCTTGCCGTACGTCTTCATGGCAAGGACAAGGGCTTCCTTGGCAGCATCGATTTTTTTCTCGTCAGCCGCCTGTTCGACTTTTTTGGCAGCCGTCTTGAGCGCCGATTTAACGGATTTATTGAAAAGGTGTTTCTTCTCGGACTGCTTTTGCCTTTTAATAACTGATTTGTGAATTGCCAATTCTTGCCTCCTTGTGAATGAAAACAGCTTAATCTTTTAACATAAGCGTTCCGGGGTGTCAAGAAAAAAAACCTTTTTATCCCAATGTTTTTCTGCTATCCTTACCACTTACTTTGCACGCTTACTGGGACCGGGCATTATGTCTGAACAAGTGAAGGTTGCCAAGGCTGCGGGCATCGTCGGACTCGCGACGCTTGCCAGCCGCATCATGGGATATATCCGAGACATGGTCATGTCCTGGGCGTTCGGCACCGGTTTGGCTGCCGACGCCTTTTACGTGGCTTACCGCATTCCGAACCTGCTTCGCGAACTCCTCGCTGAAGGCTCCATGTCCGCGGCATTCATCCCGGTGTTCACGGAAACGCTTACCAAGGAGTCGCGGGAAAGCGCGCACCGCCTGGCAAATGCCCTGCTCGCTCGGCTGATCATTCTCCTGGTCGTCTGCACCGTTCTGGGAATCGTCTTCGCCCCCTATGTGGTCAAGTTCATCGCACTCGGCTGGGTCCAGCGCGCGGAGCATGACAAGTACGTGCTGGGCGTATCCCTGACCCGGCTCATGTTCCCCTACCTTTTCTTCATCGGCATCGCCGCGCTGGCAATGGGCATGCTCAACTCCCTCCGATCCTTTCTGTCTCCCGCGCTCTCGCCGGTGATGCTGAATGTTGCGCAGATAACGGCTATCGTTCTGAGCGTCCGCTATCTGGACGAGCCGATTTTCGGCGTTGCCGTAGGGGTTGTCATCGGAGGACTGCTGCAGTTCCTCATTCAGGTGCCTGGTCTCAAAAAGCAGAACATGATGCCGAGGCCGCAGATGAACCCCGGCCATCCGGAAATCAGGAAAATTGCATCCCTGGCAACGCCCGTTTTTTTCAGCTCCTCCGTGAATCAGCTTAATATCTTTATCGGGACGATATTTGCATCGTTTCTCGCTACCGGCAGCATTACCTACCTTTTTTACGGCATGCGGTTCATTCATTTCCCCTTGGGTATTTTCGGAATTGCCGTTGCCACGGCAGTTCTGCCGTCCATGTCCGCCCAGGCGGCGCGCAGGGAAATGGGGGAATTCCGGGAAACCTTTTCGTTCGGCCTCCGGCTAGTGTTCTTCATCATGTTTCCGGCGATGGCGGGTTTGATAACCCTTCGTGTGCCTATCATCAGCCTGCTGCTTGAACACGGCCAGTTCGACCGGCTTTCCACGCAGGGGGTGTCTGCAGCGCTCCTGTTCTACGCAGTGGGGCTCTGGGCCATGGCAGGGGTTCGTATCGTGGCGCAGGCCTACTATTCGCTTCAGGACACGCGCACGCCCGTGAAAATCGCCGTTATTGCGCTTGTGGTGAATATCCTCCTGAGTTCGCTCTTCGTTTTCTGGACTCCGCTCGCGCACGGCGGGCTTGCTCTTGCAACCTCCCTTGCGGCCACGCTGAACATCGTCCTGCTCACCTGGAACCTCAGAAGAAAGATCGGACGCATCGACGGAGCGCGGATCATGAAGTCGCTGCTCAAGATCGTACCGGCCTCCATCGCCATGGGATTCATCGGATGGTGGATCAGCGGAAATCCCGTCTGGGACAAGGCGGGCATGACGCTGGTCAAAGCGCAGCTGCTCGCAGGAGGCGTCGCGCTCTGCATCGTGTTCTACCTCGCCGCGATGGTCATACTGCGCAGCGAGGAGCTGAAGTTCCTCTGGAACCTCGTGCGCACAGGGCGCAAAGCAAAGCTTTGAGGGGCAATGTTCCCCCGCGTACCATCGGGGAGATAAGGATGCAGAAATGCATCGGACAGGAAGAACAATCACATGATGCTTGCACGACTCGTTGTAGGACCGCTTCAGGTGAACTGCTTCATCCTCGCGGATGAAAAGACAAAGGAGACTGTTATTATCGACCCTGGCGATGACGGAGGCGAGATCCTGAAGATTGTCCGGGAAAAGGGTCTTGTTGTGAAATACATTGTCAACACGCATGCCCATTTCGATCATGTCGGTGCGAACAGAGCGATCAAGGAAGCAACGGGCGCGCTGCTCATGATACACGAAGACGAGGCCCCCGTGCTCGCGACCATCGGAGCGCAGTCGCGGTCCTTCGGAATGGGCGCTGTTTCCTCACCGCCGCCGGACAGGATGCTCAAACACGGCGACGTCATCACCGCAGGCGAGATAAGCCTGAAGGTGCTGCATACGCCCGGCCACACGCCCGGCGGCATCAGTCTGCTCGAGGAAGGACTGGTGATTACAGGCGACGCACTGTTCGCGGGCTCCATCGGCAGGACGGATTTTCCGGGGGGCGATCTGCATACGCTTCTGCATTCCATCACGACGCAGCTCATGACGCTTCCGGATGATACGAAAGTCTTCCCCGGCCACGGCCCCGCGTCGACAATTGGCGATGAGCGGCGTGAAAACCCTTTCCTGAACGAGAATTCGGGGTTTATTTAGACGCCATCTCCCGAGGTTTGTATTGAGGTTTGGGATTCACTGTGGTATATTTGCAGATTCCAGCTTCGCACTACCCGGGTAATAAGTATTGTACTTTTAATCGGAGGAGACACTGTATGGTCGCTGGCCCCATTCGAGAAGGTCTCACATTTGACGATGTTTTGCTGCTCCCCGCTAAATCCGACATTCTGCCCAAGGATGTGGATGTACGGACGCTGCTCACCAAGCGGATCAGCCTCAACATCCCCATCGTAAGCGCAGCCATGGACACCGTGACGGAGGCGAAGCTCTCCATCGCCCTGGCCCAGGAAGGCGGCATCGGATTCATCCACAAGGCCCTGCCCGTCGATGTGCAGGCTGAGGAAGTGGACAAGGTGAAGAAGTCGGAAAGCGGCATGATCATCGACCCTATTACCATTTCACCCGATGCCAAGATTGCGGACGCGCTGGAACTCATGAAGAAGTACCGCATTTCGGGTGTGCCTGTCACGAAAGGACACAAGCTTGTAGGCATCCTGACCAACCGCGATCTCCGGTTTGAGACGCGGTATAACCTCAAGGTGTCCGAGGTGATGACCAAAGGACATCTGGTGACCGCACCGCTCGGCACGACGCTCGACAAGGCCATGAAGATCCTGCAGAAGTACAAAATCGAGAAACTCCTGATCGTGGACAGGGATGACAGCCTGCGCGGGCTCATTACGATCAAGGACATTGAAAAGAAGATCAAATACCCGAATGCCTGCAAGGATAAGCTCGGGAGGCTGCGTGTGGGCGCGGCCGTGGGCGTTAGCGACTATATGGAGCGCGTACCGGAACTGCTGAAGGCGGGCGTGGATGTCATAGTCGTGGATTCGGCCCACGGCCATCATCTGAACGTGCTCGACGCCGTCAAAGGCATAAAAAAGAAGTTTCCGGACCTGGACCTGGTGGCGGGAAACATTGCAACTTCGGAGGCGGCGCGTGACCTGATCAGGGCCGGCGCCGACTGCGTGAAAGTCGGCATGGGGCCGGGTTCCATCTGCACGACGCGGGTCGTGTCCGGCGCAGGCGTGCCGCAGATTACCGCTGTCATGGACTGCGTCAAGGAGGCGGACAAGTCGGGAATCCCCGTTATCGCGGACGGCGGCATCAAGTACTCGGGCGACATCACCAAGGCGCTCGCCGCGGGTGCGTCATGCGTCATGATCGGCAGTCTCTTTGCAGGCACGGAGGAAAGCCCCGGTGAGACCATCCTGTACCAGGGCAGGAGCTACAAGCTTTACCGCGGCATGGGATCGCTTGGCGTCATGGAGCGCGGCGGCAGCAAGGACCGCTATTTCCAGTCCCATGAGGAGGAAAAGGCGAAACTCGTGCCGGAAGGCATTGAAGGACGCGTGCCCTATAAAGGAACGCTTGCAGCGAGCGTGCACCAGCTCATCGGCGGCGTTCGGTCCGGCATGGGCTATTGCGGGTGCGAGACGCTCAAGGCGCTTAAGGATCGGTCACAATTCGTGCGCATTACGAGCGCGGGACTGCGTGAATCTCACGTGCATGACGTCGTGATCACGAAAGAAGCGCCGAACTACAGGATGGATTAATATACCCGCTGCCGAAGCAGATATGGCGACCGTAACGGATTTGAGAAAAGTGCGGGCTGCAAAGGTGAAAAAGAATGCCGCCCAAAGCGACCATCCCGGGTTCACGCCCTGCAGCCAGGATATGACCATCTGCGGCGACTGCGAAGGGAACCGGTCGAAGAACAAATGCCCGCGCCTGAAGGAATGGCTCGCGAAAAAAAGTGAATAAACGTGATGCGTATTGATTTGACGGACCGCCCTGGGTTGTATCGACTCAGGGCGTTTATATTTGCTCATGCCTAACATCCTCAAACTCGGCATCAGTTCCTGCCTTCTCGACAACTGTGTCCGCTATGACGGCGGACACCGTCTTGATCTGCATGTGAAACAAACGCTCGGCCGTATCGTTGGATGGGTTGCCGTCTGCCCCGAAGTGGAGTGCGGTCTCGGAGTTCCGAGAGAGCCGATGCGTCTGGTCGACGACAGAAAAGAGATCAGGCTTGAAACAATAGATTCGCGGCAGGATAAAACAGGGATATTTTCCCTATGGCTGCCGCAGAAGCTCAAAGAACTGGAATCAACGGGCCAGGCCGGATTTGTACTCAAGGCCAGGTCTCCGAGCTGCGGCGTCCGGGATACCGCGCTCTTCGATCCTTACGGCAGGGAGAAAGGACGGGGGGCAGGACTTTTTGCATCAGCGCTGCTGAAAAAGTGGCCTTCGCTTCCCCTGGTCGATGAGGGTTCTTTGCATGATCCCCGTAAGAATGATGAATTCAAGGAACGCATGTTAACGTACAATGGGGGAGAGAGTAAAGTATGAGATGAACATTTCGTTTGATTTTATATGCTCGTGATGCTATTATTTTCGGTACTTTTTTAATCGCTTGCATCTTACTGCACGATTAATCAGAGAATCATATTTATGAGGGAGAGAACGAGGCCGTTTTGCGAAAAAAGCAGTCCAAAATGAAAAAATGGTATAAAGCGAGAGTGAAGGGCATCAAGCAGGTTTCCGTATCGCTGGCGGAAAAAATTAAAAACTTTTGGTTCACCACTGCCTTCCCGTGGATCAAGAATCTAACCCCGCTGAAGGCATTGATGCTGCTGGGGATCGCATTTCTTGCCGGCGTTCTCTGCGTCGCCCTGCTCTTCTATATCCTCTCGTTCAACCTTCCCACGGTTGAGGCCCTGAAGGACTACAAGCCGAGCCCGGGCACGACCATTCTTGCGGAGGACGGCCGCGAACTGGGGCATATCCGGATCGAGAAGGGCGCATATGTACCCATCAAACGCGTGCCCAAGTTCCTGATCAACGCTCTGCTCGATACGGAAGACCCCCGGTTCTACCAGCATAGCGGCATCGACTACCGGGGCATTCTGCGTGCCGCGCTGAAAGATATCATATCCGTGCGGCTGAAGCAGGGCGGCAGCACGATCACGCAGCAGCTCACAAAGGTGGTCTTCCTGTCGCCCGAGCGGAAGTTCACGCGCAAGATCAAGGAAATCATCCTTGCCCGCAGGCTCGAAAAGGAGCTGAACAAGGAGGAAATCCTCGAACTCTATTTGAACAAGATCTATTTCGGCCACGGCGCCTACGGAGTGCAGACGGCGGCAAAGACCTACTTCGGCAAGAACATCTGGGAGGTAAACCAGGCAGAAGCAGCGCTTCTTGCCGGACTGCCGCAGTCGCCCATGGGCTACTCGCCCTACAATGATATCGACCTCACCAAACTGCGGCAGTGGCATGTGCTCAAGAGAATGGTCGACGAGGGACACATCACCCTGGCGCAGGCAACGCAGTACTACAACCAGCCGCTGAACCTCGAAAACCTCAGGTTCCAGGAGGAAGTGGCTCCCCACGTTGTCGATTACATCCGCAAATATGTGGAGAAGAAGTACGGCACGGACAACTTGTACCAGGGGGGCTACAAAGTCTACACCACGATCGATTACGATCTGCAGCGCGCCGCGATGCAATCCCTGAGAGACGGGCTGCGCAGCCTCGACAAGCGCCAGGGGTTCCGCGGCCGCATAGGATTCAAAAAAGTAAAGTCCACACCTGTTCAATGGGGAACGCTCCATGTCATGGTCAAGCCGGGCGAGGGGTTCAACGCCCAGGTGCTGGCGGTGGGCGACAATTACATGACCGTCCAGGGGCGCGGCCTCGTGGGTTTCATCATGCTGGACGACATGAAATGGGCGCTCGTCAAGAAAAAGAAGAAGGATGAACCCGAGGAGCACAAGAAGCCGCAGGAAATCGTCCAGATCGGGGACATTGTCAAAGTCAGGCTGAAGGACTTCGACCACAAGAAGCAGGTCGCTTACTTCCTGCTCGACCAGACACCGCTCGTCGAGGGCGCCGTTGTGTCCATAGAGCCGTTCACCGGTTACATCCGGGTCATGGTGGGCGGATACGACTTTGTGGAGGGCGGATTCAATCACGCCACGGACGCGAAGCGGCAGCCGGGTTCGGCGTTCAAACCCTTTGTGTACGGTGCTGCGCTGGAGAACGGGTTCACACCCGCATCGATTGTAATGGACCTTCCCGTGATCCACGAAAAGAGCGAGTTTGAGAAAAAAGGCTGGAAGCCGGAAAATTACGACGACCGCTTCCTCGGCCCCATGCGCCTGCGCCAGGCGCTCGCGCTTTCGCGCAATGCCGTGACCGTGGCGCTCCTCGAGAATATCGGGCTTGACAAGGCGATCGATTTCGCGCGCAAGGCCGGCATTACGAGCCAGATAAATTACGATTACACCACGGCTCTCGGGTCATCCGTTGTCACGCCGCTCGAACTCACGTCCGCCTATGCAACGTTTGCCTCGCAGGGCATCCGCACGGAGCCTGTGCTCATCAAGCGCATTACGGACAGCCGCGACACGGACCTGGAAAGTTATCAGCCACGCCCGGTCGAGTCGATCAACCCGACGACCGCGTACCTCGTTACGAACCTGCTCAAGAGCGTGGTGCAGGAGGGAACGGGCAGGGGGGCGCTGTCGCTCGGCAAGCCGCTCGCAGGCAAGACGGGGACGACCAACAATTACGTAGACGCCTGGTTCGTGGGGTATGCACCGAGCCTGGTAACGGGCGTCTGGGTCGGATACGACAATCCGAAGGCGTCGCTGGGGGACAAGGAAACAGGCGCCCGCGCCGCGCTCCCTATCTGGGTTTCGGTCATGGCCAGGGCGCTCGCGGACAAGCCGCCCGACGATTTTATCGCGCCCGAGGACATCGTGTTCGTGAAGACTGACCCCGAAACCGGGCTCCTGGCGCGCGAGGGACAGACCGATGTGGTGCACGACGCCTTCAAGCGCGGAACCGAGCCCACGCAGACCGCAGGGAAAACACCGCAGAAAACGGACAAGTTCTACCTGCTTGACCGGGGGGGCGCCGAGGAGCCGCAGAAAAAGAAATTGCCCACGGACGAGGTTTCCGATTAATGGACTATAAGACAACGCTCAATCTGCCGAAAACGGAATTCCCCATGAAGGCCAATCTCAAGGACCTTGAACCGCGCATGATCGCGAAGTGGCAGGCGGAACAGGTCTACGAACAGTGCCAGGCGCAGGCTGCGGGACAGCCGTCGTACATTCTGCACGACGGTCCGCCGTATGCGAACGGTCACATCCACATCGGCCACGCCCTGAACAAGACGCTCAAGGACATCATCGTCAAGTTCAAGACCATGGAGGGATTCCGCAGCCCCTATGTGCCCGGCTGGGACTGCCACGGGCTTCCCATCGAGCATCAGGTCCTGAAGAACCTCGGCCCCAAGAAAGAGGGCATGAGCCAGAGCGAGATCCGCAAGCACTGCCGCGAATATGCGGAGAAGTTCATCGACATCCAGCGCTCGGAATTCAAGCGCCTGGGCGTATTCGGCGACTGGAGCAACCCCTATCTCACGATGAACTTTGCCTACGAAGCGGCGATCGTGCGCGAGCTGGCAAAGGTGGTGGGCGCGGGAGGCGTATATAAAGGGAAGAAACCGGTGTACTGGTGCGGATTCGACGAGACTGCCCTTGCCGAGGCGGAAGTGGAGTATGCTGACCACGAGTCCCCGTCCGTGTTCGTGCGGTTCCTCCTGCCGGATGCGGCCAAAGCACTTCCCTCGCTGCAGGGGAAGGAAACGGCGATCGTTATCTGGACCACCACGCCGTGGACACTCATTGCAAACCTCGCGATCGCGCTCCATCCCGAATTCGATTACGTGGCCGCGGGCGCGGGCAACCGTGTGCTCATTATCGCTGAAGGCCTCCTGAAACAGGCGATGGAGAAGTTCGGGATTAGTGAATACCGCGTGCTCGAAAAATTCAAGGGGAAAACGCTCGAGGGACTCAAGGCGCGCCACCCTTTCTTTGACCGCGACTCGCTCGTGATCCTGGGCGATCATGTAACGCTCGAAGCCGGCACGGGCGCCGTGCATACCGCACCCGGCCACGGCCAGGAGGACTACGATGTCGGGCTCAAGTACGGGCTCGACATTTATGCACCTGTTGACCACAAGGGTCGGTTCACGAAAGAGGCCGGCGAGTTCGCGGGCATGCAGGTGTTCAAGGCGAACAAAGGCATTATCGACCTGCTCCGGAGCAAAGGCGCGCTCCTTGCCGAGGAGAAGATCAGCCACTCCTATCCGCACTGCTGGCGATGCAAGAACCCCGTCATCTTCCGAGCCACGGAGCAGTGGTTCATTTCCATGAAAACGAACGACCTGCTCAAAAAGACGGTCGAAAACATCCACCGGGTGAACTGGGTGCCGTCATGGGGCAAGGACCGCATCCTCGGCATGATGGAGAACCGCCCTGACTGGTGCATTTCGCGCCAGCGCGCATGGGGAGTCCCCATCATAGCGTTTACGTGCAAACAGTGCGGAGAACTCCTGCTCGAACGGAAGATCGTAGACCACGTGGCGGATATCGTGCAAAAAGAGGGGGCCGACGCCTGGTTCACTCGCTCGACACAGGAGCTTCTGCCCGCGGGAACGCAATGCAAAAAATGCGGAGGGAGCGGCCTCGAAAAGGAGATGGACATCCTCGACGTATGGTTCGATTCTGGCGTGAGCCACGCCGCCGTGCTGAAACAGCGGCCCGAGCTCGACTGGCCGGCCGACATGTACCTTGAAGGAAGCGACCAGCACCGCGGATGGTTCCATTCGTCGCTCCTCACCTCCGTTGCCACAACGGGGCAGGCGCCCTACCGTACCGTGCTGACGCATGGATTTACCATGGATGGGGCGGGCAAGAAGATGAGCAAGTCCGCGGGCAACATCGTTGCCCCGCAGGAAGTGATCGACAAGTTCGGGGCCGAGGTGCTCCGGCTCTGGGTGTCGTCCGTGGATTACCGCGACGACCAGCGGATCTCGCAGGTGATCCTGGCGCATCTTGCCGAAGCGTACCGCAGGATCAGGAATACGTGCAGGTACCTCCTCGGCAATCTCTCTGATTTCGATCCTGCAAAAGACCGCGTTTCGGACAGCGATCTTCTCGAAATCGACCGGTGGGCCCTGCACCAGCTCCAGAAGCTCGTGCAGCGCGTGCGCAAAGGGTACGACGACTTCGAATTCCATATCGTATTTCACTCGATCCACAATTTCTG
>DATHDE010000134.1:0-8975 GCA_035490495.1 Nitrospirota bacterium
ACGAGCCTGCCGTTCTCCACCACCGGCAGCAGATGCACCTTTTTCTCGTCCATGAGCGTCGCTATGTCGACAAGCGTCGTGCCCTTCCGTATCGTCACCACGTTGCGTGAACAGATGTCCCCCACCTTCGTGGCTGTCAGACGCCTGACCTCCTGCTCGAATTTTTTCGAACTTTCCAGGTAGACGGCGGCGTCGAGGAAGCTCACGACGGTCGGGATGTGCAGCCGTTTGTCGCGGCTGATCAGGTCATTTTCCGTTACGATCCCGTAAAGCGCTCCCGCGTCGTCCACCACGGGCGCGCCGCTTATATTATGTTCAACCAGGAGCGACGACAGCTCTTCGATGGACGTGTCGGGTTTTACGGTAACGACGTTTGTGGCCATAATATCCTGCGCTGTCAGCATGTTTGCACCTCACCGAAGCGGATCCTGCGGTTCTATTCTGCCGCTGCTTTCATTGCAGCGGAAATTTTTTCAATGACGTCGCCTGCAATAAGCGATGCCTCGCCCTTCTCACCTGCCGCCAGATCGCCGGCAAGACCGTGAAGATACACGCCTGCACAGGCGGCCTGCGAGGGAGCATATCCCTGGGCCAGCAGGCCGGCGATCATGCCGGTCAGCACGTCGCCTGTCCCGCCTGTTGCCATGCCGGGATTGCCCGTGGAGTTGATAAACGCCGGCCCGTCCGGCAGGGCGACCACCGTGCCCGCGCCCTTGAGTACGACGATAACGCCGTAGTGCCGCGCGAAGTTCGACGCGGTTTCTATGCGGCTTTGCTGCACCTCGGCCGCCGGGATACCTGCCAGCCGGCCCATTTCGCCGGGATGCGGCGTCACGATCACCGGCGCCTTTGCCGAACGCAGGATATCGCAGCCCCCTGCGAGAGCGTTCAATCCGTCCGCGTCGATCACGAGGGGAACCGTGATGCGCTGGACGAGATGCTTCACGACCTGCGTTGTCTCGAAATGCGTGGAAAGCCCCGGGCCGAGGGCAACGGCATTCATGCTTTCCGAAGTTTTAACCAGGGCTTCTTCCGATCCGACGCCGAGCGTGCCCTCGATGCTCTCGTCCGCGGGCACGCACATTGCCTCGAACACCTGCGACTGCACAATGGGTACGAGCGCATTCGGTGTCGCGACGCTCACGAGTCCCGGTCCGGCACGGAGCGCAGCTTTGGCCGCCATCACCACCGCACCTGCCTTGCCCGGTGAACCGCCGATGATCAGCACATGACCGAAGGCGCCTTTGTGGGCGTCCCGCGGTCTCCGCACAGCACTCCCCCAGACTGCGGCACGATCAAGAAGGGATAGGCCGATACATTCCTTTTCAACGACCTCCGGCGGAATCCCGATGTCCGCGGTGCGGACAGCGCCCGCGTACTCCGCGCCGGGATAAAGCAGGAGCCCCCGCTTCGGGAGAGCCATCGTGACCGTCAGATCCGCCTTTACCCCGGTCCCCAGTACAGCGCCGGTGTCCGCGTGGACTCCCGTGGGGATATCCACGGCCACGACCGGCCTGCCCGATGCATTCATCTGCCTGACAGCCTGTGCATACACGCCTGTCACGGGGGACGCCAGCCCCACGCCCAGCAATGCATCCACGATGACGTCGGACCACGCAATGACATCGGCGATGCGGCGCGAGGAAGCATTCTGAAGAATCTCCACATCCGTCTTCCGCAGGATGTCAAGATGGACCTTCGCTTCGCCGCGCAGCGTGCTGAACGGCGCGAGCAGCGCCACCCGGACCGCCGTACCGCGGATGCGGAGCCTCCGGGCAAGCGCCAGCCCGTCGCCGCCGTTGTTGCCCTTGCCGCACAGGATGCCGACGCGGACCCCTTCCAGTCCGTCGAAGAACTGCTCCATCTCCATCATGACCGCGGAAGCCGCGTTCTCCATGAGCACGGGCCCGGGAATCCCGAACTCCCGGATCGCCCGGCGGTCAATGTTCCTCATTTGTAACGCTGTCGCAATCTTCATAAGCGTTGACTCGGTCTTCCGTGCTTTGAACTATGCCTCCAGCACCACCTGCGCCACAGCATATCCATCATCATGGGTATAGCTCAGGAAAATATGTTTGACCCCTTTTAGATCCAGGAGGTCCCTGACCCGGCCGGATACGTTCACGACCGGTCCCCCGCCGTCACCGTGCAGCACTTCCATTTCCGTCCATTTGACGCCTCCGCTCATCCCGGTGCCGATCGCCTTGAGGAGCGCTTCCTTTGCCGCAAACCGTCCTGCGTAATGCTGTGCGGGAAACTTCATCTTCGAGCAGTATTCCCGCTCGCGCTCCGTGAACACGCGTTCGAGAAACCCGCCGTGGTTTTTGCCTGCTTTGTCGAGACGGCTGATTTTCACCAAATCGATGCCGATGCCTGCGATCATACGCTCCCCCGGTGCCGAGAAACAGATAGAAAATGATGGACGACCAGCGCACATCCTCTGCACGGATGCATCCGTCCCGAACCTACCGTGTCCGGCCGGCGCCATCCGTCTGCAGCAGCGCCAGCATGTCCCGCACGGCCCGGTCCATGCCCGACAGCACTGCACGCGACACGATACTGTGGCCGATATTGAGATCCTCGATCGCGGGAACAGCCGCGATCCTCCGTGTATTCACATAATTCAGTCCATGCCCCGCCCCTACGCGGAGGCCGAGGCTGGAGGCAAGCACGGCGGCTTCCGCTATCTTGCCGAACTCACGCTCACGCTCCTGCTCAGTACGGGCATTCGCATACGCTCCCGTGTGGATCTCGACGAAGTCAGCCCCGGCCTTCTTCGAGGCGTTGATCTGCGCCGCATCGGGATCCACGAACAGGCTGACGAGAATTCCCGCTTCCCTGAGCCGTCCGATGTATCCTTTCATGAATTCGATGCGCGAAGCGACGTCCAGGCCGCCTTCGGTCGTGAGTTCCTCGCGTTTTTCGGGAACCAACGTCGAAAAATCGGGTTTCACTGCACACGCAATGCGGAGCATCTCGTCGGTGGCTGCCATCTCCATATTGAGCTTCGTGCGCACGACCTCGCGAAGAAGACGCAGATCGCGGTCCTGCACATGGCGCCGGTCCTCGCGCAGATGCGCGATGATGCCTTCCGCGCCCGCAAGCTCGGCGATCACCGCGGCAGCAACAGGATCGGGTTCGCCCGCTTTGCGGGCCTGGCGTACCGTGGCAATGTGATCAATGTTGACGGAAAGACGGGGCACGACAACGCTCCTTCCAGAGGGGAATACATGTTTTGTGATTCTATCATCTCTCCGCCAAAATATCCAGGCTTTTTCAAAACAGCGGGCGGAGCAATGCCGGAACCGTTTTGATCACGCGCTGCTTCCCCCTGAAGCGCCGTAAGAGGACGTGAAAAGTACCCAACACCGCCAGCTTTCCTGGTTGACCGGAAAAGCGGCCTCTGGTATTATTTCAGCATCTCATAGAAAAAAGTGGAGGTGGTTCCATGACACGGCTGCTCAATGCATTCGTCATCCTTTTCTGCATCATGGCTGCTCCGTTCCTTTCCGCATCGGCGCAGGAATCGAAAACGGTCACGGCTGAAGGCGTTGCCGCCATCCAGGGCAATGCCCGCGATATCGCGCGCGACGCGGCGCTGGAAGACGCTCAGAAACGCGCCGTGGAACAGGCCGTGGGCATACTGATCGACTCACAGACGCAGGTCGAGAACTTTCAGCTCATCAGCGACAAGATCCTGTCCCAGACCAAGGGCTACATAAAACGCTATACGATCGTGGGCGAAACGGTCGACAGCTCCCTCCTGCGCGTCCGGATCAATGCCGAGGTGGCACTGGACAAGCTGACCGACGACCTTACGGGCATCGGCATTCTTCTGGGCCAGATGCACAAACCGCGCACCATCGTGATGATCGCCGAGCAGAACATCGGCCAGGAATGGCATGCCTGGTGGTGGGGGCAGCACAGTGCGCATGGAACCGAAACCGAGCTTGATATCGTTGACAACACCTTCACGGACATCTTCACCCAGAAAGGGTTCGAATTCATCGATCATGCCGTGGCTGCGAGGGAACTCAGAGTATCCAAGGCATACCGCGTCCAGGACCTCACCGTGGCGCAGGCGAAGACCATCGGCCGCGACGTTGACGCCGAGGTCGTTATCATCGGCAAAGCGCTGTCGAAATTGTACGGTGAGGTCGGCGGCGGCATGAAGTCCGTCCAGGCGGACGTCGCCGTCAAGGCCGTGCGTACGGACACGGGCCAGGTCATCGCCGCGGTGACCGCACACGGCGCAGGGGTCCATATCACCAATGAGACGGCGGGAGTGACCGCACTTAAAAAAGCGGGCGAATCGGCGGCGAACGAAATGATGGATAAGATTCTGACCGTGTATGCCCGGGAAGCAGGCAGCACGCGGTCCGTGAACATAACCATCAGCGGATTGAACAAGGCGCAGTTCGTGAAATTCAAGGACGTGCTCAGAAACCAGGTGCGCGGGATCAAGGACCTGCATGAACGGAGCTTCACCGGCTCCACGGCGAGAATTTCCGTTGATTCCAAGATGAGCGCACAGGTGCTTTCTGACGAACTGTCGCTCCGCGATTTCGGCACCTTCGGCGTGGAGATCGTTGCGTCGACACCGAATTCGCTGGAACTCAGGGTCACGCCGAAGTAGCCCTGCGTCGGTTGTTGGGAAAATTCACCACGAAGCCGTTTCGTCTGATCGGGTCGAAACGGCTTTTCTGTTGGTATTCCTCCGAAGGACACTGCGGACCCGTCGCTTCGAACTAAATCCCCACCATCCGTTTCGCCGAGATCACTGTATTCTTGAGAAGAATGGCGATGGTCACGGGCCCCGCACCGCCCGGCACGGGCGTAATCATTGAAACCTTGCTCTTCAACTCGTCAAAGACTGCGTCGCCCACGGTGGTGCCGTCGGATTGGACATTAATGCCTATGTCCACGACAATTGCGCCGTCCTTCACCATGTCACCCCTGATCAGCCCCGTCCTTCCGGTTGCCGTGCAGAGGATATCAGCGGTCCGCGTTTCCGAACCCAGGTCCCGCGTTTCCCGGTGGCACACCGTGACCGTAGCTTCCTTGACGAGCATCATCATGGCGAGCGGTTTGCCGACGGCAAGGCTCTTGCCCACGATAACGACCTTCCTCCCCTTCGGATCAATGCCGTAGTGTTCGAGCATGCGCATGACGCCGTAAGGCGTGCAGGGAAGAAACGTCGACTTGGGCAGGAGCGTGAACCCGGGCTCGAAGAGCTGCGCCGTAGATTCATCCGCCGAAAGCCTTCCCACGGAAATGGCGCCCTGTCCGTCCACGTCCTTTTCCGGCGCGATCGCGTTCACGACCTTGCGCGTGTCGATATGCCGCGGCAGGGGCATGAAGACAAGGATACCGTTCGCCTGTTCGTCGTTGTTCAACACCCTGATGAGGTTCAGTATCTCGTTCAGGGTGGCCGTTGAGGGAAGCGTGTGGTTGTAGATATCCACGTCCGCCCTCGCGGCTATGCGTTGGATGGCCTGATAGTACATGCGGGAGGAACGGTCCTCCCCCACCAGGACGAGCGCAAGTCCTGCCCGTATTCCATGCCTGGCGAGCCTGGAGGTCTCCTCTCTGACCGCGGTGATGATTTTCGAAGACAGTTCCTTTCCCTGCATCAGTTTCATCGGTGAATCTCCTTGCCCAGTGCGCCGGCGCGGATTTCCGTGTGCCTGATTTCCCCGCCGAGGTTCGCGGTGAATCCCACGGCTGCAGTCGCGAGCAGCGACAGTACGAGAACAAGAATGACAATAGTCTTCGGCACGGATCCCTTGATCCTGAGCAGTATCAGTCCCGCGAGCGCCGCCGCTCCGACCAACAGCATCAAAATGAGCGTATACTCCGCAGCCTCTTCGTGCCTGCCGATAAAAGCTTCTGTTACGCCGGGAAGCTGCTTGACCGCATCCTCGGCGCGTTCACCCGTGAGAAAGACGGGGATGGTTGCCAGGGCGACAAGAACGAGCAGGCCGAAACTCACTATTTTCACTTCCTCGCTTTTCCTGATCAAGGCATAGGCGAGGAGAAGCATGATTCCGATCATCCCGATAACGGGGATGTGGTTGATCATCAAATGCACATGAGCCCAATTGATATTCATGACGGAACCTCCTGTGCGTCAGTCCGTGTTCAGGCAGGCCGTTTCCTTCTTCAGCGCCTCACGGTAGAGATCAACGGCGTGCTGCCGCTCGTCTTTACTCCATCTGAGATGAGTCGCGGCGACCGACGCGACCCTGTCGATCTGGTCAAGGCCGCGCGACCGGCTCATGCCGATGGCCATTCTGCGCAGCAGGATGTCCTCCAGGGTCCTTCCCTGTTCTTCCTTGATGCTGAACTCTATCTGGGCACCGATGTCCGCGCATTCCGGAGAGATCGCCTCTCCCATCGCCGGGTTCTCTTTGACGATTTCCAGTACGTTCGCTGCACGCGATCCGTAGCAGTCAACAAGATGACGTACGAGCGCTTCGGCTGTTTTGTACTTTACAGACAGCTCCCGGACCCCCTGCTTCAAATATACTTCATATTCCGCGCCAATGTCGCCGGGAAGGGGCGTGCGGCTCGTAGTACACGGCGTTTTGATGCCGAGCACCCTGCATGCAGCATTCACCACGTCTTCAGCCATGTGGCGGTAGGTCGTCAACTTTCCCCCGGCAATGGTGATGATCCTGCCGGCCCGTCCTTCCCGGAGAATGCGGTGTTTGCGGGATATTTTTGAGGTGTGCGGCCCGCTGAAGGCCAGAGGCCGTATTCCGGCGTAGGTATGGAATATGGATTGGCGGTTGATACCCAATCCCGGCAGCACGCGCCTGCTCTCGTTCAGCAGGTAATCGATGTCTGCGTTGTCTGCGTGCACGTGGTCCAGATCGCCGTCGTAATTCGTGTCCGTCGTCCCGATCAGGGAATAATCGCCCAGAGGAATGATAAAAAACATCCGGCCGTCGCGCGATGTAACGAACAGCGCCTGCGTGGAGAGCCGGGGCATGACAAGATGGATGCCTTTGGTCGGGTGAATGACAGATGTGGAAACGAGTCCTCCCCTCGCGCGCACGCGATCGATCCAGGGACCGGCTGCATTGATCAGCACACGCGCGCGGTACGTACCCTGCGCTCCCGAGAACGCGTCCCTGGTGGAAACCGCGACGCGGTCCGGCAGTTCTTCAATTTTTTCCGCCAGCGTATGGTTGAGCGTCACGGCGCCGGCTTGCCGTGCCGCCAAAATATTTTCGATCACCAGGCGTTCGGGCATCCGTATCTGGTGGTCGAAAAACAGGGCGCTTCCCTGCAGGCCTTCCTGGCGAAGGCGCGGTTCAAACTTCAGCGTTTTTTCCCTGTTCGAAGTGAAGTAATGCGGGATATCGCGTTCGTGGGACAGAAGATCGTACAGATGAATGCCGATCGAAATCACCGTCCGGCCGTGGAGATCGTCGCGATAGATGGGGATCAGAATGGGGACCGGATGAATGAGATACGGTGCCTGTTTCCGCAGGACTGCCCGCTCCCGGAGTGATTCCGCAACGAGGTCCACTTCGAAATTGGCGAGATAGCGAAGCCCTCCGTGGATGAGGCGCGTTGATTTGGACGTTGTGCCGGACGCGAAATCCCCTTTTTCAACAAGCAGGCACGACAATCCGCGCAGGGCAGCATCGCGCGCAACACCCGCGCCGGTGATGCCGCCGCCCACAACAATGATATCGAACTCGGTTTTCTTATCAGAAGGCATGTTGATAATTCGGGCAAGCGAGATTTTTGCGGAGCCAAAAACAGAATGAGCTTTACCGGATTATTCTTTTCCCTCAAGGCAGTTTTTTGTGACCACTGTCTTCAACAGGCCGGGCCTGTTTGAATAGATGCCGTCCACCTTCCACTCAATAAATTTGAGCATCTCCTCTTCAGCATCAACGGTCCAGACATAGACCTGGATGCCCAGTTCATGACACGCCTGCACGAGCTGCGGTGTCGCCGTGGTCTTGCGCAGGCTCACGATTTTGTATCCCTGTTCGCTGTACACGGGCAGGTCCTTGGGTGTGAACATGTCGAAAATCATGGACACGGGGAGCGCGGGTAGCATGCGCCGAACGGCGCGCACTTCCTCTTCCTTGAACGATGATACAAGCACGTATCCTTTGTAATCCGAGGATGCCAGATATTCCGCCAGCAGATGACCCGCGCCGCTGCTCTTAATCTCAATGTTCAGGCCCGTCTTGCCGGATACGGCCTTGATCACATCCGTCAGGGTCGGAACCGGTTCGCCATTCTTGAGGTGAATTCCCGCAATCTCACGTCCGAATGACCGTTCGACAGTAGAGGATCGCTCAGCAGTCCGGTCCGTGCTCGCGTCGTGCATGACAAACAACGAATTATCGCGGCTCCGCCTGATGTCAATCTCGATCATATCGACGGGGTATGCCAGCGCGCGGCGTACTGCGGCCATTGAATTTTCCAATTCATTGTATGAATCCCCGCGGTGGGCTATGACGAGCGGAAGCGCCATTATTGGTAGTATACCCGAAAAAAAGGGCATTTGTCGCATTGATGCGTCATTCTTAAAGATAGATGACCCTTTTCTTTTTTCGCTCTCTGCGCTCTTTCGCGGCCATCCATCGCTTCTCAGCCGTTCATTCCAAACTCCTCTTGCCGCAAAGGATCGCAAGGAACTCAAAGAAATGGGCTGAGCTGTTTTCTCTTTGCGCTCTCTGCGCTCTTTCGCGGCCATCCATCATTTCTCAGACGTTTGTTTCCAGGTTCCTCTTGCCGCAAAGGATCGCAAGGAACTCAAAGAAATGAGCTGAGCTGTTTTCTCTTTGCGCTCTTTCGCGGCATTTATTTATTGTTGCTCTGCTGTGTTTCTTTTAATGGTTAATCGAAATCCGGCTTGGAGCCATCTCCCCGATAAAACTGTTTGCAGACATCGCAGGATAATAGTGTTGTTAGTATTATGGAAACGTGAAAAAATCAAAGTGGCA
>DATHDE010000135.1:0-8100 GCA_035490495.1 Nitrospirota bacterium
GTTACAGTGAGCGACAGGAGCTGAACGAGACCGTGGAGCGGCTTCGCAGCATGTATGCGCAGCTCGAGGTCGTCGAGGGCCGCAGCCTCGAGAAAACAGACACGGCGATCATCGATTTCGAGGGCAGGCGGGAAGACAAACCCATCGAGGGCGCGAAGGCGACGGATTACCTTCTCGAGCTGGGGTCGGGCAGCCTCATCCCGGGCTTCGAGGATCAGCTCACGGGCATGAACAAGGGCGAGACCCGCACGATCAGCGTCACGTTCCCGGCCGACTACGGCAACAAGGAACTCGCGGGCAAGGATGCCCTCTTTACGGTCGTGCTGAAGGAGATCAAGAAGAAGGTGCTGCCCGAAGTGAACGACGAGTTCGCCAAGGACGTCGGCAACAACGCGTCCGTGGCCGAGTTGAAGGAGAGCATCAAGAAGGACATCGAATACCGAAAGAAGCGGGACCAGGAGTCGGCCCAGCGCGAAACGCTGCTCGGCAAGCTCGTGGATGATCATACCTTCGATGTGCCGCCCGGCATGGTGGAGCATGAGCTGCAGTCCATGGCGCGCTCCCAGGCAGCGCGGATGATCCGGCGCGGCATGGAAGTGAAAACTTTCGATTTCTCAAAGTTCGGAGAGGAGAACCGGCCGCTCGCCGAGAAGCGGGTGAAGGGCATTCTGCTGCTTGATGTGATCGCCGAGAAGGAGAAACTCGAGGTCACGGATCAGGAGGTGAACTCCGCCGTGTCCGCCATGGCGCGCAGCTCGGGCCAGACCGTGGACGAGGTGAAGAAGTACTACGAATCCCAGGAAGGCGGCCTGGACAACCTGCGTGCCTCGCTGGTGCGCGAGAAGACGCTGAGTCTCTTGCTTTCAAGAGCAAAGAAGAGCTATAATTAGTGCAAAGAAAGGACCATCCATGTCCCTGATTCCCATTGTTGTTGAGCAGACGAGCCGCGGAGAACGCGCGTATGACATTTATTCCCGCCTTTTGAAAGACCGCATCATTTTTCTCGGTACCGCGATTGATGATACGGTCGCGAACACGGTGATCGCGCAGTTGCTGTTCCTTGATGCCGAAGACCCGGACAAGGACATTTACCTGTACCTGAACTCGCCGGGAGGCATCGTCACCTCGGGGCTTGCGATTTATGACACCATGAACTACCTCAAGTCGCCGGTCTCGACCATCTGCATCGGGCAGGCATCGAGCATGGGAGCGCTTCTGCTCGCATCCGGGACCAAGGGCAAACGGTTCTCCCTGCCCAACTCGCGGATCATGATCCACCAGCCCGCGGGCGGGTTCGAAGGCCAGGCGACGGACATCGCGATCCACGCAAAGGAGATCCTGAAGCTCAAGGAAAATCTGAACCAGATCCTGGCGAAGCACACGGGTCAGCCGATCGAGCGGATCGCCGCGGACACGGAGCGCGATTTTTTCATGTCCGGAGAGGACGCCAAGCAGTACGGCATCATCGATGAAGTGATCACAAAGGTGCGGACGGCGAAGGAGAAGTAATCTATGACCGAAAAGAAGGAACATACGACCCCGCTCAAGTGCTCGTTCTGCGGCAAGAGCCAGGAGGAAGTGAAGAAGCTGATCGCGGGTCCGTCGGTCTTCATCTGCAACGAGTGCGTGGATCTCTGCAACGAGATCATCGCGGAGGAGTGGGAGGAAACCAAGGAAGCCAAGATCCCGCGCCTGCCCAAGCCCGCGGAGATCAAGCGGACCCTCGACGAATACGTCATCGGCCAGGACAAGGCTAAGAAGGTGCTGTCCGTGGCTGTGCACAACCACTACAAGCGCATCGGCATCCAGCAGGAGATCGGCGACGAAGTGGAGCTCCAGAAGAGCAACATTCTTCTGATCGGGCCCACGGGCGTGGGCAAGACGCTGCTCGCGCAGACCCTGGCGCGCATTCTCGACGTGCCGTTCACCATCGCCGACGCCACGACGCTCACCGAAGCGGGCTACGTGGGCGAGGATGTGGAGAACATCATCCTGAAGCTGCTCCAGAACGCGAACTACGATGTCGAGCGCGCGCAGCGCGGCATCGTGTACATCGACGAGATCGACAAGATCAGCCGCAAGTCCGAGAGCCCCTCGATCACGCGCGACGTGTCGGGTGAGGGCGTGCAGCAGGCCCTGCTGAAGCTCATCGAAGGCACGATCGCGAGCGTCCCGCCCCAGGGCGGCCGCAAGCATCCGCACCAGGAGTTCATCCAGGTTGACACGAAGAACATCCTCTTCCTGTGCGGCGGCGCATTCGTGGGCCTCGACAGCATCATCGAGCAGCGCGTGGGCCAGAAGACCATGGGCTTCGGCGCCGAGATCCAGAGCAAGAAGGAGCGCAAGCTGAGCGAAACCCTGTCGCAGCTTCAGCCCGGCGACCTGCTCAAGTACGGGCTGATTCCCGAGTTCATCGGCCGCATGCCCGTCGTGGCCACGCTCGAAGAGCTTGATGAACACGCGCTCATCGACATTCTCACGCGGCCAAAAAACGCGCTCGTCAAGCAATACCAGAAACTGCTTGCCCTTGAAGGCTGCAAGCTGCGCTTTACCGACGACGCGCTGGTGGCGATTTCGAAAAAGGCAATCAACCGCAAGACCGGGGCGCGGGGGCTGCGCGCCATCCTCGAGGACGTGATGCTGAATGTGATGTACGACATCCCGTCCCAGCCAGGCATCCGCGAGTGCATTATCAACGCGGAAGTGATCAATGACGGCGCCGAACCGCTGCTGATCTACGAAAAGATCGCCTAACACGAAGACGACAGATGCAGGATCGGGGGAACCGGTCCTGCTTTTTTTTATTTTTGCTGCAGTGCCGTTTTATCATCCTTCCTTTACCTTGAACAAACAGCAGGGAACCACAGATTAACACAGATGCACACAGATGCAAAAAGCTATGAGCGGCCTCAATTCTGATCCAGGCTTCTGACGTTTGTCTTTGCTCTTCCGAAGTATCTGTGTTTATCCGTGTTCATCTGTGGTTCATTGTTTTTTCTATGAAAATTTTTTCCGCAGAATTCGTTGTGAGCGCGGCGGGACCGAAGCAGTTTCCCCCGGACAGCAGGCCGCAGGTCGCCTTCGCGGGCCGCTCGAACGTGGGCAAGTCGTCGCTCATCAACGCGCTGCTGCACAGAAAGAACCTGGTCAAGACGAGCCAGACGCCGGGCAAGACGCAGCTCTTGAATTTTTTCATCATCAACGGCTCGTTTTATTTTGTGGATCTCCCGGGCTACGGCTACGCCCGCGTGCCGCGCGTTGTCGCCGACGCATGGGCGCCCCTGATCGAAGGTTATTTGAGGAACGCACGGCAGCTCCGCGCCGTGGTGATGCTGCTCGACATCCGCAGGGAACCCGATGAACGGGACATCCGTCTTGTTGAGTGGCTCAAAGAGTACGACATTCCCGCCATTTATACGCTGACCAAGGCGGACAAGCTGAACCGCCGGGAGATCGAGGCCGCGCGCCGCAGCGCGGAGGAGCGGCTTTCCCTTTCTCCGCTTGTCCTCACCTCGGCAAAGGACGGGACGGGGATTCGCGAATTGATGGGAGCGATTGCGCGATACGTGAACGGGTGAAGGTGAAAAACCCGGAAGACGAGGTGCGGGGAGAACCGGCCGGCTAACTCCCTGGACACTGATCACGGCGGACGAGCTATCCTGAAACGACATATCATCATTTAATCAGTGCAAATCAATGTCATAAAGATTTTCTTTCCATTTTTGAACAGACGCTGGGTAACTGATTGACGGGCAGTTGAATTCTTTTTGATTCCGGGAGGCTTCCATGGAATTCCTGAAAGCGCTGACAGGCTCGCTGTTCTGGGCCTTTCTCCTGAGCCTGCTGCTGTACCTGGCGAGCAGCTACGCCATCACCTTCCTGTCGAAGAAATCCAAGCTCCTGGAACCCATCGGAGACGGCCTGAACCTGATCGCCCTGTTCCTCGCGCTGCAGGTCTTTCTCCATCTCGGCGCGTCGGAGTACTATCCCCGCCTGTCGCAGCAGATCAATTTCCTCTCCTGGCTCATCTTCGCATTCGCCGCCCTGCGGCTCGGGCTTTACGTGTACGGCGATCTGTTCGTCGTTCGGTGGAAGCGCGGCAGCTTCCCCGCGGCCTTCAAGAACATCATCATCTTCTTCGTCATCATCATCGTGGCGCTGGTCCTGCTCAAGGAGATCCTCGACATCAACATTACCTCGCTCATCGCCACGACCACCGTCCTGACCGCGACCATCGGTCTGGCCTTTCAGAGCACGCTGGCCAACATGCTGGCGGGCCTCAGCATCCATCTCGAAAAGTCGCTGAATCAGGGCGACTGGATCTCCGCGGGCGGACACGAGGGAAGGGTCATGGATATTTCGCTTCGCTCCACGCGCATCATGACGATTGAGCACAACGAAGTTTACATCCCGAACAGCAAGGTCCTGAGCGAGGCGGTCGTGAACTTCAGCCTGCCGAGCACGGTCCAGGTGAGAAAACTGACCGTGTCCGTCAGCTATGACGTGCCGCCGAACAAGGTGCGACAGGCCGTCCGGGATATCCTAACCGCCGTGCCCGACGTCAGCGCGTATCCGGAGCCCGTTGTTCGCGTAGCTCATTTCGGGGATTTCTCCGTGCAGTATGAACTGCGCTACACTATCACCGACCATGCCCGCTGCATTGACATCGAAACGGAGATCATGAACCTCGTGTGGTACCGGTTCAAACGGAACAACATCGAGATCCCCATGCCGATACGGCATATCAATATGAAACAGGTGACGCCGGAGACCCGTCAGGCGGAAAAGGACCAGCTTGCCGCGGAGCTTGTCGCGCTGATGCAGCGGGTTGTCATTCTTTCGCCCCTCTCCAAGGCTGAGCTGGCGCGGCTCGTGGACCAGGTACGCGTCGAACCCTATGCCATGGGCGAGGTCCCGATCCGGCAGGGTGATGCGGGGGATTCATTCTACATTATCAAGAGCGGCAGGGTGGATGTGGCGGTCGCCAGGGCATCGGGCGAGACCGCGATCGTCGCATCGCTCGGACCGGGGAATTTCTTCGGCGAAATGAGCCTGCTGACGGGGGCTGCGCGCACCGCGAGCATCCTGGTCAAGGAGGATGCGGAGTTCATCGTCATCGACAAGGAGAGCTTCGGCGCCACGCTTGCACGCAACCCCTCCATAGCCGAGTCCCTGAGCCACATCCTCGCCGAGCGCCAGGCCGGCCTTTCGGCCGAGCATGAACGTCTCGACTCAGCGTCGCTGGAGCGAAGGAAACGCGACGCGTCGGGCAGGATGTTGTCGAAGATCAGGGAGTTCTTCGGCCTGGGTCTCTGATTATAGGGCCGGAAGCGTACGCAATCCGAAGCGAGCGTCCTCAGCATTCATTCGGGAAGCAGCAGGCAGACGACAGAGATCGAATATCCAAATGCTTAAATTCGAAAGGCCTGATGCCTTTACGTGATCTGACGGCCCGCCAGCTCCGCCTATGCGCCGGCGGATCACCGCGCATGCAAACACAGCTGATCCCGCCCAAGTCCGCTTTTTTTGCTCACTTATTAATGGTCTCATAATTAGCTGGACATTTTTCAATTTGTCATCCCCGAATGATTCTATCGGGGATATGGTTTAACACCAGATTCCCGATTAAACCCTCGGGAATGACCGCTAGTTGTATCTTTTCTATTTCAAGGCAATTAATAATTGTACCTCGACCCGCCTCCCTTCAGAACCCCTCATCTCACTGCCTGCCTGCGCAGCCTTTTTCGAGAATCTTGCCGACGCGACCCGCGATTGTGAAAATAAGTATTAGCATGTAAATGCTGTTGTTGTCAAATAGTGCTCTTTTTAGGCTATTGCTTGACATGAGGGAAAAAAGAGCTAGGGTTTTATTAAGTGCATGACTGCATCGTCGTTCTGTCACTGATCACATCATCGCATCAACAATCCTAAAAAAAATAATTGTCATGTCAGCCGCTCATTGAGTATGGCGGCGTCATGCAAGCATATGCCCTGTTCGCAATCGGTTGCTTCTAAGTGGGTAAAACCGTGCTGACGCGTGCTGTGCCGATATTGAAAGGAGACTGTGCAATGGCGCCCCTCAAGATGTATTTTCTGCCGATTCTCGCCCTGGCTGCGGTGCTCTGCAGCGGAAGCTCAGGTGCCGCCGAGATACAGGGAAGAAGCTCGACGCAGTTTTTGTGGTACAACGACATCATCGATGGAAGCCGGCGCACCGATCTTGCCCAATATCTCCTGTTCTCGGCGAAAGATCTCGACAACGATAAGAAACTCAGCATTCAGGGCTACGGCAGGGGGGTCTACGATTTCAAGCAGAGCGACCGGTCCGACGGCCGGCTCTATTACCTCTACGCGGACTACCGTAATCTGTTGAATGCAGCGGATGTCAAACTCGGACGCCAGTTCGTGAACATTTCGGCAGGCAGCGCGATCGTGGACGGCGTCGAAGCTGATTTCAAACGGCTCGGACCCCTGGGGCTCGTGGTCCTGGGAGGCCGCAACGTGGATTTCGGCGAAACCGGAGAACTGACGACGCACCAGTATTCCGCCGGTGCGACACTGTATCTCGCCGATGCGGCATTGACGTACTTCGACGTGAGTTATCTGCGCACCTACGATCACAGCAATATTGCCCGCGACATCCTCGGCGGCAGCTATAAACAATACCTGCTGCAGTCGATCAAGCTGTACGCCAATGCGCGCTATGATCTCACGGGTGAAGTGTTCAACGAACTGCTCGGGGGGGTCAAGTACTTTCCCACGCTCGACCTGATGATCACGGCCGAGCATTACGAAAGCTATCCCACCTTCGACACGACCTCGATCTTCTCCGTGTTCGCTGTGGACAAGTACAAGGAGAATAGCGGCCGCGTCGATTATACCCTTGCTTCCTGGGTCGATATCAGCGGTGCATTCAGCACAGAGGAGTTTGGGGAGGGTGGCAGGGCAAAAATCTACGAAGTCGGGCTGCGTTTCCGCCCCTCGACGGCCCTTACGGTGGGACTGTTCACAGACAAGCGAACAGGATATCCCGGCGATCTGACCGGTTATAAGGGGTACGTGGAATACAGCCAGATCGGAAAATGGAAGGCTTCTGCGGGCGTGGATTACGACGCCTACGAGCGGGATGACATGACTGGCCGGGAAACGGCGAAGAAGTACTGGGTTGCCGGGAAGTACATCTATGCCAAGAACTATTCCAGCACATTCCGGATCGAAGACAACGTGAACGTCAATTACAGCAGGGACACGCAGGGCCGGCTCACGTTCGACGTCGATTTTTAGGAAAGGAGTCTTTTCATGAAGAAAGCGATCACACCGCTGATATTCGCATTTCTTATCTCACTGATAGTGTCGGCCGCGCCTGCCCGGCGGGTTCTGGCGCAGAGCAGCGGCTCGAGCGGGGACCAGAAGGCGGATGCCGCACCGGTTGAAATGAAAACTGACGTCGTGCCGCCCCCTGCACCTGCCGTGCCGACGGAGCAGCCGGCGCCGACTCCGGCTGCAGCTGCGACGCCGGATACGGCGAAGCCAGACTCCCAGCAAAAGAGCTTTATGGCACAGTTTTCCCACAAGGACTTTTCAACCATGCCGCTCAAGGAATGCGCAGATTGTCACAAGGGATCCGGTGTCGCACCTACGCACGGGTCCGATCTGATCCGTGAACACGGCTCCATCGCACGCCGAAACGGCAGGAACTGCACCGATTGCCATACGCAGCAGTTCTGCCTCGACTGCCACAAGGGCGGCGGAATAGCAGCTGATCTGCGGACGGACAATTACCGCAGGGACTACGTTCCCAATACCCACCGCACCGATTTCCGGGAAATCCACCCCCTCAAGGTGCTCGACAACCCCCAGACATGCTACCGGTGCCATGACGCACGGTTCTGCAGCGACTGCCACGCGAAATTCCGGGGAGAGGATCTCATGGTCCAGTCGCACCGCAGGGCGTGGTCGGATCTTCAAGCAGGCACGGGCGGGCCTGCGCATTCCACATTCACGACGGCTCAGTGCCAGACGTGCCATCCGAACGGTCTGCTGCCGCAGCACCAGTGGTCGGCGGACCACGCAAAAGAGGCGCGGAGGAATCTCCAAGCG
>DATHDE010000136.1:0-8807 GCA_035490495.1 Nitrospirota bacterium
TACACCTGCCAATCTATAGCATTTCATGTTGCCTCCTCATGCACGGGATTTACTTATTTATAGTTTCGGATTATATCAAATATCTTCGTACCTTGAGAAAACAAAATTGACGCTCTCTGTCTACCACGTGTATACTTTATGAGATGAAACGACCCAAAGAACATCCCATCAACGGCATTCTCGATCTTCACACGTTCCACCCCTCCGATGTAAAGAATCTGGTGCCGGAATATCTGACCGCATGCCGGGAACGCGGAATCCTTCGAGTGCGCATCATTCACGGCAAAGGCACGGGTACGCTTAGGAGAACCGTTCTGGCGATTCTTGAAAATATCCCGGATATTGAAGCGGTTTATGCTGCCGGGGAGGAAGAAGGTGGATGGGGTGCCACCATCGTTGATCTGCGGAAGTGACAGGGTCACGAATGCTGCTGCTTCTCAGCGCGTGCACGGCATGGTGTGGCACGTTACAGGTTCCGCGCCGTGGGGAAAGAACCTGCTTGTGCAAAATACGCCTGGTGAGAGTTGAAAAAGAAAAAGGCAGGTTGATCCGAACCTGCCTCGCTGCCGTGCTCTAGGATGTGGTGTTCCGCATCGGGATTTTTAAGCGCTGTCCTACGCGGAGCATTCTTCCCGAGCGCAGGTTGTTCGCCTCCAGGATGCGCTGGACGCTCGTCCGGTACCTCAGCGCGATGAGCGACAGTGTCTCCCCTCTTCGTACGCGATGAACAACATATTCGATCCTCGGCGGCGTCCATTTTGCCAGCGTATCGAGCGAAGCAAGAAGTGCGTCGCCTGTTCCGGGCGGGACTCTGAGCAGATACGCCGTATTGGGCGTGGCGCTGTGGCGCAGCTCGGGATTGAGCATGGTCAGTTCTTCCGACTCCAGGCCCAGCTTATCGGCTATGTTTTTCAGATGAACCGGTTTCTCTACGGTCACCGTTTCATAGGAAAGGGGGGTGTCCGGGGTCGGGAGTGTAAAGCCGTACTTTGCAGGGTCCTTGACGATGGCGAGCACGGCGAGAAACCGCGGGTAATAGCGTGCTGTTTCGCGGGGCAGCCGTTCATAGAAGTCCCAGAAATTATCGAGGTAGTCCACCTTCTGGTTCCTGATCACGCGCGCAACTGACCCTTCTCCGCAGTTGTAGGCAGCCAAAGCCGTGGCCCAGTCTCCGAACATCTGGTGCAGTTCCTTTAAGTAGGTTATGGCCGCTTCCGTCGATTTCGAGGGATCGAGCCGTTCGTCGATCCACGTGTTCCGCTTGAGCCCGTACTTGTATCCTGTCGACGGGATGAACTGCCAGAGACCGAACGCACGCGACCGTGACAATGCCCGGAGCTTGAATCCGCTTTCAATGAGCGGCAACCAGGACAGATCTTCGGGAACATCCGCTTCCTTCATTGCCTTGACGATAGCTTGCCGATACCTGCCGGATCGTCTGTAGGACTCCTCGAAAAAATCCCTTTCCACCGTCTGGAAGGCCTGGATCTCGCGCTCCACATGGCTGTTGGTGACCAGGGGAATCACGGCGGATATGCCCTTCGTTACCGTCTGGCGCGCGGCGTACATCTCGATGATCCGCTTCGAGATGACGAACCGGAGGTCTTCCTTCTGCTGAACAAGCTTCGGATTGGTCGAAGTGACTTTCAGGATGAGCGCATAGGCGTCATCAAGTGCTTCGATGGCATCGTCCGTGTCGCCGTCTTCCCAGTACTCCTGAGCCGCCTCCGTCAGTTCAAGGGCAGAGTCAAGCATTCCTTGTTCGTCATCGCTGTTCTCTTTTTTTGCGGACTCAGTGTTTTTTTCTCCCGGGGGAGCCGGCGGAAGGCCCGGCGCCGCATCTGCCGAAGAGACATCGTTGTTCTCCCGCGCCGTTGGGGGCGCAGGAGATGCATCGGCAGTCTGCGTAGTTCTCAGTGCAGGAGATGTCCCGGGGGACGCACAGCCCGTGAGGAGCAGGATAAAGATGAGCAGAGCTATGATAACAAGAGAGCGCAAGGGGGTCATGACTGCTGCAATAATAAACCAAGAATCATTAAATTGCAAATTGAAATTGACTTCATCTTCCCGCATTTATCCCGGCACCGATTTGACAGATATGCGTGGAATCGATATAGTACACGACATTGGAAATGAGAGCCTCCTTTCAAAGACGGTGGCAATAAATGACGAATAGAACAACCCTCCTTGCATATCGCCTCGCCATTGCCGCTTGTGCATGGATACTGCTCGTTCTGTCATGCACTGCGACGCGTCCCGTTGAAACGCAACAGCGTTTCGTCCACAAAAAACAGCCCCGTATCGACACCGCCGGCCTTGCAAGACAGATCCACCGCCTCATTAATGATGAGCGCAAAAAACACGGCCTTTCTCTTCTCGCATGGGACGATGCGCTTGCCGCTATTGCACGCGGCCACAGCCGAGACATGGCAGCCCGGAATTACTTCAGCCACTTTTCGCAGGAAGGACACGATTTTTCCTATCGGTACCGGCAGGCGGGTTATCAGTGCTCAATCCGGAGGGACCGCACCGTCTACCTCGGAGCCGAGAATATACTCCAGAACAATCTTTATGATTCCGTCACCGCGGTGAACGGCGAAAAATTCTATGATTGGAATTCATCGGAAAAGATTGCAGAGACCTCGGTACAGGGCTGGATGAACAGCAAAGGCCACCGGGAAAACATCTTGACCCCCCATTGGGGAAAGGAAGGCATCGGCGTTTTCATTGCGCCGGATGACAAAGTATATATCACGCAGAACTTCTGCTGAATGAGATACGATTACACGCACAAAGTGTAATCTACGGTTTAATGTAGATTTACTAAGATAAAACCGCAAAAAAAACGGAACCAATTGACCTGCAAATGAATTTTTATCTTAACCATTTTTTTATCTGGGCCTATCGGTATTCATCGCTGGTTGCTTCTTCAATCAGGTAATGTTTTTCGATCATCCCTTCCATGCAATGAAATCCATTTCGATGCTCGCGTCTTTCGGAAGCTTTGCTGCCTGAATTGTCGACCTTGCTGGCGGCTCGACAGGAAAATACTCGGCATAGGTTTCATTCACCGAGGCAAAATCATCCATGCTTTTTAAGTAGATTGTCACTTTGACAACCGTGGACAAATCACAACCAGCAGCCAAGAGAATAGCCCTGGCGTTTTCAAGAACCTGCCTCGTCTGTTTTTTGACATCTCCTTGTGCCATATTCCCGGTTACAGGATCAAGAGGAATCTGTCCCGAGATGAAAACAAACTCATTTGCTTCCACTGCCTGAGAATACGGCCCGATTGCCGCAGGAGCGTTTAAAGTTTTTATGATTTTTTTCTTCATTTTTTACCTCCTGTAGAAAAAGAAAAAACAATCATAACACTATATAAATACAGCATATAATTGACCTCAAGTAAACCTTAATATTTGCTTTTCTCTGCTTTCATTGCCATGCTAATTCTGACCGCTTTTAAAGTCGACCGTATTGTGAATGTAACAACGACAAGCAGGGATTGTGCCGTGTAGAACTGCTTCAGGAGAACCTGTGTAAACGCTGAGTAAAAATCCGATAACCGCCAGAAGCTGGAAAACAAGGATGGTCGACCAGAGGACCTGTCGGAAATGTCCATACAAAACCTGAGGCACGCTGTTCACAGCGTATTTATCCCGTCTTTACGCGCTTCACGCTCAATACGCCTTTAATCGTTCCAATGCTCTTTATGATGCTGTTCAAGTGCTCAACGTCCTGAATGTCGATGGTGAAATTAAGCGTTGCCTGGCCGTCGCTTCCCGTAATCGCCTCAGCATGCCTGATATTCGCCTCTGCCTCGCTAATCGAAGTTGAAACGCTGGCCAGAAGTCCGGGCTTGTCCTCCGTGCGCACGGAAATCTTGACCGCATGGGCGGATGCCGGCAAGTCGCCCCACGACACTTCGATAAGGCGGTCTTTATCGAACGTGAGTTCGCCCAGGTTCGAGCAATCGGCCGTATGAATAGAGACGCCCCTCCCCCGCGTAATGTAACCGATCACCTTGTCCCCGGGCACCGGATTGCAGCATTTGGACAGATGGATCATCATATTGTCCATGCCGCTTATCTTTACGCCCCCCGTCGATGTTCTGACGCCTTTCTGAGAGGCTTTTTTCGGAGGGGATTCTTCATGGACCCTGTCCGGCGCCAGTTTGTTTCCCACCATGTGCGCCGATACTTTGCCATATCCGATGGCAGCAAGCAGATCGTCAAGGTTCGCGTGCGACAGCTCTTCGGCAATCCTGCTCAGATCGTCGGACTTGAATATCTTGGCCGGGCTCAGGTCATGCTTCCTGATCTCTTTTTCCAGGAGCTCTCGGCCGAGCTGGATGCTCCTGCGCCGCTCCTCGGTCTTGAGCCATGCTTTAATCCGGGTCCGCGCCTTCGACGTTTTAACGAATTTGAGCCAGTCCCTGCTCGGAGTATGTCCCGCCTGGGTTGTGATTTCGATCTTGTCCCCGTTCCGGAGTTCGTGCTTGAGGGGGACGATCTTGCCGTTCACTTTTGCGCCCACGCATTGATGGCCGATGTCCGTGTGCACGCTGTAGGCGAAATCGACAGGCGTCGATCCCTGGGGCAGCTCCTTCACGTCGCCGCGCGGTGTGAACACATACACGACGTCGGGAAAGAGGTCGCCCTTGACCGTTTCCATGAACTCCCTGGCGTCGGGCAGATCCCGCTGCCATTCCAGGAGTTGCCGGAGCCACGCAAACTGCTGTTCTTCACGCTGGCTGATGGAGGACCGTTCCTTGTATCTCCAGTGGGCTGCGATGCCTTCCTCGGCGACGCGGTGCATTTCCTCGGTCCGGATCTGAAATTCCACGCGCTCGCCTTTGGGACCGATGACGGTTGTATGCAGGGACTGGTACAGGTTGGACTTGGGCACGCCGATGAAGTCCTTGAACCTGCCCGGAACCGGCGTCCACAGCGAATGAATGAGACCCAGAATGGCGTAGCAGTTCACCTTGGTGTCCGTAATGATGCGTACGGCGATCAGGTCGTAGACGTCTTCGAACGCGATGCCCTGCTTCTGCATTTTGAGCCAGATACTGTAGAAATGCTTCGGTCGTCCTTTCACCTCACCATTGAATCCGTGCTCCCCGAGCTGCTGCTTCACGATCCCGATCAATTCGTTGATATAGCTTTCCCGTTCGATGCGGCGCTGCTGGACCTTCTCCGCCAGATCGCGGTATGCTTCCGGGTTCAGATACATGAACGAGAGGTCTTCCAGCTCTGTTTTGATCCTGGATATGCCGAGGCGGTTCGCCAGCGGCGCGTAGATGTCCATGGTCTCCTGGGCGATGCGCCTCTGCTTTTCCGGAGAAAGGGATTTCAGCGTGCGCATATTGTGCAGGCGGTCTGCAAGCTTGATCAGGATGACGCGGATGTCCTTTGCCATGGCCACGATCATCTTGCGGAAATTGTCGGCCTCACGCTGTTCCCTGCTCTGCAGCTCCATGCGGGACAGCTTGGTCATGCCTTCGACGAGCATGCCGACTTCGTCGCCGAACAGCGATTTGATCTCCTCGGGGCTCACGCTCGTGTCTTCGATAGTGTCGTGCAGAAGCCCGGCCGCGACCGTTGCCGCATCGAGTTTGAGCTCTGCAAGAATGTAGGCTACTTCGATGGGATGGATAAGGTAGGATTCTCCGGAAAGGCGCGTCTGCCCCTGGTGCGCCTTCGCGGAAAAAATATAGGCCCGGCGCAGCAAATCGACATCCGCTTCCGGATTGTACTTTTGGATCCGTTCAACAATGTCTTCAAGACGAACAGCGGGCATGGTCTTTTCAGGCTCCGGGCACCAAATGCAACTATGGACAGATTCGTAAAAGGCCTTCTTAACCCCAGAGGGCAGTGAGGATAGAGGGGCAGCCTCTTTGCTCTTAACGTCATTCCGCTGTACTCGCTGTGGGCTCCGCGGTATCTCTGGCTGGTTCCGCGGTCATCAAAAAACTCACCTTCCCCATCTTGCGGAGAAAATGGAAAACGCGGTATGTGTCCCCTTCTTGACCGCTCCATGGGTCATAGTACTGGGTGCCGCTGTTAATGAGAATGTTCTCTATCCGTTTTTATATCACGTATCTCCAGCTCCACATTCGTCGTCCCGTTCCAGGTAGTGAGGCGCGGTGTAAATACCGCCGCGAGGCGTGCTCCGTCCCGCACCTGTTTGCCGAGCAGCGCGCTTCGGTTGAAGGCAATGGCGTCGAGCGCGGCGCCGTGGTCCTGCTTGACCCTGAATTTCAGGTGCTTGTTTCCGACGATCCTCGACGACAGGACCGTCAGCCCCCGTACCCCGAGCCGGGGTTCGGGATTTCCCAGTCCGAAGGGCGCCAGTCTTTCCATCTCATGCATGAAATCCTGCGTCAGATCGCTGAGTGCGACAGGACCGTCTATCGATATCGTTCTGACAAAGCCGGCCGCACCGAGCGCATCCATGACCAGTCCGCCAAGCCGCTCCCGCAGCCGGGGGATATTTTCCTCGTTGATCGAAAACCCAGCTGCATAGCGGTGCCCTCCGAAGCCCAGCAGGAGGTCGCTGCATGCTGCGAGGCCGGCATAGAGATCGAAGCCCGGGATGCTTCTTGCGGACCCTTTTCCCACGCCATCCTTGACGCTGATCAAGGCAGCCGGCCGGTAGAATTCGTCAACCAGCTTCGAGGCCACGATACCGATAACACCGGAATGCCACTGCCCGGATGCAAGCACAAGAGCGCCCGTAGCGGAAAGGTCGAGACCGCGGCACGCCTTCCTGGCCTCTTCCAGGATGGTTTCCTCCACGGTCTGCCGCTCCTTGTTCACTGCATCCAGCGTCCGAGCCAGTTCTAACGCCTCGGAGGACGAATCCGTCGTGAACAGCCGCAAGGCAATGTCCGCGCGCTCCAGCCTGCCGCTTGCGTTGATGCGCGGCGCAAGCGTGAACCCAACGGTTCCCGCGCTGATTTTCCTTCCGGCAACGCCGGATACGTTCTTCAATGCCGCAATTCCCGGCCGCTGGGCCGGGGTGTCCTGTGACAGCAGTTCGAGGCCGTGCTTGACCAGCACCCTGTTCTCGCCGGTTATGCTCCCCACGTCCGCCACCGTACCAAGGGTTACCAGGTCGAGATAGGACTCGAGTGTATTGCCACCCTGGCCACGGCCCCCCAGGGCTTGCGCCAGTTTAAATGCCATGCCGACGCCGGTGAGGCTTGACACGCGCTCGCGCAGTGCATCGGACGCGCCATCCACAAGCAGCAGGGGATGCAGGACGGCACGTGCGCGGGGCAGATTCCTGTCCTTCTCACCGCTTGCCGGCCCCTTTGGGCTGGCCACCCCCGTCATTTCATGGTGGTCGGTGATTATGAGATCGAGGTCGAGACTCGCTGCTTCATCGGCTTCCCTGAATGCCGAAATGCCGCAGTCAACGGATATGACAAGACTCGCACCGCCGTCTTTGATGTGCTTCAAGGCCTGTGCATGCAGACCGTAGCCTTCGGACAGACGGTCGGGAATATAGGTGTGAACATTCGCCCCGGCGTGTTTCAGAACATGATATAACAATGCCGCGCCGGTGATCCCGTCGACGTCATAATCACCGTAAACAACGATTTTTTCAGCCTGTACGATGGCTCTTCTAATCCTGTCCACTGCCGGAGCCATATCCTTGAAAAGAAAGGGATCCGACAATGATGATAAATCACAGGAGAGGAAAACATCAGCATCAGCCGCTTTCGAAATGCCCCGGATGACGAGGAGCCGCGCAATGAGCGGATGAAAACCGGCGTCTCGCGCCAGCGCCGCCACGGCACCGCTATCGGGCTCGGCAAGGACCCATTTGCAGGACACGTCCGGCTACCTCAGCTTTTCTGCTGCTTATCATCCTTTTTTGAGGACTCATCGGACCCCTCCGACATGCCCTTTTTAAAACCTCTGATGGCCTTCCCCAGCCCTTCTCCGAGCTGCGGCAGCCTGCTGCCCCCGAATATTACAAGCGCGATCACCAAAATAACAACTAGTTCCGGCATTCCCAATCCGCACATGCTGCCTCCTCATATTCTTGTGGCGTGTTCAGATTTTTAAATGATTTCCGCCCGGGATCGAAGCGGTCAATCTCACTCTCCCGGATATACCGTATACGCAGATCCGGGAATATTTTTCTTATACGCTGGTTGCCCTGTTCAATCTGCCGCTCCATCAGGGGCAGCAGCGCCCTGCAGTAAATTGCATGGAGGGGTTCGAGAAAGTCCCCAGGCGCCGGGACAACGGCGTCATACCCTTCGGCAAGGCCTGCCATGTAGGTAATCAGGTCCCTGTTCAGATACGGCATATCGCAGGCAACTACGAAATTGTACTCGCTGGAAGAACTTCGCATGCCTGAATAAATTCCGGTCAGGGGCCCCCGTTTGCTGAATACATCCGTCACCACTACGGCGTCATATGCCGCAAATCTCTGCGGCGTATTGGTGACGATGATAATGCTGCCGAACACGCTTTGGAGGGTGTTCATGACATGTTCGATCAACGGCTTACCAGCAAGATCCAGGAAGGCCTTGTCCTTGCCCATGCGGCTGCTTTCTCCGCCTGCGAGAATAATGCCCGTCACATTTTTAAAATTACAGTATTTACCATGAGGTGTCAACAAAGAACTTGTGTGATTCCGACTGTTTTCAATATCTTTTTCAGTAAAAAAGACCCGTGAACAGCACCAGTCAGTTGAATCACCTGAAACAGTTTTTTACAACGCCAAATGGAAACTTCGCATGGACAAGAAGCAACGCTTCTACTCGCCACTTAAAAATCCCGGGGTCG
>DATHDE010000137.1:0-18200 GCA_035490495.1 Nitrospirota bacterium
GCGGGCGGAACCGAGCTTCAACGCCTTTGTCTGGAGCATGATCGGCATGGTTGCATCCATGACGGTCTCGGTGGTCCACGGCACTTCCTGAATGTACAACGCACGCGCCTTCGCCGCCGCGACATCGGCCGTGCCGTTCAGCATGCCGCCCTTTTTTGAAAAATCGCTGTGTGCGAACACGCGGCCTTCATCGTCAAGGATCATGGCATACACCACGTTGTCGCGTTTCATGATGTCTTCGATCGTTGATACGACGGGCAGCTCCTGCTTGGTCAGCAGCCCTTCCTTGCCCACCGCTGCCAGTTCGTGCGCCATCGTTATCGCACGGCTCATGATCTCGTTGCGCAGCATCTCGTTTTGACGATGGAACGTGACTATTCCGAGCGTTGCCACAGTCATGGTCATGATGAGCAGCAGCGTGCCGGCGATTTTGTAGCGTACTTTAATGGAAGAGAGAAGTCTGAGAACGCTTCCCGTGTTCGCCGGCTGCATGCCGGCCGCCTTTACGGGCTGAGATTTCATGGAAGAGCTTTTCTTGCCGCGCGCCGCCCGCCGCTCTTCCTTCGGCGGGGTGCATGCGGGAGCAGTCTCCTGACTGATGGTTCCCTGCTCTGTTTTTGCATCGTCGCTCATTTGGATTCAATGTCCTCCAGCGTTTTGAGGATCTGATCAATCTTCGTGATATTCTCCTGAGCCTTCAAGCCCAAGGTCGTGTTCGGTCCGTTATCTACTACCGTTTCAAAGGCTTCTTTCGCTTCTTTATAGCTTTCCTTGGAATACAGCTGCAGCCCCTGGTCGTAGTAAAATTTTTGCGCCTTGGGATTTACCGTCTTATTCTGCTGCCGCTGCTGCTGACGCTGTTGCTGCTGGGGAGAACGGTAGGTGAACGCCTCCCGAAAGGAGGTGCATGCCCCACCGCTGAAGAAAGCGCCAGCTGCAACCAGCAGCACCATTGCACGAAACACTGTTGCTCTTTTTTGCATAATACGCCGAAATCCTGACCGTCATCTGATGTAATGTGCCCGGCTATCAAGCGGATACTGAATCCTTCGACTTCAGTACTCGTTCACTACTCGTATGTCTCTTATGTCTCTGCCGGACCCCTGTACATGGCTTTCCACCGGTTGTCCAGCTATACGTTTGAAGTTTAGCACACATTATTATTTGCTGTCAACATAAATCCTTGTTTTTACGCCCTCCGGTCTGGAGCGAGAGCTGATGGGCATGCGCATTGACACCTGCAATGTGAATCCATTCCGGTACGCCAGACAGTGAGTCAGGCAGTACTGCCCCCGGATTCTCATGCCGCCACATTACTCCGTAACGACTGTTCTCTATAATGTCCATTAGGAAAATCGAAAACACCGCATGGAAACGGACCCGTACTGGAATCCCTCGTGAATGAATGAAAGCGGTTCGTTCGCATGCTGCAGGGCAAGCACATAGATCAGCGGCAGATAGTGGTCGAGCGTTGGTACAGCCAGGCGTGCTTCCTGACCAAGGTCATGATAGTGGAGCAGCGCATCATGGTTTCCGTTCAGAAGATGGGCTTTTACTCTTTCGTCGAATGTTTCGGCCCAGTCGAACACCGGCGCACCGATGTTTTCGAAGTCGATCAGTCCGAGATTATGCACGATGTTGCCGCTGCCGATGATCAATACGCCCTGCTCCCGGAGCGGTCTCAGTTCTCTTGCAAGATCGTAGTGATACTGAAGCGGCTTGGGATGCCATTCGTTGTACGAGTATGCAAGGCTCATCTCGAACACCGGGATGTCCGCACGGGGGTACATGTGCTTCAGCACGGCCCAGGAAGCGTGGTCGAGTCCCCAGCCGGTAGAGCATGAAACGTTGACCCGCTTCACCAGCTCGACTACCTTTCTCGCAATGTCCGGCGCTCCGGGACTGGGATAGCGCACGCGATAAAGCTCGTCAGGGAAACCAAAAAAATCATAAATCGTTTTCGGCCGATCCTCGCACGATACGGAAGTATTCTTCGTGAGCCAGTGCGCGGATATGACCATAATGGCTTCAGGCCTCGGCAATTCACCACGCAGCGCAGAAAGGCTCCGCGTGTATGCGTTGTCCAGGATGATGTTCATGGGTGAGCCGTGACCAATGAAGAGAGCGGGCATTTTTTCCGGCATGAGAAATCCTTCCTCTCCTTCAGCAACGATGTTGTGATTATAGCATGTCCCCCCATTCATTTTCTTGACAGCGCATGTCGCGCATGATAGTGTATCGAACGTTTGTCCTTTGTCATCTTCTGCCCTTATGACTCCGGTCATTGAAATCCAAGATCTCGTGAAAATCTACCCCGGCGTGCGCGCCGTCGATGGCGTCACTCTGTCCATCGCACCGGGCATCTGCTTCGGCCTGCTCGGACCGAACGGCGCCGGGAAAACCACGCTCATCGAGATCGTCGAAGGCATTCAGCAGCCGGACTCGGGTTCGGTACTGTACAAGGGCGCGGCTGCGGGAGCCCGATTCCGCAAGGAGGCGGGCATACAGTTTCAGGTTACGTCGCTGCAGGAATTCCTCACCGTACGCGAAACGCTCCTGCTGTTCAGCAGGCTCTATCCGCGCACCATGGAGCTGAACGACATCATCAGGCTGTGCAGCCTGGAGGAATTCCTTGACCGGGACACGCGCAAGCTGTCGGGCGGTCAGCGCCAGCGCCTGCTTATGGCCCTGGCGCTCGTGAATGATCCCGAAGTCCTGTTCCTCGATGAACCGACAACCGGATTGGACCCGCAGGCACGCCGGAATTTCTGGGACCTCATCTCACTCATCCGATCAAAAGGGAAAACCGTCGTATTGACCACGCACTACATGGACGAAGCATATGCCTTGTGCGACAAAATTGCCATCATGGACCGGGGCAGAATCATAGCGCAAGGAACGCCCGAACAGCTCCTCAAGGAGCACTTCGGCGATATCGTGCTGCAGTTTCCCGAGGAAGAAGTAAAAGATAAACTCGAGGATCTGCAGCTGTGTGTATCGAAGCAGCCGGGATGGTGCGAGATCCAGACCCATGATATGAATGACACGATCAAGACCCTCATGGACCGCGGCGTATCCCTCTCGCGCATGAACATGCGCTCCTGGAGCCTGGAGGATCTTTTCATAGCCCTCACGGGCAAGGATCTGAGAGGCTGATCAGTATGCTCCGGCAGACGTGGGGGCGTTTAAGGATGCGAATGATGATGCAGATCCGAAATCGTGCCGTTTTATCGCGAGTCGTCGAATCCGCAGACATACACAGGTATACCGAAATGACACGGCGTTTTTTCTTCATATCACCGCGCCTGCGAAGTGGATCCGCTTTGTCGCACGGGAGCATCAATTGAAAAAGTTCCTCGCCATCCTCCATGCGCGCAACATGGAATTCATCCGCGACAAATCGTCGCTGAGCTGGAACATCCTGTTTCCGCTGCTGCTCGTGCTTGGGTTCGCGTTCGTGTTTTCCGGCGGGCCGAAACCGCTTTTTAAAGTCGGTGTGCTGGGCGACCCCCCAAAAGCGGCGGCGCCGAACCGTGCGTTCTTCGAAACAAAGTATGTACAGTTCATCCCCCTTACCGACGAGCAGCAGGCAATCTCCAAGGTCGAACACTTCCAACTCGATATGCTCGTGGATGTCCGCGGGAACCTGCGGTACTGGGTGAATGAAAACGCTCCCAACGGTTACATTCTCGAGCGCATCCTCTTGGGTTCGGGCGCTTCGAACGGTGCACGGACCGCGGTCCGCGGCAGCGAGATCAGATACGTTGACTGGGTTGTACCCGGCATCCTCGCTATGAACATGATGTTCAGTTGTCTTTTCGGCGTGGGGTACGTGATCGTCCGCTACCGGAAGAACGGTTTCCTGAAGCGGCTCAAAGCCACGCCGCTCACGCCGTTTGAATTCCTTTCCGCCCAGATGGTATCGCGCCTCATACTTATCCAGACGATCACGATTGTTGTGTATGGAGGCTGCAATTACTTCATCCATTTCCAGATGCGGGGGTCGTATGTGAATCTGTTCCTCACCTCGCTGCTGGGTGCGATCTGTCTTATTTCGCTCGGTCTGCTCGTTTCGTCGCGGCTTTCAAGCGAGGAACTCGCGGGCGGAATCCTGAACATTCTTACCTGGCCCATGATGCTGCTTTCCGGCGTCTGGTTTTCCCTGGAAGGTACGAACCCCGTCGTCAGGAAAATAGCCCTGTTCCTTCCCCTCACACACCTCGTTGACGGTGCCCGGGCGATCATGACCGAAGGCGCAGGGTTGTTGGATGTAGCGCCGAATCTGCTCGTTCTCGGGATCATGAGCATTGTATTTCTTGCTGTCGGCTCTTTCATTTTCAAATGGGAGTAAGCGGACCGTGCAGGACGTTTCGGCACGATCCGCAAGATAATCCACATGATTTTTATAAACAAATCAAATGTGGTTCTCACGGCTGTTCTCCTGGCATTATATGTGGTTGTTTTTGCCTGTAGTTCCGGCAGCACGATTTCGTCGGCTCCGACGACGACTGCAGTCTCGTCCGGGCCCTCCGCTACGTCGATCTCGCGTGTCGATACAGCCAGGCTGGGCAAGATCCTCCACAAGCGCGTGAATCAGGAGCGCATCAGGCAGAAACTCCCTACTCTGCGATGGGACAGCGCATTGACACGCATTGCAGCTGCACACAGCAGGGATATGGCATCAAGAAATTACTTCAACCATACCTCTCCCGAAGGACAGGGACTCCCGCAGCGCTTCATAAAAGGCCATTATGCCTGCGGCATTACGATCAAAGGCGTCTTGCATACCGGCGGGGAGAGTATCGCCCGCGTTCCCGCCCTGCCTGACGTCCGCAGTGACGCGGGCAAAAACGACAATAACCTGTTTGCCGACCGGTTGATCGGTGAAGTTATTCAGCAATGGCTGGCCGCTCCAACAGACAGGTTGAATGTCCTGTCTCCTCACTGGCAGCGTGAAGGTGTCGGCATTTCAGTCAGTCCGGCCGGCATTCTTTTCGTAACCGTCAATTTTTGCTGAAGGAGTACTGAACCGCCGTGAATCCCCTATTCTTCTCCCTGTCCCTTTCTGACCAGTTTGCTTCTGCCAGTTTAACGCTGATATATGCAACTGAAGAATGATAGTTGCAAAGTTTCTTGACAATCTACAAAAACGTGCTAGCATTATTTTAACGACATTGATTCACAGCAAGCTGTACTAAAGAGGGAGGTAAATATGAAAAAGCTCCTGACATATACAATCGCATTGGCGTTCGTACTTTCGCTTGGTGTAACGTATGCAATGAGTGGTGTAGCGTATGCAATGAGTAAAGAAGCTGGCAACGGCATTACAGTATTTGATCGAGGTCCGGCAGTATTCGACATCGGCCCTACGCTTTCTCTGGAAGAGACCTATGAACACGGCGCAGCGGCTGGCGGGATGAATTTGATGGAGTCCGAGCTTGGCGCATCCAATGGTGTGACGCTCTTTTCGGAAGGTCCTGCAGTATTCGATATCGGACCGACAAAGCCGATCATCAGCGGAGCAGCAGCAGGCGGTGTGAGCAGAGAGGAACCTCTAGGGCTGTATAACGGAGTTACGGTTTTTACGCGGGGATTGGCAGTATATGACATCGGTCCCATCGAGTAGCTAGCGTTTTCACAGACTCAATAAAAAAAAGCAGGCTTTTTTAGCCTGCTTTTTTTTTCAAACATCGCGATGCTCAGGATCGGTCAGGGAAAGACCGCTCCCTGCTCCACGCCGTGCCGGGTTTTAAGGTCATACTTCCACGTGTCATCATTGAGCTGTCTGATGCGACTGTCTTTGATTTTCTCAATCTCCTGGTCAAGAGCCATACAATTCGGTTGGGGAGGGAGCTTCATTACGGCTATGGTCACGTCGCTCACCGCCTCCACGATAAGAGCAATATGCCCGTTTTCGTGCGTCTTGAGATTTTTCATGAACTGTTCCCATTTCTTCTCAAGCGCGGCGGGAGGATTGCCCGTTTTTTTCCACCGCGGATAACGGACGCTTATATTGACGACGGGCTGAAAGGAAGCCGTTGTACAGAAGTTGGCAGTCTTGCGTTTTTCATAATTCCATTTGAAGTCCCATGACGTGAGCGAGTGATACCTTCTACCGTCCTTCCACGGGCAGCCATTTTCTTTCAGGCAGTCGCATAGGTCTTTTTCGCAGTCACCCATGATATCATAATATTCCACGTTTTCGCTGATGACCGGCCGAAGCACGTGGTTTCGTTCCCCTTCCTGCACGGTTGCTGCGACTTGCGATCTTTCAGCTGCATATGCGGATGCTGCAATAGTAACCAGGAAAACGAGTGCGGCGGCCGTTTTCCCGGACAGCAGCGCTGATGATGCTTTTTGTATTCGAACCATTATTCTATAATACTTCTTTGTGAGTTTATATGCAATACAGGAACATCGTCCAATACCAGGTAGGGAGGGACAGGTGTGTACGGTTCATTCCGTGCGGACTTTGGCGAGAACACGGTTCAGCAATTCGTTCACTCCATTAACGCTTGATGCTCTGATTACACCAGCAATAATACTGTACTTCTGCCTGGCCAGTACCGCTCCGTACAACGGATCGTTTCCTTCAAGGGACAAACCCGTTTTTTCTTCTTGATAGGAAGCGACACGCCCTCCGGCGGCAAGATAGTCCCTATAGTTCCGGATTATTTTCTTCGCCTCCTCCGTTGAGCGGCCGAACACGATAAAAACCTGCTCCTCCGTACCGTTGGAAAACCCCGCGAGGAGCCCCCGTGGAAAGAATTCATATCCCAGCACACTCTGTGCGATGTACCGTTCCGTGCCCTGTGCAATCCCGGGGACACCGAACAGTTCAAGCTCCCTGGGTCTGTTTGCATTCGCAGGGAGACGCTGAGCGATCGCTTTGGCGCACTCGAGGAGCGTTGCGCGATCGATTGCTGTTGCACCGGTGACCTGCAGGCGGACAAAATACCGGTCATCATAAAAGAAGACCTGCGACTCCGAAAGCGTGCCTTCAGCCCCCACCGCGATGATTGTATCCTGTTTTTTCCGGTAATTGGCGAACATGCCAAAGGCATCCAGCAGGGACCCCATTTTATACACATCCGCATCGATCGCAAGAGATGGATGGCGCTTGCTTTCGTACCGGCCGTAGGCCAGACGTTCGAATCCGTAGGGGAAGTACAGCTCCGATTCACCATTGATGCGGTCGAACAGGGATTCCTTGTCGAAATAGGTGATACTCCCGTCGATGGTCCAGCCCGCGGTGCAAGCAGGCACGGGGAAAAATTTTTCCATATTCTCGGCCGAGACGGTCACCGGAGTAAATGCGGCGGCCACCAAGCATGCGGCAAGAAGCTTTTTCACATTCATGTTTATCACTGTGATTGACTCCCGGGCAAGGGGCCGGGATTACAGGATTCTTCCGTATCAGACGTCCTCCTGTAATCCTGTCAAGAATATCGCCTGGCCGGGCTCCGATTCTATGCCAGCATGGTCCGTGCTTGTTCCATCTTCCCCGCAATATTCAGGCCGCGAACACAGGATGCCGTGCACACGGGACAGTCCACGCACGCGGCAGCAGAAATCTTGCTTGGAATCTCCCTGTACGTCGATTTCGCCAACCCGGTGTTCCGGTATCCTTCCGCATACATGAGCGCACGGTTGACCGTACTGATGTCGACGCCCTTCGGGCAGGTTCCTTCGCAGGTTCCGCAGAGATCGCAATAGAAGCCCGCGACAGCGGTATGATATTCCTTGAGAATGCGCCTGTCCACAGACTTGAACTCCATGCCCATGACTGCGATGTTTTCCTTGAGCTGGGAGAGATCCTTCATGCCGGGGATAGCAGTGGTGACATGTGGATTCTGGAGCGCCCATTTAAGCGCAGCCTGGTGAGGACTGACCGCACCCAGGGCGTTTGTTTTGTATCCGCCCGCCTGTGTCTTCATGGCGATGACGCCGACTCCCGCTTTTGCCGCCCGCTCGATCGCGGCGCCGATCTCCTTGCTGCTCTCGAAGTTATATGCAACAAGACACGTGTCGAAGAACCGGTCTTTATCATCAACGAGTGCATGCAGCACCTCTGACTGGTTCTTGTGCGTCGTCACGCCGCAGAAGCGGACTTTGCCCTGCTTTTTCAGTTCGAGCAGGGCTTCCCGGGTTTCAGGAACAAATATCCGTTCCTTGTCAGTAAGATTATGCAGCTGAATCACGTCGATATGGTCTGTTTCAAGTGTTTTCAGACTCGTCTCGACATCACGCATGATGTCGGCTTTGGACCGGGAGCCCGGCAGGGTTTTTGTGGCGACCGTGATCTTGTCGCGCCGCCCTTTGAGAGCTTTGGCCACAATTTCCTCGTTCTTGCCGTCCATGTATTTGCGGGCAGTGTCAACATAGTTGACGCCGTTGTCAAAGGCGATCTTGATTACTTCCGGCTCGGGGGTCAGCATTGCGCCGAAGCTGACCAGGGAAATGCGCAATCCCGTTCTTCCCAGCGTACGGTATACGGGTGTGGGGAATGCGAAGGGCTCCACAGCAGCCAACTGCTCCACGGTGCCGGCAATCGCACTTCCGGACAGAATGGCGGATGTTGTCCCCACCACGCCGCTCTTCAAAAACTCTCGCCTGTTCATTCCCGTTGATCGTTCTTTTCCGCTCATGTGATCCCTCCCGGAGAAATTGCATGTGCTGACGCATCATGCAGATATACAATGGTACGGTACCAGTTCAGGCCCTGCAAAAAAAGCAATACAATTGCTGCATGTCTATTGACCAGCTTTCTCGCGTTCGTCCAGCCATGCGCCCAGTTCCTGCAGATCGAACGGTTTTTCAAAGCAGGTATAGCCCAGTGCGTGCAGCTTCTTCAGTACGATTTCATCCAGGAATCCCGAAATAATGGCTTTGTTGGCGACCGGCATCCTGCATTTCCTTCGCGACTGGGCCATAAGCAGTTCGACACCGTTCATCTCGGGCATGATGTAATCGGTGAGCATGATATCCGCGCATGCATCGTCTTGAGGGCATTGTGCGCTGAATTCGCCGAAGGGGCATACAATCGGACGCCTGAATGCAAGCACCTCATATCCGCGCTGGATAAAATATGTTTTAAGAAGGTTTAAGACAGCGTCGTCGTCATCGTATATAATTACTTTTCTCTTTTTCATACACTGATTCCGCGTTCCGACATCTTACGCAGCACCGGTCATCACCGCCGCTTCATTGTCGCGGTCGAGCAGCTTTTTATTGATGTCCATGGCCGCCACGGCGCCCTCCCCTGCAGCGATGACGACCTGATCCTGTCCGGTGTTGAGGGGGCCCACGATATAGAGTCCGGCAGTCGATGATTCAAACGTTCTGCTTACAACATATTTAAACCGTTCCGCGTCCTTTTTCAAGGATAATCCCGCCAAATATTCATCGTTCAGGATGACGCCGAATGACGCCATGATTGCTTCACAGTCGATGCGTTCACCGTTCGTCAGCTCCAGAGCTTCAATTGCGTCCGTACCGATAATCCTGTTCGGCTCAGCCGCAACGCTCCGTATGCCTGCTTCCTCCAGTACGCTCCTTGCCGTTTCCGGAAGTTCATACCGATAGGGAAGGTAGGTGATATCGCGTGTGTACATCCGCCCCATCGCAAGCGCGATAGATACACTCTCCAGGCGATCACCCATCACCACGAGTTTTTTATTCGTTGTTTTATACCCGTCGCAGTCTATGCACGTGAAATATCCGGCCCCCAGGAACGGCAGCACGTTTTCGATTGCCGGGATGATATCAGTAACACCCGACGCCGCAATCACCTGACGCGATAGAAATTCTCCCTCCGTTGCCGAGACAGTGAACAGTTCCTCTTTTTTTATGCTCGTCACCCGCGTCTGTACGATGTGTACACCGAAGCTCCTCGCCTGTTCCATCCCCCGCTCTATTATTTCCGCACCGCTGATGTCACGATGCGTAAGAACATTTTCAATATGCCGCGCGTGCCAGGTTCTTCCCCCGCTCCGGTCGAGTACCAGCACGTCCCGATTATAGCGCGCAAGGTAAATCGCGGCCTGCAGTCCGCCTGGTCCGGCGCCGACAACTATGCAGTCATAGACATGATCGACCATGCGACATCCCACTCCGTCACCGCTGCCCTGCACGTGCTTATGCAGGCACCCGTTCTCCGGCGGGGAGGATGCAAGGCCCTCCCCTGGCCCGCGTTCTGGCCCGGCGGGAGATTGACGACCGCTGCGCTTGCCCCGAAGTAAAATATGTCGCGCGCTGCGCCGTATATACTTTTTCAAGATGCGAGTACTGCATCAGATGCCGCAAAATAGATGCGCCGATGCCTTTTCTTCGGCTGTCTTCGAACAGTGAAACACAGCTGCTGGAGTGCTCCCTCTTGAGGAGACCGAACCCGATGATGCGTTCATTCTCAGCGGCAACGGCGACCACGGCGTCGTGTAACACGGACCGTGCGCCTGCCTGCAAGAGATACCGTTCGACGATCACTCGATCCCGCTCGGATGCATGCCGGATCACTACCATTTTGCCTGTAATACCGGACAAGCCCGTTCGTTTCGGATCCGCCATAATTCATCACTTCCTTTACTTCATGCGCGAAATCTGTTTTTCCGGTGAAAGCAATATGCTAAATTTACTGTAACACCGCACTGCAAGGGTGTCAAGGACGGGGCCTTTTGCTCTATTTCCGGCGCGAACCAGCTGCGATCAATTAGGTCGATGTGACTTTTTCTTAACGAAGGAGTCGATGGCCTTGCGCGCATCCGACGCGATTTGATCGAACTTCACTCCGTATTTCATACGGGATACGTCGCCCGCAGCTGCCATTTTCCTGACGATATTTCCGCTCACCGTTATCTGTTTCGAATCGGGGAGAAAAAATGCGCAGGTCAGCCGATCTCCCTCTTTGAGATTCCTGTCTGTCTCGAGCAGGAGACCGGTGGAACTGATATTCTCCGATTTGCAGAAAAAACTTTGTTCACGATTCATCCCTTCAATGCTGACGCTCAACAGCACACGGTATGACTCGCGCCAGGGGATATTCAGTATGTGGTGCGTTTTTTCGAACAATGCGGTTTTATCGAGCGGCAGGGTCAGCACTGCGTTTACATTGCAGTGTTGAGCGCGGCTTGTATCCCCCGGCCGGTCCGTGCACAGCATGATCAGGGCCACCGTCCGGAGTTCCCTCTCTCCCCTGATGGATGTAAGCAGATTTTCCGTCAACATGCCGGGAAGATCGAGATGAGTAATGATGAGGTTCGCCTTTTCCACCCGATGGAGCGCGAGAATTTCATCATTCGACTTCGCGGTTAGTACTTTCAAGTCTGCCCGATGCAGGATGTTCTTATCACCGGCAAGGAGCAGTTTGATCGTGTCCGCGATAATGACTTTCTTGATGCTCATGGACATCCTCCTGTGAACCGCCGGGTGTTGACCGGCTCGGCTTCTCTCGCCTCAACATTTTGCATTATAGCATAGGAACGGGTAAATCAGTAGACGATCAAAGACTGCGTAAAACCCGGCTAAGAAAAGTACGTGTCCGTTCATGTTGCGGCCGGCTGAACAAACGCTCCGGCGGCCCAGTTTCGAGGATCACACCCTGGTCAATGACGACGACGCGGTCAGCGATCTCGCGCGCGAAGTGCATCTCATGGGTCGCGATGACCGTGGTCATGCCCTCGCGTTCGATAAGGTCCCTGATGGACAGGAACACCTCGCCGACCAGTTCGGGATCAAGTGATGCCGTTGGCTCGTCGAAGAGCATGGCCTTCGGTTTCATTGCGAGCGAGCGTGCGATGGCCGCGCGCTGCTGTTCCCCGCCGGAAAGCTGCCCGGGCATGCATCGTGCCTTATGGGCGAGATTGATTCGTTCGAGGAACGCGAGGGCCTGCGCTTCCGCGCTCCGGCGGTCGATGCCGAGTACAAGCGTAGGCGCGAGCGTTATGTTTTCGAGCACGGACATATGCGGGAACAGGTTGAACTGCTGGAATACCATGCCCACGCGGAGCCTCACCTGCCTGATCGTTTCGAGATCCTGGCGCGACGGTCGCACCCGGTTGATCGAGTGCAGGGCGATGTCCCCGACATCGATTTCCCCCTGTTCGAACCGCTCGAGTCCGTTGATGCAGCGCAGCAGCGTGCTTTTACCGCTGCCCGATGGACCGATGAGTACGACCGCTTCCCCCCGTGCCACGTCGAGATCGATCCCGCCGAACACCGAATGAGCCCCAAAGGATTTGTGAAGGTTTCTCACTTTAATCATGATGATTCCGAAACGGGAGAGAACGGCTGTTTCCTGCTTCCCTTCCCTAGTGTCAGCGCCCGCCTTTCAGTCTTTCTTCCAGCCGCTTTGCGAGAAGCGACAGGGGATAGCTCATTCCGAAATACAGCAGCGCAACAATGAGACCCAGTTCGAAATATCGGAGCGTCGTCGCCGCAAGAATGCTGTAGGTTTTCGTCAGTTCGACCATCGCAATGACTGAAACGATGGAGGAGTCCTTGAAGAGGGCGATAAAGTCGTTCGTCATCGCAGGCAGACTGATCCGGAGCGCCTGGGGCAGGACGACACGCCTGAGCGCCAGGGTGTGCGGCATGCCCAGAGACAGCGCTGCTTCCATCTGGCCGGCAGGCACGGCTTCAATCCCTGCGCGATAGACCTCCGCTTCATACGCCGCATAGTTCATCCCGAGCCCGATTATTGCGGCGGCAACCGGCGTGAGCGTGATGCCTATGTTCGGCAAACCGTAGTAGAGAATAAATAGCTGTATCAGCAAAGGAGTGCCGCGATAGACCTCGATATAGGCGTTCGCAGCCGAGCTGAACGTTTTTCCGTGGGACAGCCGTGCGTAGGCGAGCAGAAGTCCCAGCGCTATCGCAAGTGCCATGGATGCTGCGGACAGGAGAACCGTTATCCCGGCTCCCTGGAGAAGCAACGGGAAAAATGTGCGAAGCGGCGCATCGGCGCTCTCGGTCCTGAGGCGGTCGGCAGCATCCCTTTCCGGAGCGCCTGCGGACAGCCTCGCCTGCGCAGCGTCCCAGAGTCCCCAGGTTTCATAAATGCGCCGGAGTTCGCCGGAGCGCAAAAGCCTGCTGATGACGTCATCGACGACCTGTTTCAGGTCCCCGTCCTCCTTGCGCATCGCAATGCCGTAGAATCCGCCCTCTTCCGGCGGGCCGGCGTATTTGAGCCGCTGATCGGGTTTTGCGTAATACGCGATGATCGGCGTATCCATCAGTGCCCCGTCAAGCCTACCGAGCGCCACATCGTCGAACGGCCACGTCTGAGAATACGCTCTGATGTCCACACCACCGATCTTTTTCAGCAGAGCATCCGCCGAGGTGCCTGCCATGGTGCCTATTGACATCCCTTTAAGGTCAGCGACGTTCCTGATCCTCTGTTCATCCTTTCTGACCACAAGCTGAAGCGTATATGCGTAATAGGGCCTGGACATGAGCACACGCTTTTCGCGCTCGGGTGTGATCTCAAGGCCGTTCATGGCAATGTCGTAATTGCCGCGCTCGAGGCCCGGGACAAGACTGTCCCAGTCGGTTTGGACAACCTGCGCCTTGACACCGAGTTCCCGTGCAATGGCCTGCGCGATGTCGACCTCGAATCCAAGCAGTTTTTCAGGGTCCTTGGGGTCGACGAAAGCGAGCGGCGCTCCACCGGAGACGTCGCACCCCCAGAGGAGAACGCCCCGCGATAGAATCACTTCCGTCGTGGAACGGGATGCGGAAACGGAGCCGGGGAAAATAAGCATCAGGGAAATCGGGAAGCTCAGGAGCAAATACCGGAAGCGGGCTTTTGCCATGATGAAACATTAACATTGATGAAAACCCCTGTCAATCAGGATTAAACCTGCTGCAGCGGGGCATCTCACGCTTCGCCGAATTTCAGGATCCTTTAGCGGTCGAAGTCGATAGCATAGTCAGGAGCCGTCCCGTCATGATTCTTTTCGATGGCATCGGTGGACTTGCCGGGATGCACATCGAGCGCGGCGGAATGTCTGCGCGGATACTCTTCATAAAATCACTTTACCCCGTCCGTGCAATCACATACAATAGGGGCATGGTTAGCCGAGGAGAGAATATCATCCGGGGGGATGCATGAAAATTGATATTACGAAAGATGAATACCGCAATTTGCTGGATGTCCTGTTTATTGCCGACTGGGTCCTGCATGCATTCGATACGGGAAACAGGGCACGTGTAAAGCGCTATGATATGGTTGTGCAGAAGCTCTATGCCTATGCCGCGGCCTTCGGTTTTGACCGCCTCATTGACGTTGATCGGACCTCGAAGAAATATTTTGTGAGCCAGGAATTCGAGAGCACTACGGACGCATGGGGGCTCGTCGATGATTTCACAAACGATATCTTCTGGGACGAGTTGATCCACCGGCTTACAGAGCGGGATATCGTCCGCAAGGTCGGGGGCTACGACCATATAGACAAACTGCCTGCGCAGGAGTATATGGATATCGAAACACCCCTCCTGGAGCGGTATTCCGCGGAATTTGACGAAGCTGGACTGGAGCGGCTGGAAATCGTCGGAACCTTTTCTCCACCGCCTGCCTCCAGGCCGGAAACTCATGATTGACCGGTGTGCGGGATGGGCTGGGTACGGGCCTCTTGTGCACTGCATCGCCGCTGTTCAGTCATTGGCCGTTACAAACAGGTTTCGTTGGGAGGCTTTCTGCATGCTCAATGATTTTCGAGGTTCAGTCTGTTCGGGTATGGCCGTGATGAAAAATTACCTTTTCTTTCTCCTCCTGTTCTGCCCGCTCCCTGCATATGCATCCAGCCAGATTCACCACGCCATCACCATTACGCTTTCACCTCAGGAAAAGCGATTGTCAGCTGTGGATACGATTACCGTACCAAGGGGTTTTCCCCGCGACCTGCAGTTTACCTTGCAGAGGGGCCTCACGCCCCGCTCTCCCGAACCGCAAGTTCATATCGTGAAGCAGCGGGATCAGAATCCGAAAACCGACCTCGAGACATACATTCTTATTCTCCCCCGTGACGTACAGACGATTACAATCAGCTATGAAGGGTCAATTTACCACCCCGTCGATAAAGCGGAATCGGTACAGGGTGTTTCTGATACGCCGGGCATTATCTCTCAGGAAGGCATCTATCTTACGGGGAGCACGGGTTGGTATCCCGGCTTCGACACAGACTTCGTCTCCTTCGATCTCGACGTGCATCTCCCGGGGGGATGGGACTGCGTCAGCCAGGGCGAACGCGTACGCGCCGACAAAGAGACAACCATGTCGTTCGTGCGCTGGCATTCGCCGGAGCCTCAGGAATCCATCTATCTCATTGCCGGAGCATTCCACGTGTACGAAAAACCGGGCAATCGGATGCAGGCAATGGTCTTTCTCCGCACGCCTGATGCCGCCCTTGCTGAAAGCTACCTTGATGCGGCGATCGGCGACATCGCCATGTACAGCAGGCTTATTGGCCCGTATCCGTACGCGAAATTCGCCCTTGTTGAGAACTTCTGGGAAACAGGCTTTGGCATGCCGTCATTCACGCTGTTGGGATCCACGGTCATCAGGTTGCCGTTTATCATCAGTTCATCCTACCCGCATGAGATTCTTCACAACTGGTGGGGCAATAGCGTCTATCCCGTCTATGACAAGGGCAACTGGTCCGAAGGGCTGACCGCCTATCTTGCCGATCACCTTTTCAAGGAAGTCGAAGGCACTGCGGCAGACTACCGCATGGCAACACTCCAGAAATATGCGGACTATGTCTCCGGAACAAAGGACTTTCCCCTTTCACAATTTCACTCCCGATACAGCCATTCGACTGAGGCAATCGGATACGGCAAGTCGCTCATGTTTTTCCACATGCTGCGGCGAGAAATGGGAGACGATGTGTTCCGTCAGGGGCTGCAGAAATTGTATCGTGATTTTAAATTCCGGTTTGCATCATTTGACGACATTCGCACTTCGTTCGAAGCGGTCTCAGGCAAGCGGCTGAAACAGGAATTCGAGCAATGGACAACACGCATCGGGGCACCCCGTCTTGTTCTCGGCGAAGTGAACATGCGGCCGGCGGGCGGAGAATATCTTCTTCGGGCCTTACTCGAACAGACACAAGAGGGGCCGGCGTACAAACTCCTGGTGCCTGTTGCTGTCACGCTTGAAGGACAGGTTCACGCGTTCATGACGACCGTTGACATGGAAACAAAAAAAGCCGAGATAAACCTCCGTCTTCCGCAACGGCCCCTCCGGTTAGACATTGATCCAGAATTCGATCTGTTTCGCCAGCTCGACCGCGGTGAGATCCCCCCTGCTCTTTCGACCGTTCTAGGATCAAGGAAACTGCTTATCCTGCTGCCAGCTGCCGCCGGGAAAGGGCTGCTGGAAGCGTATCAGGCGTTTGGCCGAGCCCTTGCTGGCTCAGGTCCTGACGAGGTAGCAATAAGGCTCGATACTGATGTGTCGTCGATCCCGCAGGACAGCTCGGTAATGATTTTAGGATGGGAAAATCGTTTCCGGGATTATGCCGCAGCGTCAGTGTCAGCCTATGACGTATCGATCGGGACAGAAATGGTCAGCATCCGAGAGGAGGCTCTGCAGCGCAGGAACCGCTCCTTTGTGCTGCTTTCACGTCATCCCGGAAATCCCGACGCTGCAGTGGCCTGGATTACTGTCGATGAAAAGGCTGCGCTCCGCGGTCTTGCCAGAAAACTCCCGCATTACGGCAAATATAGCTACCTTGTTTTTGACGGTGCAGAGCCGATAAATATTGCAAAAGGGCAGTGGCGTGTTGCCGGCACTGCGCTCACGAAATATTTCCCCGACGAAAAAGGCGGCATGCATCAGGCGCAGCGCGGGGCTCTTCCCGCACGGACGCCGTTGGCCGCGCCCCGTTAATGAAGCTGTCCGGAGGCCATTTCGTTGTCATGGATGTCTATTTACAATTTTGTCCCCGCAGGAGCTTTCTTTTACGTCCGTTTGTTCGAGGGAGTGGCGCGGTGCCGCGAATATGCGGTTGCTCGGTGTCGGGGGATGATGCTGGAAATACCGGGTCGCGCACCTGGATCCACAAAACGTCCTCTACTGAGTTGTTAGTTCCGCGGCACCCTCAAGCGTGAATACAGCTTTGATCGAATGGGCGGTCACGCCCACGGCAACCGGCTGTATGCGCGAAATCGTCCCCGTCAGGTATAGGTGGCTGGTGAGTTCGCGATTGAGCGCTTTGTTCAAATGCCTGGCCGCGTCTTCCATTCGCTCGCCGAGAGGCCACCGAGCCTGCTCCTCCATTTTCCCCCGAATCTCCGTGTGAAGCATCCACTCAGCCGCTCTGTCGAGGACATTTCTCGTGTCCACGGTATAATCGAGATTCCGGAGATACAGTGTTTGCGATGCGATATCATAGTCCGGGACCCCGCTCAGGTACACCGTCCCCTCCTTGTCCCCTGTCACGTGGACTTCCAGAACGACGTCTTTTCCGGAAGGATACAAGCGGACGCCTGCAATCTGAACCACGCTGTTGCCGAGGCGGTAGATCTTGCCTTTCTGCTGTTCCGTCAGCGCTGCGCTGATTTTGCTGAAGCTCGTCTCGGACTCCACCACGACACGGAACCCCGTCGTTCCCGGAGCTGCTGCCAGGGACAACGACGGTGTGGAACGGCTGATGGTTTCCGGAGCAACGCCGGCCAAAATCTTCGGCCGCGCGGTGAGTTCCAGAATGGCATGCACATTCTCCGCTCCTTCCCGGCCCAGGGGGGGAATTGACAGTCTCATTGCCTGAAGATCCAGGAGCAGATAGGTGTCATCAGCGATCCTAACCGGGCTTTGAAGGGTTTCCCATGCCAACCCGGCAATGTGTTGAACACTCTCGCTCCGCAGTAGTTGGTCATCGAACTTGGACGCCTGCCTGCTGAGGAACTTTCGGATTCTTGCTCCCAATGCCCCATGCGGGTCTTCCAGCAGGCTGTCGACGCCGGGGATATTCGTCTGAACTCTCAGAGGGAGGACAATGAGGGAATCCTCGATATGTGGTGGAACAAGCGGTACCACGGGATCATGAGGAGCGGGGACGACGAAATGCGCACATCCGGCCATTGCAAGCACGAGAAGAACGCAGGCTACCGCGGCATTTCCCCCCGCAGCAGGCCTTGCAGAGCATGATAAACGACTCATCATGTTTCGAGTATAGAACATTTCACCTCGTCAGGAAAGAAAA
>DATHDE010000138.1:0-28885 GCA_035490495.1 Nitrospirota bacterium
CGCTCATGGGACCGGGCGGGAAAGTCATCGGCACGCTGTCCTTCGGCGCCAGGAACCGCGATACCTTCAGCAACGACGACCTGCTCGTGATGAAGGCGATAGCGGACCAGGTCGCCGTGGCCATGAACCGCATGAACGACGAGCAGTCGCTGCGCTCGGCCCACACGGAACTGGAGCGCCGGGCATACGAGCTCGAAGCAGTGAACCGGGAGCTCGAAGCCTTCTCATACACTGTATCACACGACCTCAAGGCCCCGCTCAGGAGCATCGAAGGGTTTGCCGAAGCATTGTCGGAGGATTATGCCGGCAAGATGGACGCAACCGGCAAGGATTACCTGGGCCGGATATCAGCGGCAGCCCTCCGTATGAACCAGTTCATCGACGCCATGCTCGGCATGGCCCGGCTGACGCGGACGGAACTCCATGAACAGACCGTGGATCTGAGCGGACTGGCCCGGATCATAGCCCACGATCTGCAGAAGCAAGAGCCCGGCCGCGCCGTGGAGTTCGTCATCGCCGAGGGGGTAAAAACGGAAGGCGATCATGCCATGCTGCGGGCCGTGATCGAGAACCTGTTGCAAAACGCCTGGAAGTTCACGAGCCGTCACGCGGAAGCGAAGATCGAGTTCGGAGTGATGAATTCAGCGGCCGGAGATAAATCCAAATTCGATAAACCTGAACCCGCTCCTTCCACATCAGGACCCCGGACGGAACCTGACTCCGAAATCTTCAATCAGCGGAACTCGAAACCAGTCTATTACGTCAGTGACAACGGTGTGGGCTTCGATATGCGGTTCGCAAATAAGCTGTTTCAGCCGTTCAAACGCCTGCACACGGATTCGGATTTTCCCGGCCTCGGCATCGGCCTCGCAACCGCCAACCGCATCATCCTGCGCCACAACGGCAGACTGTGGGCCGAAAGCGAACCGGGCAGGGGCGCGACGTTCTACTTTACGCTGGGATGAAATAAACGAATTCATGAACGGTATAATCCGCGATTCATCCTGATGGATTTTCTTTTTGGATCTCATTGCCTTTTTTCTCTCGTCTGTTATACTTATGATTGACACCTCCCGTCTCTTCCATGATTTCCCTTTCGATTTCACTTTCACAAAAGCGACCCTACGGAAAAAACAGTTATCATTCTCAATGACTGGTACTGCTTTTTTTCTTGATAATAGTACCTGTTTCTCTTATACAATAAGCTCAGGCACAATGGTCTTCCATTCCCACCCACTTTGCAAAGTGGGGTGATGAGAAATAAAAACCTTCCCTTTGGAAAAGGGGAATTTTTCCAGCTGGTCACAGGCTCAGTCTCCGGGAGTAAAACAATGAATGACACCAGCCCCGACAACGACTTCCTGATCGCCGGTATCGGCGCCTCTGCCGGCGGTCTGGACGCGCTGCAGCGCCTTCTGGCGTCCCTGCCCCGCGACTTCGGCTTCGCGCTCGTCTTCATACAGCACCTTTCCGGCAGGCACAAGGATATTCTCCAGGAACTTCTCGGCAACCGGTATCCTTCTCTCGTCATCCAGCAGATTTCCGACGGCCTTAAAATCCAGCCCGGCCGGCTGTACCTGGCTCCTCCGGGCAAGGAGGTTCGCGCGGAGAACGGCTTCTTTCTGACCACGGCCCACCCGGAAGGGCTCATCCATCTTCCCATCGATGAATTCCTCGCATCCCTTGCAGGGGATGCGGGAGATCGCGCCGTTGCCGTGATCCTGTCCGGGGCGGGAACGGACGGAGCGCGCGGATGCAGCGCAGTACGATCCGCGGGCGGGACTGTGCTGGTGCAGGCCCCCCAGACCGCCGAGTTCGACAGCATGCCGGACGCAGCAATCGCAACGGGGCAGGCCGACGCCGTGCTTGTTCCCGAGGACATTGCAGCCGAACTTCTCAAACTGCAGGGCCTCGACCGTGAGGCCGCCCTCCGCGAGCAGCCCGTTTCAGCTCAGGAATACGCCGACTTTTTCAGAATCCTTCAGGAAAAAACAGGCTCACGCTTCAATTACTACAAAAAGAGCGTTGTCAGCCGCAGGATCAGACGACGGATGCACCTGCACGGGTTCGTCCGGGTCAGGGACTACCTGGACCTCGTTGCGGGCAGCGATCCGGAAGCCGCGCACCTGGCTTCCGACCTCATGATCGGAGTCACATCGTTCTTCCGTGACCGGGTGGCCTGGAAAGCGCTTAACATCGAGGTGATCCGGACAATCGTTTCCGAGCATTCCACCCTTCCCGTGCGCGTCTGGACTGCGGCGAGCTCCACGGGAGAAGAAGCCTACTCCATCGCCATGATGCTGCTTCACGAACTCGCGAAAAGCGGAAAGAAACGCGAAGTGCAGGTATTTGCCACGGATGTGAACGACCGCGTCCTGGAGCACGCGCGCGAAGGCAGGTATCCCGCGGGCATAGCCAAGGAAATACCGGAGGAATACGTGCTGAACCATTTCACGCCTGCCGACGGCGGCAATATTCTCGTCGTCAATAAGGCGGTGCGCGAAAGCGTGGTTTTCGCACGGCAGGATATTCTGGCCGATCCCCCCTTCTCCAAGCTCGACCTCATCATCTGTCGCAACCTGCTCATCTACCTGGAGCCCGAGGCCCAGGAAAAAAGCATCGGCATCTTTCACTACGCGCTCAGGGACGGCGGCTTTCTCTTCCTTGGAAATGCGGAGACCGTGGGCAGAAGGAGCAGCCTCTTCAAGAGCATCGGCCACAAACAGTGCCGCATCTACCGCAAGCTGGAGGCGAAGACAACGTCAAGGCTGCACCTGATGGTGTCCGCTGCCGCGGGCAGGGCCGCATCAGCCAAGGCCGCGGAAACGGCACTGCGGACGCCGACGACCACTGAAAAAATCCAGGAGAAGCTGCTCGAAGAATACGGGCCAGCGTCCGTGGCCATCGACCAGCATTATGAAATCATCTACCACAACGGCCCCACGAACCGCTATCTCTGCCAGCCCCGCGGAGTGCCCACTCAGAACCTGCTGGAGCTGGTGCCTGAGAACCTGAAGAGCAGGCTGCGCGGGGCGCTGTACCGGGCCGGTCACGAAGGAAAGACCATAGTTGTCCGCGCCGGTACGGCGGGAAACGACAACAAGAAGCGCATCGTCACGCTCCGGATATCGAGGATCGCGGACAACCTCACTCTCGTCGTGTTCCAAGAACAATCCACATCCACCCAGAAGGAGCCCGTTGAGCAGATCGAAACCGGCGTCGCCGAGGAAACGGCCATCCACCAGCTTGAAAGTGAGCTTAAGGCCACGCGAGCGGACCTTCAAACTCACATCGAACAGCTCAAGAGCATGAACGAGGAGCTCCAGTCCTCGAACGAGGAACTGCAGGCCGCAAACGAAGAACTTGAGACGTCGCGCGAGGAACTCCAGTCCTTGAACGAGGAGCTCGTGACCGTAAACGCCCAGCTCCAGAGCAAGATCGAGGAACAGGACGTTCTGAACAACGACCTGAACAATTTCATCGCAAGCACGAACCTCCCAACGCTGTTCCTGGACACGGAGTTCCGGGTGAAGCGGTTTGCGCCGGCGATGCTCAAGCTCGTAAAACTCCTGCCTTCGGACCTGGGAAGGCCTATCGCGGACCTGTCGCTCGACAACCTCGGCCCGGACCTTCTTTCCGACTCCCGCGCGGTCCTCGAGGCGCTCGCGCCCGGGCGGAGGGAGCTCGACATCGAAGGTGTCTCGTATATCCGCATGATCCAACCCTACCGCACGGCGGACAACCGCATCGAGGGCGTCGTGGTGACGTTCAACGACGTGACCGAACTCAAACAGGCTGAAGAGGGACTCCGCAGGAGCGAGGAACTGTTCCGCCTGGCTGCGGACACCATTCCCGCCGCACTGGCTATCTACGACGCGGAACGCAGATACAAATACGTGAACGCGGCCGGCTTGCAGCGAGTCGGCAGAACCCTGGACGCGCTGCTCGGCCGGCGCATCGACGAAATGTATGACGAAGAGTCGCGACGCCCCTTCTGGCCCGCGCTCATGACGGCATACCGGACAGGCACGCCACAGACCGTCGAAGTTTCGATGAACTGGCCCACGGGCGCCTATGAACTCGTCATTTCTTTCATTCCCATGCTGAAGGACGGCAGGGTGTACCAGGTCCTGAACTTCACCTCCGACATCACGGAGCGCAGGAAGGCCGAGGAAGCCATGGGCCGCCTGGCCGCCATCGTCGAGAGCGCGGACGACGCGATCATCAGCGAGGACCTGAACGGCGTCATCCAGACGTGGAATAGAGGCGCCGAAAAAATCTTCGGGTATGCGGCGAATGAAGCCATCGGCAAGCCTATCTCCCTTATGGTCCCGCCCGGCCACGCGGACGAAGTGCCCGCGATCCTCGAACGGATCAAACGCGGAGAAAGCATTGGAAACTTCGAGACGCTTCGCATGCGCAAGGATGGCACGTTCATCCCCGTGTCTCTCACCTTCTCCGCCGTGCGCGACGCTAACGGGAAGATCATCGGCGCGTCCAAAATCGCCCACGACATCACGGAGCGCAAAAAGGCCGAAGAAACCCTGAGTGCAAGCGAGGAAAAATACCGCAGCCTCTTCGAGAACATGACCGAGGAGGTGCATTTCTGGAGGATCGTGCGCGGCGCCGATGGAGAAATCAAGACGTGGCGGCTCGTCGACGCAAACCCCCCGACGTTGAAGACGTGGGGGCGTACATCGATCGACGAGATCAGGGGAAAGTCGACGGATGAAATTTTCGGTCCCGGGGCGACGGAACACTATATGCCCATCATTCAAAAGATCATATCGGAAGGCGCTCCGTACTCCTTCGAAGACTACTTCCCCCATCTCGATAAATTTTTCCGCTTCACCAGCGTCCCTTTCGGCGAATACTTCATCACCACCGGCGCGGACATTACGAACATCAAAAAAGCGGAACAAGAGCTGCGCAGGAGCCGCGAGGACCTCGACCGCGCCCAGGCTGTGGGACAGATCGGCTGGTGGCGCCTCGATACGCTCAGAAACGTGCTGATGTGGTCGCCGGAAAATCACCGCATCTTCGGGGTGCCCGAAGGCACGCCGATGTCCTACGAGTTCTTCCTCTCCATCGTCCACCCGGACGACCGCCGGTACGTCGATACGCAATGGCAGGCGGGTCTGCGTGGCGATCCGTACGACATCGAACACCGCATTATTGCCGAGGGGCAGGTGAAATGGGTCCGGGAAAAGGCTTACCTGGAATTCGATCAGGGTGGCCGACTGCTGGGCGGTTTCGGCATCACACAGGACATCACCGCGCGCAAGACCGCCGAGGAGTCGTTGCGCCGAAGCGAAGGCAGATGGAACGCGGCGATCGAGAACTTCGCCGAAGGCGCGATCATCGCCACGGAAGACGAGCAGGTCATCTACTGGAACCCCGCGGCCCGCGAAATGCACGGTTTCACCCGGCCGGACGAAGGCATTGAACCTTTGGAAAAGACCCCCGTCACGTTCCAGTTGTGGACGCCCGATGCCAGCCATCTGCTGGAACTCGACGAATGGCCCATGCGGCGCATCAAGCGCGGCGAAGCAGTGCGGAACCTGGAGCTTCGCATCCGCAGGCCCGACCAGGGATGGGAAAAATTCTTTTCCTACAGCGGAACGATGGTGGACACTGCCGGCGGCGAGCGGCTTATCTTCCTTACATGCTACGACCTGACGGATCTGCGCAGGGCCGAACAGTCCCTGCGCGAAAGCGAGCGCAGGCTCGTCGGTGTGCTGGAGAGCATGCCCGATGCCTTCGTGAGCTTCGATGCAGGCATGCGCTACACCTATGTGAACGCCAACGCCGAACGGCTTCAGGCGGCGCGGCGCGAAGAACTTCTCGGCAAGGACGTGCGGACGCTCTACCCGGACGCGGAGTCCAAAAAGACCATCAGCGAATATGAACGAGTGATCCGGGAGCAGAAACCCGTAACCTCGACATCCTATCACGCCGGCTTCGACCGGTGGGTGGAGATCCAGGCTTTCCCCACACCGGACGGGGTGTCGGTCTTCTACAAGGACGTCTCCTCGCACGTGAAGGCGGAACAGGCGCTGCGGGACAGTGAAGGCCGGTTCAGGTTGGCGTTGCGAAACGCACCGATATCCATTGCCGCACAGGATCTTAATCTCCGCTATATCTGGGCGTTCAACCAAAGGACAGCCCGGCCCGAACAGATCATCGGCCATACCGACGACGAGATCTTCATGCCCGAAGAGGCGGCGCGCGTTACGGCCATCAAGCGGCGCGTGATCGAGGAAAATATCGAACAGCGCGAGCAAATGTGGTTCCAGCGGCCGGACGGACGGATATTCCTCGACATTCTATGGGAACCGATTCGTGACAGTTCCGGCAAGGTCGCCGGCGTCGCCTCCGCGACCATCGATCTGACGCAGATCAAGAAGGCCGAAGAGGCGCTGAAAACCGCGCACGACGAGCTCGCGCGCAGATCATCCGAACTCGAATCCGCGAACCGGGAGCTGGAAGCGTTCTCGTATGCCGTTTCACACGATCTGAAGGCCCCGCTCCGGAGCATCGAGGGTTTTTCGAGTGCTCTGTTCGAAGACTACGCCGCACGCCTGGACGACACGGGAAAAGATTATCTCAACCGCGTGCGTGCGGCAACGCACCGGATGAACCAGCTCATCGAGGCCATGCTGAACATGGGCAGACTCACACGAGGAGACCTGCGCGACCAGACCGTGGACCTCACAGCCCTTACCCGTAGCATAGCCCATGATCTGCAAAAGCAGGACCCCGGCCGAGCCGTGGAGTTCGTCATTGCGGAAGGCGCAAAAACGAAAGGCGACAACGCCATGCTGCGTGCCGTCCTCGAGAATCTGTTGCAGAACGCGTGGAAATTCACGAGCCGCTGCGAAAAAGCGAACATCGAGTTCGGGGTTCTCAAACCTGAAGCTCGAAATGCGAAGCTCGAAACGTCTTCTCCGTTGATTTATTTTATAAAAGACAACGGCGCTGGTTTTGACATGCGGCATGCCGATAAACTGTTTCAGCCGTTCAAACGCCTGCATACGGATTCAGAATTCCCCGGCCTCGGCATCGGCCTCGCAACTGCAAACCGTATCATCCTGCGCCACAACGGCAGGCTCTGGGCGGAAAGCAAACCGGGCAGGGGCGCGACGTTTTTCTTTACGATCGGGTGATTTGATTGCGGCATTTATAAAAGAGTGCAGGGCCGTTTATGATAAATCTCCCCCGTCCCCTCTTCGCAAAGAGGGGTGATTTATCAAAACACCTCCCCCTTTGAAAAAGGGGGATCGAGGGGGATTTTTAAAACATGCCATGAAAAAACTCAGTTTCCTTCCCATACCCGCGCTGACGGTCCTGATCGCCTTCCTGCACTACACGGTCCCGCCGACCGTGTTCTACGATCCCGGATGGCTCATCCTGATCACGAACACGCTCTTCATCGGGGTCATTTGTTTCAGTGTGGCCGTGATCGCCTTCAGGAATTACCTGTCCTCGGGCAGCATCCAGATACTGCTCCTGGGCTGCGGCGTTCTGGCATTCGGGATCGGGGGCGTGATCGCGGGTGTCGTGCGCGGCCTCCCGGACGGCGCGGATCACAATGTGACGATCTACAACATCGCCGCGCTCGTCGGCGCGCTGTTTCATTTCATCGCTTCGATCATACTCATTTCGGGCACTTCCCCGGAGATCGGGGTGACCCGAAAAAGGACATGGCTTGCCGCTGGGTATCTCGGTGTCTGTTTCTTCATGCTCCTGCTCACGGTCGCGGAATTCGCTGGCATCATCCCGCCGTTCTTCATCCAGGGCCGCGGCCCCACGCCCCTGCGGCAGGCCGTGCTCGGATCGGCGGACACGTTGTTTGCCTTTTCCTTTCTTGTATTCTTTGCAACGTACCGCCGGAACAAGGAGGAATTCCTCTACTGGTATTCGCTTGCCCTCGCGCTCACGTCCATCAGCCTCACCGCGTTCTTCATCCAGTACTCCGTGGGCAGCCCTGAAGGCTGGGCAGGGCGGCTGTCGCAGTACCTGGGCGGCGTATATTTCCTGATCGCCCTCAGGACAGCGAATCGCAGCGCGGACGCACGGAAAACTTCGTTTGACAACATCCTCGCAGCCTCACTCTCCCCGGCAGAGGAAAAATTCAGAGCGCTTGCGGAAAACCTACCCGTCATCATCGACCGCTTCGACAGGGACATGCGGCATCTGTACGTTAATCACGCGGGATTGAAAGTGCATGGCAAGCCCGCACGTGCGATAATCGGTAAAACGATCGGGGAAACAGGCTTGCCGGACCCCTACCGCAGCCTCTGGGAAAAGCGGATACAGGACGTTTTCGATACTGCTCAGCCGCTGGATGTTGAAGATGTTTTCCCCGCCGCAGACGGCATCGGGTTTTATCAGTCCCGGTGCGTCCCTGAATTCGATCAGGACGGCGTCGTGGCCACCGTACTCGTCGTTTCCCATGATTTGACCGACCGCAGGCGGGCCGAAGAAGAATTGCGCGCCAGCAAGGAGCGGCTCGCCGCGTTCTCGCAGGCGACGTTCGAAGGTATCGTCGTGAGCGAGCACGGGATTATCGCCGACTGCAACGACCAGTTCGCGCAGATTGTAGGCAGGCCTGTTGAAGCCCTCAGGGGCCGCGCCGTTGCTGATCTGGTTGCGCCCGATGACCGTGAGCGCGTTCTTGCGAACATCCTCGAAAACCGCGATGCGACCGTCGAACACTCCGTGATCCGGCCGGACGGCGCCCGCATTCTCGTGGAGACTCACGGGCGCCCGCTGTCGCCTGGCGGAATACGGCGTCATACCGCTGTCCGCGACATCACCAGTCGCAAACAAGCGGAGGCGGAGCGGCGGCACGCTCTGGAAGAACTTGACGCGATCTTCAATGCCGTACCCTATCTCCTGTCGCTGCACGGGAAGGACGGCACCTGGCTCAAGGCGAATCCCGCTGTTACAAATCTGTTCGGGTTCGACCCCGTATCGACCTCACGCGAAGAGACAGCACACCGCCTCCGGGCGCGTTTTGCCGACGGCACACCGCTCACGCCGCAAAACATGGCTTCTACACGCGCGCTCCAGGGTGAGACGGTGCATGGGCTCGAGTATATCATAACCGATCGGAAAGGACATGACTGCGTACTTTCTATCAACGCGATCCCTTTGGAGAAGGACGGCGAGGTCAATGGAACGGTCCTAGCGCAGACGGATATAACCGAGCTCAGGCGGGCGGATGAAGCCCTGCGGATGAGCGAACAGAGGCTCATCGGCGTGCTCGAAAGCATGCCCGACGCCTTCGTGAGCTTCGACTCCGGTTTGCGCTACACCTATGTAAACGCCAACGCGGAACGGCTCCAGGCCTCAAACCGCGAAGAACTTCTCGGCAGGGATGTACGCATCGTGTATCCGGATGCGGAATCCTACAAGACTATCAGCCAGTTCGAAAAGGTGCTCCGGGAGCAAAAGCCGGTGACATCGACGTCCTACCATGCGGGCTTTGACCGCTGGGTGGAAATACGGGCCTTCCCGACTCCGGACGGGGTATCGGTCTTCTTCAAGGATGTCTCGATTCAGCTGAAGGCCGAACGTGCGCTGCGCGAGAGCGAGGAACAGTACCGCCTCCAGTTCGAGAATCTCAACGCAGCGGCCCTGCTCATCGAGCCTGTGTTCGACGGAAACGGACGGCTCGCAGACCTGCGCTATCTGATGGCAAATGCCGCAGTGAAGAAGCATTTGGGCAAGCACCGGCACGAAATGGTTGGCAAACTGTATTCTGAGGTATTTCAGCAGCCGGAAAGGAACCCTTTTTTTGATACCTATGAGCGGGTACTGCTTACCGGCGAGCCTTTCAGAGGCGAAGCTTTTTTACCAGCACTCGGCCGGTATTACGATCTGTCCGCATACCGGCCGGCACCGGACCGCCTGGCCCTTATTTTATCGGACATCTCAGAGCGGAAGCAAGCTGAAGCAGAGATTCTGAAGCTCTCCGAAGACATGGCCGCCAGGAACCTGGAGCTGGAAGCAGCGAACAAGGAACTGGAATCGTTTACGTACTCCGTGTCGCACGATCTTCGCGCGCCGCTCCGCTCCCTGGCTGGATTCTCCCAGATCGTCATCGAGGACTACGCGGATCGGCTCAACGCGCAGGGCAGGGACTATCTGATGCGCATCCAAAACAGCGCCGAAAAGATGACCGCCCTCATCAACGACCTTCTCAATCTCTCCCGGCTCTCGCGCCAGGAAATGAACCTGGTGGACTGTGATCTGAGCAGACTCGCTGACAACGTGGTCCAGGGCCTCCGCGAGTCTGCGCCCGGCCGGAACGTCGAGGTTGTCATCGGGCAAGGCATTCACGCCTCCGCGGATCCGAACCTGATGCGTGTTGCCCTGACAAACCTCCTGGATAATGCATGGAAATTTACAGCGAAGTCCGAGCATGCCAAGATCGAGTTCGGAGTGGAAGCTCAACGCTCAAGTTCCGAAACCCATACGGAGCATGCTCCCGAAATCCCCATTCAGGAGAACGCTCTACCGGTTTATTTCGTACGGGACAACGGCGCCGGCTTTGACCCCCAGTACGCCCGCAAGATGTTCTCCCCCTTTCAGCGCCTCCACTCCGAAAAAGAGTACGAAGGCACGGGCATCGGCCTTGCCATCGTCGAGCGGATTGTGCAAAAGCACGGCGGTACGGTGTGGGCCGAGGGAGCCGTCGGCGCGGGCACGACGGTATATTTTACGCTCGGGGGATAAAGGAAACGCAGATTTTAGATTGCTGCCCGCGATGAACGACTCGTCGGTCAAACCGCGAAAGGACGTATGAAATGACTCCAACTTCAGCCAATACTCCGCAATCCGCGATCCGCAATCAGAAATCGGTTTTGATCATCGACGACAGCGAAGACGACATCCTTCTGACGCGGCTGGTCCTGTCCAGGCTTGACCGAAAGATCGCGGTCGATGCGGTACCGAGCGGCGAACAGGGCCTCGCGTTTCTGCGCAGAGCGCAGGAGCTGCCGACGCTCGTCCTGCTCGACCTGAAGATGGCGGGCATGGACGGCGTCGATGTTCTGAATGAAATCCGGAGCGATGTACGCCTCCGCCCGCTTCCCGTCGTCATCGTCACGCATTCGGACCTTGAGTCGGATAAGAAAATAAGCAGGGAAAACGGCGCGGACGGTTTTTTGAACAAGTGCGTGGACCTCGAACAGTTCATGATGAACCTGCGGGACCAGCTCGGACGGTGGCTGAATGACTGAAAAACGTACCGTGAATTTCTGGGACGGCTCTGCACGCGCGCGGCGTCTTATTGACAGTAAACTATGGTAAAAATCCATGGCTTACTGTGGTACAATTTCGGCATTGCTGAACAAGACGCAACTCTCCCCGCGGTAAAGCGGCATGGCGGGAATGAGCCGTTTCATGCGGTCCCCAAGACGGAATCCGCAAACCGCAATTGACTATGACCACCCCTCTCCACATACTCCTCGTCGAGGACTCGGAGGACGACGCGCTGCTCCTGGTCCGGGAACTCAGGCGCGGCGGCTATGAGCCCGTGTATGAGCGCATTGAAAACGCGGACGCCATGCGCGCGGCCCTTGCGCACGGCGGCTGGGACATCGTCATTTCCGACTACATTCTTCCCGGATTCAGCGGCCTGGCCGCGCTGGAACTGGTGAATGCGAGCGGGCTTGACCTGCCGTTCATCATCGTATCGGGCAATATCGGCGAGGATATCGCCGTAAACGCCATGCGCGCGGGCGCCCACGACTACATCATCAAGGGGAATCTGAAACGCCTCAACCCGGCCGTGGAGCGCGAGCTGCGGGACGCGGAAATCCGGCGTCAGCAGAAATTTGCCGAGGAAGCGCTCCGGGAAACAAGGCAGCGGCTGTTCGAAACCCTCGAAACCATCAGGGAGGGTTTTTATGTGGTCGACCGCGAATGGCGGTTCCTGTACGTGAATGCGGAAGCGCTCGGGCTCTGGAAGAAGGATCGTGCGGAACTCATCGGCAAGACCCTGTGGGAAATCGTACCAGCTGTGCAGGGAACGATATTCGAGAAGCAGTACCGGAAAGCCATGCAGGAGCGGACACCGGTGAGGTTCGAAGCAGTGTCCCCTCTGCTCGGCATCTGGCTGGAGGCGCGCGCCTACCCTACCGGCGACGGCCTCGCCGTCTACTTCCAGGACATTTCAGATCGGAAGAAGTCGGAAGAACGGGCCTCGCGCCTGAACCGTCTCTATTCCGTTCTGGGCAAGGCGAACGAAGCCATCATGAGGAGCCGCGATCCCGATGACCTGTACCGGCAGGTGTGCCGCATCACGGTGGAAGAAGGCTTATTTAAAATGGCGTGGATCGGGCTGATTGAACCGGAAACGCTGCGAATCGTGCCTGTTGCGAGTTTCGGCGATGACGGCGGCTATTTGAACGGAATCACGGTCATGGCCGCGGACGTTCCCGAAGGCAGGGGTCCGACGGGCAGGGCCGTGACCAGGGGCATCCCAATCATTTGCGGCGACATTGAACACGACGAGATCATGCAGCCGTGGCGTGAAAAGGCATTGCAGCACGGGTTGCGTTCCTCCGCGGCCTTCCCCCTGCGGTCCGAGAATGCGTCCGTGGGGGCGTTCACCATTTATGCGACGCAGCCGCAGTATTTTTCGGACGAGGAGTTTCATCTCCTTTCGTCGCTGGCTGCCGACATTTCCTTTGCCATCGAGTCACTCAGAAGCGATTTCAAACGAAAAGAGGCTGAAGGCGCCTTGCGCATCGCCAATGCCTACAACCGCAGCCTGCTCGAAGCGAGCCTCGATCCCCTCGTGACCATCGGAGCAGACGGAAAGATCACGGACGTAAACGCGGCCACCGAAGAGGCCACGGGCCGAAGGCGCGAGGAGCTGCTCGGCACTGATTTCTCTGAATACTTCACCGACCCTGCCAGGGCGCGGGCGGGCTACCTCCAGGTGTTCCGCGAAGGCTCGGTCAGGGACTATGCGCTCGAGCTCCGGAGCAGGAGCGGCGGCACCATGCACGTTCTCTACAATGCCTCGCTGTACCGGGACGACGACGGAAAAGTACTCGGCATCTTCGCGGCCGCCCGCGACATAACACGTCTTAAGGAATCCGAACTCAGGACGATGGTAACGAACAACCTCCTGGAGCTGTTCACCAAAAGCTATACGCGGAAAGAATACCTTGACGCCGCCGTGGAAATTCTCCGGTCCTGGTGCCGGTGCCGGAGCGTCGGGATGCGCTTCACGGACCGGGACGGCAACATCCCCTATGTCTCCTGCAAGGGCTACGAAGCGGTATTCATCGAGTCGGAAAACATCATTTCCCTGCAGGATGATGAATGCGCCTGCACGCGCGTGGTTCTCGGAACACTGGACCCGCTTGACACTTCCGCCACGACGCCGAACGGTTCACTCTACTACCACGACGCCATGGCATTCAGGGACGGGCTCACCGAGGAGGAGAAAAAAAGGTTTCGCGGCGTGTGCCAGAAAACGGGCTACCGCTCCCTGGCCGTGATCCCCATCCGGCACCGCGACAAAGTGCTCGGCGCGATCCATCTCGCCGACGAACGCGAAGGACTCTTTCCGCTCGCATCCGTTGAATTCCTGGAGCGCCAGGCGTATATCATCGGAGAGGCGATGTTCCGTTTCGGCGTAGAAGAGGAGCAGCGGCGCCTTGTCTCCGCCGTGGAGTCGTCTGCCGACGCTGTCGTCATCACCGATACGAAGGGGATCATCCGGTACGTCAACCGCGCCTTCGAAACGATCACCGGCTATGCAAAGGACGAGGTACTGCACGCTTCGCTGCACATCCTCGACAGCGGGCATCACCCGGAGGACTTCTTCCGCGCCCTGAGGGAGGAACTCAGCCGCACCGCTGTGTGGCGCGGCCTCATGGTCAACCGCAAGAAGGATGGCAGCCTGTACCACGAGGAATCCACATTCTCTCCGGTGAAGGACGCGGACGGCCAGATCATCAATTTCGTCGCAGTCAAACGGGACGTGACGGAGCGGCTGCGCCTCGAATCCATTGCAGAGTCCGTGAACACGATGAACAACATCGGCTACGTATTCGCGGGCGTGCGCCACGAGATCGGCAATCCCATCAACTCCGCGAAGATGAGCCTCAGCGTCCTCCATCACAAGCTGGACACGGCATCCAAGGAGACCATCCGGGATTATGTGGACCGGGCTCTCGGTGAGATCGGCCGTGTCGAGCATCTGCTCAAGAACCTGAAGAACTACAACCTCTATGAAAAACCAGAACTTGAGCTCGTGGATCTCGCGGGCTTTTTTGACAAATTCTTCAAACTCGTAAGCTCGGATTTCGAAGGCAAGGGCATCGCCGTGAACCATGCGATCCTTCCCGGCACCGGCCGGGTTGTGGCCGACCCGCGTGCGCTCCAGCAGGTACTGCTGAATGTAATGACCAACGCCTCCGATGCCCTGGCAGGCAGACCGCGGCCTGCGATCACGGTCACCGCGCGCAAAGAGGCCGGCCGCGTGTTGATCCGGATTGCGGACAACGGCGCGGGCATGAATGAAAAGCAGGTGCAGGACCTGTTCAAACCATTCTACACCTCGAAAGCGGGCGGCACGGGTCTGGGCCTGGTGATCGTCAGAAAAATGCTCGCCCGGATGAACGGCACGATCGACATAACGAGCACGCTGAATGAAGGCACTACCGTACACATCTACCTGCCGGAGGGAACTGATGGCTCAACGCGCTAAGAAGACGCTCCTCATCATCGACGATGAGAAGGTGCTCTGCAATACGATCCGCGATTATCTCGAGAACGATCACCTGGAGGTCCTGGCCGCGCACACGAGCGCCGACGGCCTGGCAATCTGCTCGTCCCGGAAGGTCGATATCGTGCTCCTGGACCAGAAGCTGCCCGATGGCGAAGGCCACGCCCTCGCCCCGGCCATCCTGGAGAAGAACGAACAGGCGAAGATCATTTTCATCACCGCTTTTCCGAGTTTCGAAAACGCCGTCAAAGCGGTTCGGCTCGGTGCGCACGACTACCTGTCCAAACCCTTCGACATCGAAGAACTGCGCCTCGCCGTCGAGAACACGCTCCGCACCCTGGACCTCGAACGCGTGGAGCAGATTCAGAACTACGCACGCGACAAGGACCGCGCGGCATCGGTCATCATCGGCGGGACCGGCCCGTTCGCGGAGACGGTGCGCCTCGTGGATATGGCCGCGGCCGTGGACGGCCCGGTCCTGATCACGGGTGAAACGGGCACCGGCAAAAACCTTGTGGCCAAAACGATCCACTACCGGAGCGCGTTCGCACGCCAGGCTTTTATCAGCATCAACTGCGCGGCGATTCCGGAGAATCTGATCGAGGCGGAACTGTTCGGGTACGAAAAAGGGGCATTCACGGGCGCGACGGCCGCAAAAAAAGGCCTCTTCGAAATTGCGGACGGCGGCACGCTCTTTCTCGACGAAATAGGCGACATGCCCCTGCACCTCCAGACCAAACTCCTGTCCGTGCTCGAAGACAAGCACGTGCGGCGCATCGGCAGCACGGCCGTCACGCCGGTGAGCGTGCGGGTGATCGCCGCCACGAACGCGGATATCGAGGAATGCCTGGGCAAGACCTTCCGCAAAGACCTCTACTACCGTCTGAGCGTGGTCCGCATCCACATTCCTCCGCTTCGCGATCACAGCGACGACATCCCCCTGCTTTGCTCATCGCTCCTCAGCCAGATTACGAAGGGCAGGGAAGTCGAGCTGCCCGAGGCCGAGATCGAGAAGTTGAAAAAATACGATTGGCCCGGAAACGTGCGCGAACTGAGAAACATCCTTGAACGTGCGCTTTTTTTACGGAAAGGCTCGGTCCTTGAACCGTCGCGCCTCATCGAGCATTTTCCGGCAGCCGCGAAAAACGCTGCCCCTGCACGCACTGATCAGCCCAAAGTACTGCGAACCCTGGAATCGGCGGAAAAGGAGCTTATTGCAGAGACGCTCGCATCCCTCAATGGAAACCTCACCCAGAGCTCAAGAACCCTTGGCATCTCCCTGTCCACACTGAAACGCAAGATACGTGAATATGGCTTAAAATGACCTGCCAGTTCAAAATGACCGGGTCAGCACCATAACCGGCAATTTGTCTGATTTCCAGTCGTCATTTCCAACTCATTGATAACAATAATAAGAGCTGCTTGTATCCCCCTGGCATCTGCCTTGCTAGTATAAAAAGGAGATAATGCGAGGAGATATAAGGAATGGTAGATGTGCTGGTTGTTGACGATGAAATCAACTTCCTCAAAGACCTCGCAGAAGGGTTACACATGTACTCGAACGATATATACGTTATTGCAGCGAGCAGCGGGGAAAAGGCGCTTGAAATCCTGAACACGGCGAAGATCGATGTCGTGCTCACTGACCTGAGAATGCCGGGCATGGGAGGCCTGAATTTCATCAAAGAGGTTAGCAGCACCCATCCTGACATCCCGGTAATCATCATGTCGGCATGTGCACGGACATCGATGGAATGCGAGCTTCCCGGCGGCTGCGTTGCTTACCTCGAAAAACCCGTCGGCCTCGATGAAGTGGCCGACGCGATCCATCAGGCGTCGGGGAAGATATACGGCCGCAGGAACGGACATACGCAACGTTCAACACACGATTGAAGCACTTCCTGCAGCAGGATGCTGCGGGATACGATATACCGCCAGGGGGATTGTCATGAGAGCGAATTCGGCAGCAGCATTTGTGGAAGAACCGGAACAGGATCAGCTCATCGATGCATATTGGAACGACGATCCGATGGATGATGAAACGGAGGAAGTGGGACAGGAAGCATCGCATGAACGACCGTCCGGACTGCATACAAAAAAACGCGAAGGAGCAGCAGAGGGCGATCTGGACACGGTTAAACTCTATCTGCAGGAAATCCGGAAGACCCCGCTTCTCACCTTTGCAGAAGAGCAGGAGCTTGCGAAGCGGGTCCAGGAAGGTGACCAGGAAGCGCGTGCCCGTATGATCCGCTCCAATCTCCGCCTCGTTGTATCCATCGGGAAACGCTACATCAACCGGGGGCTCCCTTTCTCGGACATTATTGAGGAGGGCAACCTCGGCCTCATCCGCGCCGTCGAGAAATTCCAGTACGAGCGCGGGTTCCGCTTCAGCACCTACGCCTCGTGGTGGATCCGCCAGTCGATCGAACGCGCAATTGCAAACCAGGTGCGCATCATCCGCCTTCCCGTCCACGTGGCGGAGCTGGCGAACAGCTACAGCCGGACCATCAGGAGACTGACGCAGCAGTTCGGCCGCGAACCGTCGCATGAGGAAGTGGCAAAGAAGATGCGCGTCAGCATCAACCGCATCCGGGCGCTGTCACAGATTACGCAGGAGACCTACTCCCTCGACATGCTCATCAGCGGCGAAGGCGACGATACGCTCAAGGACATTCTGAACGACGATAACGCGCCGTCGCCCACGGCTGCCAGCGATGAACGTCTGCGCAAGCAATATCTCGGGGAATGGATTTCCCAGCTTCCGGCCACGGAGCGGAGTGTGATCGAAATGCGCTACGGCCTGAATCGCACCACGCCGCGCACCCTCGACAGCATCGGCAAACAGTTCGGCATCACGCGGGAGCGTGTGCGTCAGATCGAGAACCAGGCGATACGGAAGCTCAGGACCTTCACACGAGAACACCACATCGAATTGAGCGATATGCTGTAAGACCGCGGAGATGAAAGGAGCGGGGTCGGACCGCGCCCGCGCCGGAAAGGCCGTTTCAACAGAGGAGCGACACGATGAGCGCCGCGCTGAGGGGATTTCCCGACGCACCGAAGCAAGAGGCCCCGATCAAGAATGTCCTGATCGTCGACGACGATGATACGTTCGGCTCCGCTCTGGCCGACGGCCTCACCACCGTCAATCCGCATCTCAACTCCTTCAAAGCACAAAACGGGAAGCAGGCAGTCGCGATCATGAACAACATCGCCATCGACCTCGTGATCACGGATCTGCGCATGCCGAGCATGGGCGGGGTGGAACTCACCCTTTGGATAAACGAGCTCTGGCCGCGCGTGCCGGTAGTCGTCTTAAGCGCGTACGCCGACACGGATACGGTGCTTAATCTCTCGACCCAGGGCAATTACTTCTTTGACAAACCCCTGGATTTCGCCTCCCTTGCGCGGACGGTCAATGTCCTGACCGCCTGACACCGCCCTTCTGTCCGCCTGATACGAGCGCCGGATGCGGGCCGAGATATTTCTTTTCCTGCTGCATGCAGTTCTGGTATAATCCCGCAATTCATCACGCCCTTCGAATGGCAGACAGGATTACGGGAACCGACATGACCGAACACATCGATGCGCAGCCCCATAGAACCGTTTATCTCAAGCAGTACCGCCCCCCCGACTACTTCATTGAAACAGTGATGCTCGAGGTTGAGCTGCACGCATCGAGGACGCGCGTCAAATCGCTTATGACCGCCGCGCGGAACCCCGTCGTCGGCGCAGATATGCCGCCCCTCGTGCTGAACGGCCGCAGTCTGTCCCTCCTGTCCGTCCGGCTCGGCGAACGGACGCTCGCCCCCGGCGAATATCGGCTCGACGAAGCCGCGCTCACCATCACGTCGGTACCGGAACGTTTCAACCTCGAAATTGTCACGGAAATAGACCCTTCCGCGAATACGGAACTGTCCGGCCTGTATCTTTCCAGCGGCAATTTCTGCACCCAGTGCGAGGCTGAAGGATTCCGCAAGATCACCTATTACCCCGACCGGCCGGATGTGCTCGCCCGCTTTTTCACGACCATCATCGCTGACAAGGCGAACTACCCCGTACTGCTCTCGAACGGGAACTTGGTCGGCTCGGGCGACCTCCCGGGCGGCAGGCACTTCGTCAAGTGGCACGACCCCTTTCCCAAGCCGTCCTATCTCTTCGCCCTCGTGGCCGGCGATTTCGCGCGCATCCGCGACACCTTCACGACGATGAGCAGCAGGATCGTGGATTTGAACATCTATGTCCAGCACCACAACAAGGACAAATGCAGCCATGCCATGAAATCGCTCAAGCTCGCCCTGAAATGGGACGAGGATGCGTACGGCAGGGAATACGATCTCGACACTTTCATGATCGTTGCCGTGGACGATTTCAACATGGGCGCCATGGAGAACAAGGGCCTCAACGTATTCAACTCCAAGTACGTCCTCGCCCGTCCGGAAACTGCGACGGACTCTGATTTTCAGGGCATTATGGGCGTCGTGGGCCACGAATACTTTCACAACTGGTCGGGCGACCGCGTGACCTGCAGGGACTGGTTCCAGTTGTCCCTCAAGGAAGGCTTTACCGTGTTCCGTGACCAGCACTTCATGGAGGACATGACCTCAGCCGGCGTCAAGCGCATCAGCGACGTCAACGTGCTGCGCTCCACCCAGTTCCGCGAGGACGCGGGCCCCATGGCCCATCCTGTGCGGCCGGAGTCGTACGTGGAGATCAACAATTTCTACACAACGACGGTCTACAACAAGGGCGCGGAAGTCATCCGCATGATGCGCACCCTCCTCGGGCCCGCCGGATTCAGGAACGGCACGGATTTATACTTCTCGCGGCACGACGGTCATGCAGCCACCGTGGACGATTTCGTCAAAGCAATGGAGGACGCAACCGGCGAAGATCTGGGGCAGTTCAAGCTCTGGTACTCCCAGTCAGGCACACCGGAGCTGCATATCCGGCGCTCCTATGACGACCGAACGAGGCGCTACACTTTGACGATCAGGCAGTCCTGCCCGCCCACGCCCGGACAATCCGGGAAGAAGCCCTTCCACATTCCCGTTGCCGTGGGGCTGCTGGACGGGGACGGGAACGACCTGCCGCTGAAACTGGCCGGCCGGAAAGAGCAGGCGCCCGAGCATACGATGGTGCTCGAACTCCGGAAAGAGGAAGAGACACTTGTATTCACCGATGTTCCGCACGAGCCTGTTCCGTCCATTCTCAGGCACTTCTCCGCCCCGGTGAAGGTGGTGTCCGATCTTACCGACCGCGAACGCCTGTTCCTTATGGCGAACGACGCCGACGAGTTTAACCGCTGGGACGCAGGTCAGCAGCTCGCGGTCAAGATCATTCTGGGCCGCATCAGGGATATCGCGAACGAAGTCCCGCTCAAGCCGGACGCCGCCTTTACCGCGTCCTTTGCGAAAATTCTCGAAAGCACGATGGAGGACAAGGCGTTCCAGGCTACAGCGCTCATTCTCCCCTCGGAGTCCTATCTTGCCGACTTCATGCCCGTGATCGATCCTGCCGCGATTCACCACGCGCGCCGGTTTGTGCAGCAGTCCGTCGCTGCCGAGTTACAGGACGCGTTTCGCGCCGCCTATTACACGAACCAGGACACGGGGCCGTATACGACGGATCAGGCGTCCATCGGCAGACGGAGCCTCAAAAACATCTGCCTCGGCTACCTCATGGAGCTTGACGACCCGGGTGCGCTGAAACTGTGCGTGGATCAGTTCAACACAGCCGAAAACATGACCGACCGGATGGCGGCCCTCGCTGCGCTGACAAACTCCGAGAGTCCGGAACGCGCCTGGGCGCTCGACGTGTTCTACCGGCAGTGGAAGGACGATCCGCTCGTCATGGACAAGTGGCTTTCCCTTCAGGCCCTGTCGCGGCTGCCCAATACGCTCGACGCCGTGCAGGAACTCACCCGTCACCCGGTTTTTTCCATCAAGAACCCGAATAAAGTCCGTTCGCTTCTGAATGCTTTTGCCGCGAACGCGGTTCGTTTTCATGATCCCGGCGGCGCGGGATACGCTTTCATCGCGGACCAGGTGCTGCTGATCGACTCCCTGAATCCGCAGATTGCCGCCCGCCTGGTTACGGCATTCACCCTGTGGAGGCGTTATGATGAACTCCGCAAAGCCCTCATGAAGGCCCAGCTCGAGCGTATCCTCCAAGCTCCGGGACTTTCAAAAGACGTCCACGAAATAGCATCCAAGAGTTTGGCGTGACATTCCCCTGCACGAGCCAGCCGGGCACGTCCTCATGACAGGGGTGGGAAAATATGCTATAGTACAGTCTAAGCATGGATATTCATGCAGCCGCTGCGCTCACACCTTTCTTTCCGCATGCTAAATACGACGACGGACGATCCCTCAGGAATTCGGCACAGAGGGAAGAGCACCTTCACTCTCAGCGTTTTTTTCATCGTAGCGGCCGTGACGGTCGTGCGCTTTGCCGTCAGCCGTTTCTCTGAAAAAAAGGGCTTGCGACCGGCTGCATTGTCGGGCGCTCGAGTGAATTGAGTCTGGTAATTTCGTCTGCATCGGAAAGACGCTTGACAGCCAGCCGCGGGGGAGCACGGCATGGAATTCCGCCAGGTGCGGGACAACCAACTCACAGCAGAACAAAGGCTCATCCGTAACGCGTCGGTCGAGCAGCTCTACCGCCAGACCCCGCTGGGCCTGCTCACGACCGTTGCCAATGCAGCGATCCTGTCCGCAGTACAGTGGGACGTGGTTCCGCGCCGGGGCACTGTCATCTGGCTCGGCTGTCTGCTGCTGACCACGCTTTTCCGCTTTTTCACGGTCCGTGCATACCATGCGCGGCTGAGCGCAACCGATGATACGCGAACGTGGGAACTGCGCATCTTCACGGGCATGGCCCTGAACGGCATGGTCTGGGGCGCAGGGGGCATCCTCCTCTTTCCCGTTTCCTCGATAACGCACCAGGCATTCCTTGCCTTCGTTCTCGGGGGCATGGTCGCCGGCGCTGCAGGCGTATACTACGCCTCCTTCCGGGCGTTTCTGCTGTTCAGCATCCCCGCGCTTATTCCGATTATTTTCTGTTTTTTGAGGATGGGCGATGCAATTCATATCGCCATGGGCGGACTGATGCTGCTCTTCGCCATCATCATCAGCAGCGTAACCATGCGCGTGTCCTCATCATCGCGTTCCCTGACGAAATTGCGGTACGAGAACGAGAACCTCGTGTCCTACCTCGCCACCGCGAAAGAGTCCGCTGACCGGCTGAACCAGAAGCTGCTTTCCGAGATCGCTGAGCGCGAAAAAGCGGAGCAGATGATTCAGCAGCACCGTGACCATCTGGAAGAGCTGGTAAGGGAACGCACCGCCGAGCTGTCCTTCGCCAACGACCAGCTCCACAAGGAGATCTCCGCGCGCAAGGAAGCGGAGACGTCCCTGATCAAGAGCGAGGAATACTTCCGCACGCTGATCGAAAACGCACTCGACATCATAACCGTGCTGGACGACAGAGGGGTGATCCTTTTTGAAAGCAATTCGGTTACGAAATTGCTGGGGTATGCCCCCGTGGAGCTCGTGGGGAAGTCGGCGTTCGACTTTGTCCATCCCGACGATCTCCAGGCCGGACAGCAGCTCTTTGTGAAAATACTTGCTTCCCCGCAGGGGACCATGGGCACCATCGAACTCCGTTTCCGGCACAAAAACGGGGAGTGGCATACTATCGACGTCCATGGCAAAAGCGTCGGCGACCCCGCACAGGGGCTGCGCATTATCATCAACTCCCGAGATGTGACGGAGCGAAGGAAGCTGGAGCGCGAGATGCTGCGGACGCAGAAACTCGAGTCCCTCGGCACGCTCGCCGGCGGCATCGCCCACGATTTCAACAACCTCATTACGGGCATTACGACCAACATTGAGATGGCGAAACTGCGGAGCGGGAGGGACGTCGAGCTGCAAAACATCCTCACGCAGGCGGAACAGGCCTCCTTCCGTGCGAAGGACCTGACGCAGCAGCTCCTGACTTTTTCGCGCGGCGGCTCACCGCTCAAGCAGGCTGTCTCCGCGGGCCCTCTCATCAGGGACGCCGTGCATTTCGCCCTTCGCGGATCAGAGGTCGCCTGTGAATTCTCTCTTCCGAAGGACCTCCCTTCCGTGGAAGGCGACGAGGGGCAGCTTCGGCATGTACTTCACAATATCGTGATCAATGCGGTCCAGGCAATGCCGCAGGGCGGGATGCTCACTGTCAGCGCGGCCCGGGAACCCGCATCTGCAGATGACGACCCCGCGCCCCCTTCCGGCGAATATGTCTCTATTTCAATCGTCGACCGCGGCGTCGGCATACCGCATGAACACCTGGCGAAGATCTTCGATCCTTTTTTTACGACAAAACAATCCGCAAGCGGTCTGGGTCTCGCCACCGCCTATTCGATCGTCAAGAAGCATGGGGGTGATATCGCCGTCGTATCCGATCCGGGGACAGGCACAACCATCACCGTGCGCCTTCCTGCTTCACGCGTCGATGCAGCGACCAGGCCCGAAAGCATCGGTCTCGTTATTGGCACAGGACGGATCCTCGTCATGGATGACGAGGAAATCATTCGTGATGCCGCGCAGAGAATCCTTCAAGCGGCCGGCTACGAGGTGGAAACAGCAAAGGACGGAAATGATGCGGTCGCAAAGTATCAGCAGGCCCGCGAGGAGGGCAGAACCTTCGATGCCGTTATCCTCGACCTGACCGTTCCCGGCGGAACGGGCGGACGGGAGACCGTACAACGCCTGAAAGATCTGGATCCCGGCGTGAAAGCGATCGTCTCGAGCGGATATTCGAGCGATCCGATTATGGCGAATTACCGGGAATACGGCTTCCATGGCGTCATTGCGAAGCCTTACCGGATCAGCGAGATGAGCGATGTCGTGAAAAACGTGGTTACGAGTTCATAACGTTTGTTGAGTTCACCGCGTCTCCTGAGTGGAACAATCCTCAACCTTCCCCGCTCACCAAACGTTGCCGCCCCAAGTCAATTCACCCTGCGGCAAGCTGCGGGGCATCTCAGCATCGAATGAGCCTTACAGCTTGAGCACGAGTTTGAAGAAGCGGTTCATCATGAGCCCTGCTACGGCTCCCAGCAGCGCCCCGAATGCGGCAAGAAACCCCATAACGGCGACAAGAAGTGAAATCGCGATGCAGGGATTGCTTCCCCGCACCGGACCGAACATCTTGACCGCGTCTTTCGCCGCCGCCTCCCGCCAGGAGCCCTGCATGGTATCGGCAAAAAACAGATCCAGCGACAGGGCGATGGCAAGCGTTATCACCGCTCCGGAAATCGCGCCGATCAGAACGGCCTTCTTCAGCCCCTTGTCGGGCGCATCCTCCGAAGGGTTCATTTCAATATCTTCCCCGTCTTTCTCGACCACAGCAGCAGATCGAGATGATCCATGTCGATGCCGAGATCCGCGGCGAATTCCCGCATCCGTTTCTCGATGGCCAGATAGCCCGCGCGGCCCGCGGGGCGCGCGCTCTTCCGGATTACGCCCATCTCCCGCAGGCTGTTCACGATGTGCTTGTCCAGAATGGCGTAGCCACTGAATCCGACGTTCCGGAGAAAGTGGCTTGCCTCCTTGTACCCCAGTCCCTTGATCGCCCTGTTTTCCGCCAGAAATGACCGCCGCGCATCTGGATCGCCGAATGCATCGAGCATGCGACGCAGCTTCATGCCGCAGGTTTCTGTGAGGTATTCCCGCGTCTGATAAATATAGGACGGCCGCAGGCGCCAGAACCGGACATGATGCAGCCGCGCCCGCTCCTGCAGTTCATGCTCCGTGCCCGCCGGCAGAAGGTCGCGCAGCGCTTCGACGGTGCGCATCCCCATTTCAGCACTGCTCCCCGCGGTCAGAATGCAGTAGCACAGTTCCTCGAAGATTGCGCGGTCGCCCCTCCGGTACACGGACCGGAACTCCGCGAGCCGTTTGACGATAAGCGGTTTTTTTGCCCGATAGTCCCTCTTCAGCTCAGCGATGCACTCTGCGCCAGGCATTGAAGCCGCCCTTCAGGTTGTACAGGTTTTTGTAGCCCATGCCCATCAGCCGCTTGATGGCCCAGATGCTGCGGTTCCCGTTCTGGCAATACACGACAAGGTCCTTGTCCTTCTTGAGCTTCTTGATCCTGTCGCCGATCTCCGTGAGCGGGATATGCACGGATCCCGGGATGTGTCCGCTCTCGTGCTCCTTGTCCGTCCTCACGTCGAGCAGCACCATGCCCTTCTTCTCGTCCAGTTCCTTCGGCGTGATCTGCTTGATTCCGATTCTGCTCAGGACGCCGAAGAACTTGATGACGAGGTAGAGCGCTGCAAGGCTGATCAGTATCGTTGATGCAGTATCCAAATTGAACCTCCTCACTAATAATGGTTCGGAGTTCAGCGTTCACAGTTCAGCGTAGCGGAATCGACAATTGTTTTCCCAATTTCCTGCGCTGAACCCTGAACTATGAACTTTGAACGATTTCTTTCATCGTCACCGGAATTTCGATGACGAACTTTGCGCCGCGGGGAGTATTTTGCTCGACGCGGATCGAGCCGCCGTGGTCCGTGATGATCCTCTGCACGATCGCGAGTCCCAGGCCGCTTTTCTTTTTCTTGCGCGAAAAGTCGGGCTGGAACAGTTTGGGTATGTCGTCGGGAGAAATGCCCGCGCCTTCATCGGCCACCTCGATCTGCACGATGCCTGCATTCGCCGCATGCGCCCGGATCCATATCCGGCCTTTTCCGTCCATGGCTTCCACCGCATTTTCAAGCAGGTTGATAAAGACGCGCTTCATCTGCTCGCGGTCGATCAAAACGTCCGGCAGGTCCGGCGCGATCTCGTGCAGGATGGAAATATCCTTGTGTGCGCCGCCGTACAGGAGCGTGACCGATTCCAGGACGGGCGTCAGGGCCTGGGAGGTGGGATTCGAGGCGGGCATGCGGGCGAAATTGGCGAATTCATCCACGAGCTTCCGGAGCCCGTCGGCTTCCTGCACGATGGTCCTGCTGCATTCGTCGAAGACCGCGTTGAAATCTGATGCGCCTTCGGAGTGTTTTTTCCTCAGCCGCTCAGCGGAAAGTTTGATGGGCGTCAGGGGGTTCTTGAATTCATGCGCGATCCTGCGGGCCACATCCTGCCATGTTTCCGCCTTTTTCGCCCGCAAAAGCTCCGTCAGATCATCGAAGGTAATGACGGAACCGATGAGCGCGCCGGTTCCGTCCCTCAGCGTGGTTATGCGCACGCGCAGCGTCATCATGCGGCCGTGCACATTCAGGGAAAATTCCTCCTCTGCCCTGCCGTGCCCCGCCTCGAGCCGGCGGAACAGCATACGGATCGGCTTGAGTTCGAGAAATCCGAACGCCTCGTCGTAGCGCTTGCCCAGCACTTCTTCCTCGTTGATGCGCAGCGCTTCGGCAGCCGAACGGTTGACCATCGTGATCCGGCCCACGCGGTCAAGCGACACAACGCCCGTCTCAATGTTCGCGAGAATCGTTTTTCGAGAATTCACTTCCTGCTCGAGCCGCTCCCGGGAGTGTTTGAGTTCCCGGGTCATGACATTGAAATTGTCTACGAGCACGCCTACTTCATCGCCCGCCTTCTCGTCGATCCGGTAGTCGAAGACGCCTGCTGCAACGGCTGCCGTTCCCTCGGCAAGCTTCCGGATCGGTACGGTGATGCCCGCGGCAACGCGAAGCGCCACCCAGATGGCGGCAAGGAGCAGCGCCAGCGTCACGGTCATGAATCCGAGGCGGTAGGAAAGCTTGATCGGTTCCTTGCTCTTGAATGCGGACCGGTACTGAGAGAAACCCGCGCGAATCTCCGCTGCCTTTGATGACAGGCTCCGCGGGACGTAATAGCTGACGGCAATCGCGCCGCTGACGCGGGTTCCTTCTTCCGTGGAATCATAGAGCGGCACCGCCACGCGGACAATATCGCCGCTGTGCTCGGACTCCTCCAGTTCAACCGCTTCGCGCCCCGCCAGCGCCTCTGCTGCGAACTTCAACGGTGTCCGGCTGAATGCGCCCTGCGGGTACTGGTTCGTCACCACTGTAGCTGCGCGCCGGTCAGGCACCGTGAAGAGTTCCACGGAGCCGAGGCCGTATTCATCCGCTTTTTTCCCGAGGTACTCCTTCAGCACCTGGTTCTCGAACCGCGACAGCAGCCGCGTCTCCGTCATCTGCCTGCTGATTTGCCGTGCGAATACCGTGGCGTCCTTCCGGAGCCGGTCGTAGTACTCCTGCGTGAGCGCCACGGAGTCCTTGAGCGAATTTTCAATGCGCAGGCTGAAGAGACGTTCGATGCTGCTCGTGAACATCCCGCTCCCGATGAAAAAAAGAAGCACCGGCGGAATGAAGGACAGGCTGACGAACGCCGCAACCAGCTTCGTCCGGAACCGGGCGCCGAGCACGTGGTGCCTGCGCTCCACCGAAAGTTTCCACAGACTTTTTGCGATCATGAAGATGACTGCGGCCAGCAGAAGAAAGTTCGCGTTGATGAGAACTATGATAAGCAGATTGTCGGAAAGAGGGCCTTCAAAACCGCGGTACTTAAGCTGGAGAACGATTGCGAGCGCGGAAAGCGCCAGAAATGCCAACACCAGCAGCAGGCTTTTCCACCCGGCCCTCGCTTCTTTTTCATCTTTTTCCATGGTACGGCAGAATACCAAAATCACTGCGCAAAAGCAAGGTCCCGGTGACGCCCGGGCGATTAATTCTCTTGACAAACAAGAGGTTTCTCGTATATCTTAAGAAAAATAACGTACAGGATTTTGTTGTCAGTGAGCGGCAAACCCGCCGGTGTCACGCAGGAAATGTGCGGTCTGCTGAAATGCCATCGGTTAAGGAATGAAACCAGGAGGCAGGAATGATCAAACGGCCAGGCGCCCTCGTTCATGCAGCAAGCATCTCCCTTCTCCTACTGTTCTCACCTTCCCTCTCAATCGCCCAGGATCAAAAAGACGCGCCATTGCAACAGCCCGGCGGAGCTGCCGCTGAGCAGCCCCAGACACCACCGGCGGCCACAACCGCCGTGCAACCGCCGGCCGCGCCGGCGCAGAATACCGCGGAAGCAGAAGAGCAGACTCCGTCCGCAAAAGAGGCGTATGCCGAACATGTGATTAAGCAGGGTGATACGCTGTGGGACATCGCAAACCGGTACCTCCGGGACCCTTTCTTATGGCCGTTCATCTGGAGGGCGAACCCTTCCATTTCAAATCCTGACCTGATCTATGCCGGCAGCAAGCTTGCGATTCCGAGCCTGGCTCCCATTGAACGGGCCATGCAGGCCCCGGCAGCGCAGCCGAAATCCGAGCTCGCGGAGAAGGAAGCGCCGGCAAGGCAGGCGGCTCCGAAATCAGCTCAGGCGGCTCCCCCTGTTCCTGCTCAGGAAGAATCAAAACCCGTGGAGGGCTTTGCAGCCGCGCGCGTGCTCAAACCCAAGACGGCTGTCCTCGAGGAGCAGGAATCCGCGGCACCCGTCAGCAAGCTGATCATGCCCGAGGAGGAACGGCAGCCGATCATAGACAAGTACTCCATGCTGAACGCGGGCTATGTCGATGATTTCGCGTCTTCGGATGTGATCGTGCGGGGCAGGGATGAAGCCAAAACAATATTCGGATACGGCGATGAGGTCTTCGTCTCCATCAAGTCGAAGCAGAGCGTCAAAGTAGGCGACAAGTATGTGATCTACACCGTCGAGGAAACAGTACGGCATCCAAAAACAGGAGCGCGTTTCGGCAGTCTGGTCCGCGGGCTCGGCATCCTCGAAATCACGAAGAACGATCCCTCAACGGACATACTGACCGCAAGAATAACCCTGTCCTTCGACTCGGCAGCCAAGGAAGACATGCTCCTGCCGTACCAGGAACCCGCTCTGGTGTATCCTCAAACTGCAAGAAAGGCAAAAGACATTACGGGATACATTCTTGAAGTCACGAACCAGCACACCATCAGCGGCCAGACGGAATTCGTTTATCTCGACAAAGGGAAGCAGGACGGGGTTGAAGCGGGGGACCGGTTTACCGTATATGAGGTGTCGCGGGATCGCGACCTCCCCCTCAGGAAAATAGGCGAAGTCCAGGCATTTGTTGTACGGGAGCGCACATCAACGGCCGTGATCCGCAACAGTATCGATG
>DATHDE010000139.1:0-5744 GCA_035490495.1 Nitrospirota bacterium
TCGCACGCAACATTGTAGGTGAATATCTTCAAGACTCAATCTATAATGTAATATTTATTTCGGTCCGTTCCAGGAAGCCTTTCCCGAGACTGCAAAGCTGAATTTATATCAATGCCCTGATCTCCGCCATTTTGTCTTGAGCGGCTTTTTCGCCCCGCTTCAGCAGGTCCTCTGCATGTGACAGGTCGTACAGGGCGATCCCTTTTGCATTCACATTCACGACCACATCAGCCAGTTTTTCCTCTTCCCTCGCGTTGCGGGAGGCCCAGAGAGCGGAGAGATGCGCTGCTATGGTCAGCAGACTGTCATACGTGTCCAGTTCAACGGCTTTGTAATTCACATTAACGGCGACCACGCGATCAGCTTTCAATTCCTCCCGCGCCGTCCTCACGGGCACCTGGCTGGATACACCGCCGTCGATGAGGAGTTTCTTGTTGATCTCGGCAGGCGTGAAAATGACCGGCAGGCTGCAGCTGGCCTGGACCGCGCGCGCGATGGAACCGGAAAGTAGACTGACCTTTTCTCCCGTGTGCAGGTCCGTTGCAACGGCGGCGAAGGGGATCTGGAGTGAAGAGAATTTCCTGATCGGCAGGTGTTCTTCCATGAACCGGAAGATGCCTTCTCCGGAGATAAGCCCGAGGCGTGGAACGGTAAAAGTAAAAACGTTCTTCCATCGGGCTTTCAGCAGTACTTCTTTGATCTCGCGGACGGTCATGCCGGCGCAGTAGAATGCACCGACGACGCTGCCCGCGCTCGTGCCGGCAATCGCATGAATGGGGATACCTTCCTGCTCGAGGGCTTCCAGCACGGCGATATGCGCAATGCCGCGCGCTGCTCCTCCGGAAAGGGCCAGGCCGATCCTGGGTTGACGTGAGGGTGTCATGTCGTCACCGGCATTCTCGAAAAAAACCAGCTGAAAAGACAAAGGGCGCGGATCCTTGCGGTCCACGCCCTGTTTGCGACGAGTACGTTGCTGTTATACGGCGGAAAGTTTTTTGACGACGTTCTTGATCTGGCCGCCCATGCCCCCGAAGGCATTCAGCATGCTGAGGTACGTCGATGCCGACTTGGGCGAGCATTCGCCGGCAACGAGCCGTTCTTCGTGTGACGTGGCAAAATCGCTGGCCATGCGCTCGAGGGCCACGCATTCCGTTTCAATCGCGCCCACGGCTGCGGACGAACCGGTTACCGAGGCATCGGCTGCCTTTTTCAGGATTTCCTTGGCTTTCGTGAACAGTTTGGAGGTTTCAACAATGGCCTTGTCGCTGAACAGCATCCCCTCCTTGATGCGGCTGCGGCTCTCTATGCTCAGGCGCGTGATTCTGTTGGCTGCTTCTTCGATATGGCCGGGAACGGCCAGGATTTTTCTCGCTTCGGCATTCGAGGAAGCGATTTTCGCGAGTGCACCGGTCAGCGCGTCTTCCTTTGTGCGGATCTCGGTTGCAATCGCGTCGGCCCGGTCGAGCGACGGGGACTTGCTTTTCATGAAGCCTTCTTCCGTCAGCTCCATCATCTCCTGGGCTTTGTGAAGGATCAGGTAAATATCTTTCTTGATGTCTTTAATGCTCTGTTCGGCCATGAATGCAAGCTCCTTTCACGCGACAACGGATGCATTGAAAAACCGCAGCTACTATATCAGAAATCACGGCTTCTGACTTGTTAAATTTTTTTATATTGATATTTCAAGGTTTAATAGAAACGGGGTTTTCCGGACCGATCGCGGCCGCGGGCTGTCCGACCGGCATCCGCATGCGGCAGACAAGGGAAGGAATGGTTTTTTCATCACTCTTTTCGGGCTTTTTCCTTGACTTACCCGGGAACCGCTGGTATAAACTAACCCATTGAATTTGCCCGAGCCGTGGAGCGTCCGATGCCCTTTTTTGCCGGTGAAATTTTTGTAAGTGAGGTCATGGGAAAACCGGTGCTGGACCGCGACGGCGAGGTCATGGCAAAGATGAAAGACATCGTCGTAGGGGCGGGGGAGCCTTTTCCCGCGGTGACCGCCCTGCTGGTGGCGACGGGCCGCACCTCCTGCTATATCCCCTGGGACCAGATCAATCTCTTCAACCGCCGCGTCATCTCGCTCAATTCCCTGAGCAAGGATCTCTGCCCCTCATTGCCGGCGGCGAACGACATCCTCGTTTGCCGCGATCTCCTGGACAAGCAGATCGTGGACATCAACGGCGCGAAGCTGGTGCGCGTCAACGACCTTGAGCTGGGAGACGTGAACGGCAAGCTGTGTCTTGTCGCGGCGGACATCGGGCTGCGCGGGCTCTTGCGCCGGCTCGGCGTGGAAAAGCGGGGGGAGCAGCTGCTTTCCCTGTTCCAGTACAAGATGCAGAGAAAGCTCATCTCCTGGCACTATGTCCAGACCATCGAACCGAATGTTTCCCGCCTCACCCTGACCGTGTCGCGCCAGAAGGTCGCGGAACTCCATCCCGCGGACCTGGCGGAGATCATCAGCGAGGTCTCCCAGAAGGAGCGCACGGCGCTGTTCGGCAGCCTGGACGTTGAGACGGCGGCCGAAGCCCTGCACGAACTTGAGCCAAGCGTTCAAGCGAACATTATAGATGACCTGTCCAAGGAACGGGCGTCCGACATCCTTGAGCGCATGCCGCCCGATGAAGCCGCGGATGTGCTCGGTGATCTGCCGCAAGCCAAGGCGCAGGAACTGATCAACCTGATGGAAAAGGAAGAGGCAGAGGACGTACAGGAGCTGCTCGAGCACGAGGAAGACACGGCAGGCGGCCTCATGACCACGGAGTACCTCGAATACACCCCGGACATGACCGTGGAAGAGGCGGTCAGGGAGCTCCGGCTCGAGGCGCCGAACGTGGAAACGATCTATTACCTCTACATCGTGGATGCAAGCGAACGCCTCGTGGGCGTGCTATCCCTCAAGAACCTCATCCTGGCATCGCCGCAGTCGCTGCTCGGCGACATCATGAAAACGCCGGTAAAAACGCTCCCCCTTGACGCGAGCGAAAAGGATGTGGCGGAATTCATCTCAAAGTACAATCTTCTTGCGGCTCCCGTGGTTGACGACGCCGCGGTGCTGCGCGGGATCGTCACCGTGGACGACGTGGTCGATTTCCTGCTGCCGCCTGCGTCCCGCAAGAAGCGCAGAAAGCTTTAGCACCTTCATCGGTCCGCATTTGACCGTCCGGCGGTCCTCCGGCACCTGCTGCAGATCAAGCCTCTTCATACGGGAACACGGCAACAAACGGGCATATGGGATTTTTCAGCAGACTGAAACAATCGAATACAGCGCGGCTGGTCGCGCTTTTGAGCGTGATCGGTCCGGGTTTCATTGCCGGCAATGCGGGCAATGATGCGGGCGGCATTGCGACTTACTCGATCGTGGGTGCGCGCGAGGGCTACGGCATGCTCTGGGCGCTTCTGCTCATGACATTCGCCCTGGCCGTGGTGCAGGAAATGTCGTCGCGCATGGGCGTTGTCACGGGCAAGGGGTTCGGAGATCTCGTGCGGGAGCAGTTCGGCGTCAAGGTGACGCTCGCGGTCATGGCGTTGTTCGTGTTCGCCAATATGACCGTGATCATCGCCGAGTTCGCCGGCATCGCCGCAAGCATGGAGCTGTTCGGCGTCAATAAATACGTATCCGTTCCGCTGTCGGCGTTTATTGTCTGGTTCATCGTGGTCAAGGGGAATTTCAAGCAGGTGGAGCGGTTCCTCATCGTCATCAGCCTGGTCTACCTGACGTACGTCGTTTCCGGTTTCATGGCGCATCCGCCCTGGCGGGAAGTTGCCAGGCAGATCATGCTCCCGCACGTACGGTGGGACAGGGATTATTTCCTGCTGTTCATCACCATGGTGGGCACGACCATCACACCCTACATGCAGTTCTACCTGCAGTCCGCGGTGGTGGACAAGGGCGTGCGGCTGGAAGAATACGGCATGGCGAAATTCGACGTGATCATCGGCGCGGTCATGACGGTGTTCATCGCCTTTTTCATTGTGCTGTCCACAGGCACCATCCTGCATCCCGCGGGTGTGGTCGTGGATTCGGCTGAAGACGCGGCGCGCGCGCTTTACCCGCTGGCCGGTGATTTTGCGTCGCATTTATTCGCGCTCGGCCTGCTGAACGCATCGGTCCTCGCCGCCTTTGTCCTGCCTCTGGCGACGGCGTACGGACTGTCCGAGGCCTTCGGATGGGAGTCGGGGATCAACAGGACCTTCCGGGAGGCGCCGCAGTTCCTGGGGTGCTATACGGCGTTCATCGTCATCGGTGCGGGAGTCATTCTGCTCCCCGGTGCGCCGCTGATCGAGATCATGTTCCTGTCGCAGACCGTGAACGGCATCCTTTTGCCGATCGTGCTGATCATCATGCTCCGGCTGGTGAACAACAGGGAGGTCATGGGAAACTACGTGAATTCGAATCGCATGAACGTGATCACATGGATAACCGTGGTCGTCCTGATCCTGCTCACGCTCCTGCTCATCATTTCGAGTTTTTTGTGAAACGGCATTGCTTCCGGGAGCGTCAGGGAACCGCCTCGTAGGGGATGGGGTCGCGGATACCTGCCTCGTCAAATCCTTTTAATCTCAAGAGACAGCTTTCACACCTGCCGCACGCCTTGTCGCTGTTTTGATAGCAGCTCCAGGTAAGATGAAACGGCGCATGCAACCGCGCCCCCTCGCGTACGATTTCGGATTTTTTCATATGAATGAGCGGGGTCGCGATGGTAACGCGCGTTTCGGGCTTCGTGCCGAGTTCGATCACCTTGTTGAACGCCTGATAGAACGTTTCCCGGCAGTCAGGATAGCCGGAGCTGTCCTCCTCGACTGCGCCGATATAGATGGTCGTCGCATGGATCACTTCGGACCAGGAAACGGCTATGGAAAGCAGATGGGCGTTCCGGAAGGGAACATACGTCGTGGGAATAGCGGATGGAACAGGGGAAGGGGGCAGGGTACCGTGCAGGGGGACAGGCATTGCATGATCCGTCAGGCTCGATCCGCCGATCAGCCTGAGGTGTTCCAGGCTTACCACGAGCCGCGCATCAGCATGGTAGTGGTCCGCGATATCGTTGAACGCCTTGAGCTCGCGCGACTCGGTGCGCTGACCGTAGTTTACATGGAGAAAAGCCGGGCGGTAATCGAGGGCTGCCAGGGCCGCGCATACGCAGCTGTCCATCCCGCCGCTCAGCAGTACAACTGCCGTTTCCTTCTGCATGAAGGCAGTTTACCAGCTGCGATCAGGTTTTTCCACTAAATTAGTGGAGCGCTTCCGCCGGGAGCCGGAGGCTGGCTATGACAACACAACCTCCCGGACCTGCGTGCTCCCGACGCTTTGTTCTTCGCGGTCGCAATGAAGCTTTTTCCCCCTGCGGGAGCCGGGAGATGCCAGGGTGAGGGAGGCAAGTGCATTGTTCCGGCAAAAGCGGGCGACCTTTTTTACGGTCCTTAGTGCGCCCCGTGGATCAGCACCGGGAGACAGCGCGCGCATACGACCTTTTCCTTGCCTTCATGCCAGCAGGGCAGGTAGACGCGGTTTTTATCATCGCTGCCGCAGACGAAACAGACGATTTTCCCCGTTGTCATGCTTGCTCCTCCAGAGCATTGAGCTCTTCGACTATCTTGTTCGGGTCCAGATTGTGCATCATGGCTCCGAAGGACAGGGACTCCATGTTGATCCCCGCACAGGTAAAGCAGCCGTTTCCGAAATATTTCTGAATCACCGCCTTAGCTGCCGGGCTCTTTTTGATGACGTCTCCGATAATGCT
>DATHDE010000140.1:0-16505 GCA_035490495.1 Nitrospirota bacterium
ACACGGACACGTTCTTGAGCCCGAGCTGCTCCGCCTGGGCGATGCTGGCTGCGATAAGCGGCGAGGTGGTTTCGAACCCCGTGCCGAAAAAAACGAATTCGCGGTGCGGCTCCTTTTTCGCAAGGGCGATGACATCCAGCGGGGAATACAGGACGCGGACGTCCGCTCCGAGAGACCGCGCCTCAAGAAGCGATTCCTTGCCGCCCGGCACCCGCATCATGTCTCCGAAGGTTGTCAGCGTGACATTCGGCTTCTTCGCAATCTCGATCGCCGCGTCCACATCGCGCACCGAGGTGACGCAGACCGGGCATCCGGGGCCGGAAAGCAGCGTGATCTCCGGCGGGATCACGGACCGGATGCCGTGGCGAAAGATCTCCACGGTATGAGTTCCGCATACCTCCATGAGTTTAAGCGGCCTGTTGACTGCTTTCATCAGATTCCCGAGCTCGTCGGTCATATGGTGCATTGTGGTATCCATACGTTTGATTGGTTGGTCGGTTCCCTTATTGTCGAAAATCAATAGTTCACGAATTCAAGGAGAACGCAGGGAAACACCCCGGCCTTTTTTATCCGCTGTTCTTCAGCCGCTCCCTGATCAGATATGCCTGCCCCAGTGAAATGCACGCATCGTTGCACGGCACATTTCCGTTCAGGTGCGTTGTGATCCCCCTTCGTGCGAGGCGGGCTACGGTCCGCTTCAGGAGATACAGATTCTGGAATGTCCCCCCGCTCAAGGCCGCCCGGGTAAGCCCGGTGCGCGTGCTGATCCTGATGACCAGTTCTTCGATAACAGCGGCAACGGTGTTGTGGAATTTCGTTGCAATAACATCTTTCGTGGTTCTGTTCAGATCGTCCACGATCCCGCGGATGCCAGGGGAAAAATCCACAACAGTATACTCGTTTGCTTCGTGAAACTCAACGGGATAGACGTCCTCGATGCCTTCCCGGGTAGCTGCTTCCAGTGCCATGGCTGCCTCGCCCTCGAACGTATTGCGGTCGCAGATTCCCAGAAGCGCCGACACGGCGTCGAACAGCCTCCCTGCGCCCGATGACAGGGGCGAGAATTCCGCCGTCCGGGCGATCTGCATGACCTTCTCGACCGCATCGGTTCCGTAGCGTGCAGGGAAACCGGCCTGGTTCAGAAGATGTTCGGCATCCCCGCCGGACTCGCACAGGTAACTCACGGCGGTCTTCCACGGCTCTTTGATGGCCGCTTCGCCTCCGGGCAGCGGAACATACTTGAACTGCCCGGCTCTGTTGAATCCGTCGGTGCCCGCGATGAGAAACTCGCCGCCCCATAAATTCCCGTCGATGCCGTACCCCGTGCCGTCCAGTGCGACGCCGATGATCTTGTGCGTCACGCCGTGCTCTGCCATGACCGATCCGATATGCGCGTAATGATGCTGGACGCCGTGCGTTTGAATCTTCCTGCGCGCTGCTTCTTCCACCGCCCATTTCGAGGACAGATAGCCGGGATGAAGATCGTGCACGATCTCTCGCGGCTCGACGCGGTAGACGGATTTCAGGTTTTCGAGCACTTCCTCGAAGAACTTCAGCGTTTCATAATTTTCCATGTCGCCGATGTGCTGGCTCGGGATTGCGAACCTGCCCTTGGTCAGGGTAAAGGTATTCTTGAGGTCGGCGCCGCACCCCAGCACCTCGGGCCCGTCATCGGCGAGGGGAATAGGATCAGGCGCGTAGCCGCGGGAACGACGGATAAAGAACCGTTCGAATTCCGGCGTTCGGCGTTCCGGATCAGGCATGGTCTGATGGTCGTCAGGATGAGCGGTGCCCTGTGAACGGTAAACGTCAGGTTCTTCACGTTGTACTCTGTACGCGGTACTCTGTACTCGCAGCACAGAATCATCCACACGCATGAAAATGTCGCGATTGTGAAGCAAAAATCCATCGACGATGTCACCGAGTTTCCTCATCGCATCATCGTTGTCGCACACGATGGGTTCTTCCGAAAGGTTCCCGCTTGTCATCACCAGCGCAGGGAACTGCGGCGCGGCGTGATCAGACTTTCCCCCAAGGGGATGGAAGAACAGCAGCATGTGCAACGGCGTGTACGGCAGCATGCAGCCGATATACTGGTTGTTCGGAGAGACGGATTCGGGAAGGCTGCTGCCTGCGCGCTTCCGCAAAAGCACGATGGGCCTGCTCGTCGACTGCAGCAGCACTTCTTCATTGCTTTCGACAACGCAAAATCGACCGATCTCGGCAAGAGACGGCGACATGACGGCAAAGGGCTTGTTGCTTTTTCGTTTCCGCTCCCGCAGCCGGTTCACTGCGCGGGCATTGGTCGCGTCGCAGGCGATGTGGAATCCGCCGATCCCCTTGACCGCCACGATGCCGCCGTCCTTCAGCACTCTGATCGCGGCCTGTAGTGCCTCTCCCTGCTTTCCTCCCTGCCCTGTACTTGATGTCCGGTACTCGACGGACGGCCCGCACGCCGGGCAGGCATTCGGTTGCGCGTGGAAGCGCCGGTTTCGCGGATCGTGATACTCTTTGCTGCAGTCGGGGCAGAGGGGAAATCCCGCCATCGTCGTAAACGGGCGGTCGTACGGCACGGACAGGGTGATGGAATAGCGCGGTCCGCAGTTCGTACAGTTGATGAAGGGATAGAGGTATCTGCGGTTGCCCGGATCGAAGAGCTCGCGGCTGCAATCTTCACACATGCTCACATCGGGAGACACGAGTGTGAACGGAGAGCCTTCTTCCGTGTCCCGGCTCTGCTGGATCGTGAAGTCCGCATACCCGTGCAGCGGGAGCTGCGTTACAATAAAATCCGTAATCCGCGACAGGGGCGGAGCTTCGTTCCGGAGGCGCGTGATGAACTCCGGCAGCCTGACGCCTTCCGCGTCAATGACAACGCCGTCAGCCCGGTTGATCACATACCCCTTCAGCCCGAGTGCTTCGGCCAGGTTGTACACATACGGCCTGAAGCCCACGCCCTGCACAATGCCTTTTACTAGGATTTGAGCCCGCGTAGCCATTGAGCCCATTCGTCGATTCCTGCGCCGGTTCTGCAGGACACCTCAAAGATCTTCAGGTTGGGATTGAGGGCCAGGGAATCCATCCGGACCTTGTTCATGTCCGTGTTCATATAGGGAAGGAGGTCGACCTTGTTCAGGACCAGGGCTGCTGACTCCTGAAACATGAGAGGGTATTTGAGCGGCTTGTCGTGGCCCTCGGCGACGGACAGCACCATCATTTTCAAGTCCTCGCCGACCTTGAACTCGGCCGGACAGACGAGGTTGCCCACATTCTCGATGATCAGCAAATCGAGTTCGCGAAGCGGCAGCTCATCGAGCACCTCGCTGATCATGTTCGCGTCGAGGTGGCATGCCCCGCCCGTATTGATCTGGACCACGGGAACATTCAGCGCGCCGATGCGTTCGGCGTCATCGGAGCCCACGATATCGCCCTCAATCACGCCCACGCGCAGGTGCGGGGTGAGCGCCTGGATCGTGCGTTCGAGCAGGGTCGTTTTTCCGGCGCCCGGGGCACCCATCAGGTTCGCCACAAACAAGCCGGCTTCCTTGAACCGCTTCCGGTTCTCCTCCGCGATCCGGTCATTCGCTTCGAGTATTCTGGAAACCACTTTGACTTTCAATCCCCACTCCCGTTCCTGCAGTCGACACTGAATCCCAACATCGGGGATCCGCGCTCGGCAATCTTAGTGCATTTCTATCTCGTCGATTTCCATTTCCCGTCCGCGGTTGATTTCGAAGGATGCAGACCCGCAGAGCGGGCATTCAAAAATATATTGAGCATCAGGAACGTCGAACTCCCTGTTGCAGCTGTGGCACATACCGCCCACCGGCACGATCTCGAAGGTCAGGACCGCGTTCTTTGCCGGGGTGTTTTCCTTGATCGCGTCGAATGCGAAGCGGAGCGACTCCTGCATAACGCCCGTTGCCTTGCCGAGCCTGACGGCGATCGAATCGACAACAGAGCACTTCCGCTCGATGCATTGTTCAGTGGCGATATCGAGAATGCTCTGGGCAATGGAAAATTCGTGCATGACCTCACCCGATTGGACAGCCTCGGCCGTAATGGACTGGATGGCGAATCCTGCATGAACGAGGACGAAATCACCGATCCGCGGCGTTTCGGGAAGGAGCATGATGTTCACTTCCTTGCGCGCACCGAATACGTCGATTACCGCCGTATCCTGGTTCATGGATATGATTTTTGAGGGGATTGCAAGACACATGGCACGTTCCACGCGCGAAGCTTCGAAGCGGTCTTCTCAACGAGGATATCCACTTTATCGCACATCTCCTGCGTCATGTCAAGACCGAGTTCGAGCGTTTTGGGTTGAATACCGATGATGCAGATTTCACGGGGCATAGCATCAGCGAGCCGCACGATGGAAAGCACGTCCATCAGGCCGAGGTGGTGGAGCGACGCCTTGGTGCTGAATCGTGCCGGGATCTGCTCGTTCACAAGCTCGTCGATGTACCCCGGTTCGCGTTCAAAATTAACAGCGTCCACGATCAGCACTTTTTCCCGGCCCTCAATCACGGGCATGAGATCAAGCCCGCACGTGCCGCCGTCAACAATCTCGACGAAATCGGGGACTTGATAGCGCTCCCGGAAGCGGTTGATGGTGTGCACACCAATTCCCTCGTCGCGCATTAATATGTTCCCGAGCCCGATGACCGTTATGGTCGGTTGGTTGTGGATCAATGGAGTCCCTTCCGGCAGAAAGCCGGCCATGCCAGCCGGAATCAACGCTGCCCTTTTTTGCAGAAAAAAAAGCCCTCTGTTTCCACGACTGGTATCTGCCTGGTGGAACCAGAGGGCTCCTCAGTCTAAATCATGTCCTGCATCGCGTCCTAGAGGACCTTCACCTTCACGATCTCCTGGCCTTTTGCATCCACCATATGGATGGCGCAGGCGAGACAGGGGTCGAAGGAGTGGATCGTTCTGACGACCTCCAGCGGTTTGTCCGCATTGGCGATCGGATTCCCCATGAGAGACGCTTCATAGGGGAGCTTGGAATCGGACTGATCGCGTGGTCCGGCATTCCATGTTGACGGCACGACTGCCTGATAGTTCTTGATCTTCCCGTTGCTGATGACGACCCAGTGGGAAAGGGTTCCCCGCGGCGCTTCATGGTAGCCGAAGCCGCGGACCTCACCCGAGGGGAAGGAAGGTGGATTGAAGGTCTTTACATCGCCTTTGGCGATGTTGTTGACGAGCAGTTCCCACTGGTTTGTAAGCGTATCATACAGCACCGCGCACCGGATGGCGCGTGCGGCATGACGGCCGATGGTCGAGTGGAGTGCGCCGATGCCGACCTTGGCGCCCGCCAGTTTGCTCACCAGTTCGAGAGCTGCAGTGGCGTATTTCTTGGTCGGAGCGTGTCCTGCCGCAAACATGGCCAGTACGTTTGCAAGCGGTCCGACCTGCGCGGGTTTGCCTTTGAACGTCGGCGACTTGACCCAGGAATACTTGCCTTTATCGTCCCATTTCGTGTAATTCGGCTCTGTGGTTTCCTCCCAAGGATGTTTTGACCAGTCGCCCTTGTAATAAGAGTGTTTGATGCTCTCCTGCACGCTGCTTTTGAAGAATTCATCTTGATAACTCGTGATGGCCTTGAACGTGCTTACGTCGCCGCCGGCAATGTAACCGCCGGGCAGCTCGAACTTCGTGCCCTTGGTGTCGAGCGGCATGTCCGGAACCGAGAGGTAGTTCGTTACGCCGGCGCCGTACTTGGTCCATTCCGCGTAGAACGCGCCGACCGCAGCCACGTCCACGAGGTAGACATTCTTCACAAAATCGCCGATTTCATCGATGAGTGTCTTGATGTAATAGAGCCGCTCCATATTGAGCGTCGCCGGACTGTCGAGGTTGATTGCGTTTGCCACACCGCCCACGGCGAGATTCTGGATGTGCGGGGTCTTGCTGCCCAGTATTGATACGATCATGTTAGCCTTGCGCTGGTAGTCGAGCGCCTGGAGGTAGTGGGCCGCGGCAAGCAGGTTGACCTCGGGGGAAAGCTTCATGGCTGGATGGCCCCAGTAGCCGTTCGCATAGATTCCAAGCTGTCCCGAACCCACGAACGCTTTGAGCCGATCCTGGGTCTGCTTCATTACCTGCGGGCTGTTCATCTTCCACGAGGAAAGGCTCTCGGCGATAGAGGAGGCTTTCTTCGGATCGGCCTTGAGCGCAGACACGATGTCGACCCAGTCAAGCGCCGACAGATGATAGAAATGCACCATATGGTCATGCATACAATGGGCGCCCACGATCAGGTTTCGAATATATTGTGCGTTCAGCGGGATCTCAAGGTTCACCGCATTCTCAACCGCACGCACCGAGGCTAAAGCATGGACGGTCGTACACACGCCGCAGAACCTCTGGGTATAGGTCCAGGCCTCCCGGGGGTCCCGTCCGATCAGGATATTTTCGATGCCGCGCCACATGGTGCCCGAAGACCAGGCATTCACCACTTTGCCGCCGTCGACTTCACATTCGATCCGCAAGTGGCCTTCGATCCGCGTAATTGGATCTACAACGATTCTCTTTGACATTGTCGAATCTCCTTATAAATAAATTTTACGCGTGCCCGACTTTCGGAAGCACGGGGAATTTCTTAACGATATACAAATACGCCATGATCTCGAATGCAATCAAGCCGAAGGTGATTATGCATTCAGAGAACGACGGGAAGTAGTACCATCCCGGCCCCGGCGTCAGCGCGATGAGATACGAATTGAAGCGATATAGCGAACCCGCCAAGAGTATTGCCACTCCCGACATGAAAAGCGGCTTCATTTTCTCGCGATTTGCCGGAGACAGGAGAATCACAAACGCATAGAGGAACAGTGCATTCTCGACAATGAACAAAAGGCTCTTGTAATTGAACGCGAAGAGCGCCATGATCGACCCGCGCACCAGCAGGTCGCCGAAGCGGATGACGAGGTAGGCGCCGAGGATCCAGGGGATGACGGATGACAGCTTTGACAGCATGTCACGCTCGATGGGCCGGCCGAGGCCCCTTGCCGCATAGATCGACTCGAAGACAACAATGGCGTATCCCATGGTTATAGCAGAGAGCAGATACTCAAGCGGCAGGAATGGTGTCTGCCACAGGGGCGAGAGTTTCTTCCCGGCGATAACCACCATGGTGCCGAGCGAGGATTGATGCATGGTCGGCAGCAGCACGCCCAGCGCAATAAAGAAGAATACCATCTTGTTCCAGACCTTTTCGAGTCCTGTCAGATCCCAGTTCTGCGCAAACTTCGGAAGCCCGTCTTTGTATTTCCGCAGGCCTTCGAGGAATGCCGGAATGAACTCGATCCAGAGGACGAAAACGTATGTCCCGATACAGAGCGCGACTTCGAAAAGGATCGAATTCGGGTTTGCGTACCACGGCAGGACGAGATTGTATGCATGCCAATACCGGCCGATGTCGAAGAAAATCGAAAGACCGGCCAGCGAGTAGCCGAACATGCTCGCGAGCAGCGCCGGCCGCACCAGCGCGTGATACTCGCCTTTGTTGAAAACATAGACCAGCAGGGCCATGGAATATCCACCGCATGCGATGGCCGTACCCGCCACAACGTCATAGGCGATCCAGATGCCCCACGGGACACCGTCGCTCATGTTTGTGACTGAAGCAAGGCCTTGGATAAACCGTATCACAACCAGCAGTCCGGCGAGCAGGGCAAGCGCCATCAGGACCTTGAACGGCTTTGTCATGATACTTCCGCCAATAGGTTTTATTTCTTCTGACATAGTTCTCTCCCTCAGCCTAAGTTATTTGTCCTTCGTGTTCTTATGCACAAGATAAACCAAGCCGCCCAATACCACGATCGGTGCAATCATGCCCTTGTAGATGGTATGCTGGATGGTCTCCGATTGCTGGGCAACTGATTTCGGGCCGAGATCAGGAAGCCCGAGTTTTTCAAAAGGCACACCCGACAGGTAGAGCACCTGCGTGCCGCCGCCGTCCAGCTCGCCGTAAACCTTGGGAACGTAGGGCGTAACAAGACGCTCGGTCTTTTCCTTGCCGTCGACGCGCGCAACAGGGTATTTGCGATATTCGCCCGGCTTATAGGTCAGGCGCTTCTTTGCTTCCTCGAGGAGGTCGTCCATTTTTCCGAAGATCGTAGCCCCCGTCGGGCAGAACTCCGCGCATGCGCTGTAACCGCCTTTCTCGATACGATGCGAACAGAGCTGGCACTTGCGGATCTGCGGGAACGTCTTTTCCCATTCGAATTTCGGGATATTGAAGGGGCAGGCGATTTGACAATACCGGCAGCCGATACAAGCGTCAACATTGTACATGACGATGCCGGTCTTTTCGTTTTTCTTAAGCGCGGACACGGGGCATGCCGAGGTGCATGCTGCATCGACACAGTGCATGCATTGCCGCTTAATGTAAGCATGCCCATCCTTCTCGCGGTCCTTTACCGCAGCGGTTCCGTTCTTGTACAGCTTGATAAGATTGAGGGTCTTGGAGTCGTTATCCAAAGGATCGTCCCAGAGCTTGTCGTTGGACGAGAAACTCGGAGGCATTTCATTATACTGTTTGCAGGCCGAGACGCAGGCCTTGCACCCCGTACACACGGTGGAATCATACAACATACCCACTGCATCTTTTATACGGGGCTTTGCTTCGCGCGCCTGGGCCGAACCCACTCCGGAGAGCAACACTCCGCCGGCTGAAGCAACTTTTAGAAAATCTCTTCTATTTATATCCATAGGTCCGTTCTCCCTAGTGGCGTTATTTCTTCCCTTCCTCTTTTTCTTCCAGTGTTTTCGCGGCCGAATTCACCGCGGCATAGGCTGCGCCGGCAGCCGCTGCTGCAACCGCAACCCCGCCGAGCGTACCCATAACGCTCGGGCCCTGCGTCTCCACGACGTGAGGATAAAAGTCCGGCGTGGTCACAAGATGCAGGCTCGCCTTGCTGAAGAGCGGTTTGTGGAACCCCACACCGCCTTCCGAGCACCCGAAACACGGATGGCCCGTGCCCACTGGCCACGAACCGGAGCCGACATCCCCGAAAAGGATCGTGGGGCAGTTGTTGTAGGTTTCCGGGCCCTTGCATCCGAGCTTGTAGAGGCAATATCCTTTGCGATGATTTTCGTCCCCGAATTCCGTTGCAAAACGGCCCGCGTCGAAATGCGGCCTGCGCTCGCAGTTCTCGTGAATCAGTCTTCCGTAGGCGAATTTGGGCCTGAACTTGTCATCAAGATCAGGCAGCTTCTTGAATGTGAGGAAGTACAGCACTGTGGACAGGAAATTATACGGGTTCGGCGGGCAACCCGGGATGCAGACAACAGGTTTGTCCGTGACAACCTTGCTTAACGGTGATGCTCCCGTCGGGTTGGGATCTGCTGAGGGAATTCCGCCCCAGGAAGAACAGGACCCGATGGCCACCACGGCAGCCGCCTGTGCCGCGGTCTCCTTTATGATGTCCACAATAGGTCTGCCGGCAACCATGCAGTAGATGCCGCCATCCTTTAACGGAACAGAACCGTCCACGACGAGGATGAACTTGCCCTTGTTTGCCTTGATGGATTCTGCTTTTGCTTCTTCTGCCAGATGTCCGGATGGGGTGCTGAGTGTTTCGTGGTAGTCAAGAGAGATGAGATCGAGAATGAGATGTTCAAGTGTCGGATGGGTTGAGCGGAGCAGCGCTTCCGTACAACCTGTGCAATCCTGTGCGGATAGCCATATCACCGGAGGTCTCTTAGGACTGACGACTGCCTCGGCGATTTTAGCGCCCGCACTTAGCGGCAGCCCCATGCTGGCTGCCATTATGGTGCAGTACTTCATGAAATCCCTGCGCGATACACCACCTAGCTGCGTACTGAACGTTTTGAACTCTTTGTTCTTCATACAACCCCCTCGCTAGATTAGAATCAAATGCAAATATATTGAGGACTTACGTTTAGATTTCATATCGAGTCGGGGAAAAAGGAATGAAGATAAAATCAGAACTTTAATTGCTCATTTCTTATAGCAGACCCTCAATTCGTTGTCAATCTTTTTTGTGTAAAAGAGTTACACAAAAAATATCACAAAATAACGAAAACATGATGACATACTAATGCTTGGCATAATACTTGCTTAAAACATCGCAATTAATACTTCCGCCCGCTTCATAAAACATATGAGAATAAAATATTGTTCTAGTTTGCGAACGCTCTATTTCAAGCTGGAAAGATAATCAACAAGCGCATTCATGTCCTTGTCCGAGAGGTTTTTAAAAGAAGGCATATTCGTATTTGGATAATTTATCTTGGAATCTCTTATCTGCTGCCGGATAAATTCCGGCGTCCGCCTGCTTCCGACATTCGAGAGGTTCGGCGCGGCGCTTCCCCCTTTTCCGTTGATGGTATGGCACTCCGGGCAGCGGTTGCTTTGAAAAACTTTTTTACCCTCTGCATGACATCCCGCCATACTGAGACAGACGCCTGAAATAAGGCCGAGCATTGATATGACAACCGGTTTCATATTAACCCTCACTTTCTCTTTATTGTTACGTCGATACCGCCAAAACTGAAACTAGGGTGATGCCTGGACGAGCGTTTCCGACTGACCGAATACCCATGCTACGGCAAACCCGGCCAACAGGGTTTGCTTCGTCCTCATGAGCGGGCTGTCAGCAAACACGGCGCCTGACAGATTATCATAGCGGACAAACGCGCCGAACCAGGTATGCTCGAACCGCCTGCTGGTCGACACGATAAGCGACGACCCGCTGTACCCGCCCCGGGCCCGGTATACATTACGTACTCCCGGAATGGAATCCGCCGGAACGACTTCATAATAATACTCATGGTATTGCTGTGTGGCATAAAGCGGCCCGGCAGAGCATCCAAAATTCCACTTGCCTGAGGGGCCAAGGTTGGTAAAGTCCAGGTTCACCTGCGGATTGGCGACAAATCCGATGCCGTTCAGATAGGTAAAATCCGAAGCGAACACCGCACGCACCGGCACCCTGAACTGCACAAGCCGGGTACTGGTACAAGGACCGGTCAGGCAGATTTCCAGCGCAGGACCGAGCTGAAAAGTCGGATCGAGATTAGGCATCCCTCTCCTGGCTGTATTGCTGTTGCTCTTGACCGGCAATCCGCCGTCAGCACTGATGTTCAGTTGAATCCGATCCGACTGGAACAGAAACCCGTACACGCCCTTTCTGTCCATGTGGAATATTTCCCCGCGGTAAACGAGATAGGGGAAAGGAAGAACAAATAACCGCTGCTGATTGGATCCCCGGTAATCCGGCAGACTCAATCCTGTAAAACCGAAACCCGCTTCCCACAACGGTAATTCATCTGCAGAGAGGGATGCGCAGCACAAAAAGAAGGCGGCAGCAGTAAGAATGAATTTCTTCATGCAGTTCGCCGTATCATCCGCATCCCTTCAAGGAGCTGAACAGTCAGGCAGGCTAAAATGTTTTCAGAATGTACTCTGCGATGGCCTTGGCATTGCTGTTTGAAATCATCTTCTCGTCAAACTTCGTCATCCCCGGACCGGGATTCCTCATGGTCTTAATGATATCATCTGCGGTTTTAATGCTGTTTGCAGCGCGATCTTTCTTGTGAAGTGTTTTCGCGGGATTGATGATATTGCCGCCGTCGGGATGGCAGACCTTGCAGTTTGCTATAAACAACGCCTCACCCGAAGGTGCATCCTTGCTGACAGCACCCGCCGGTACGGTCATGCCGCATACAACGAAAACCAACACGAAACTGATAACTATTTTTTTCATCTTTGTGTTCTCCTCATTGCTGATGATCTTCACTACGGACGTTTCAAAAATATTCGTCTTATGTTAAGAATAAACCTTTTGCTCGTGTGAGGCTTACAAGGGCGTGCCGGAGACGTTGCGCCGTCGCACCGACAGTAAAGACTGAGTCTAGTATAGCGGAAAATTCTGCAAATGCAAGCGTACGTTGTTCAAGCAGGATTCTTCAGACGGGCATGAATCACCAGATATCCTGACATTAGAATGAACATTCCTCCGACCAACGCGAGCAGATCCGGCTTTTCAGCCAGTAAGACAAAAGCCATAGGGATCGCGGCGAGCGGCTCCATATAGCCGAGAATGGCTGCATGCTGGGCCATGACTTTTCGAAGAGCATCGAAATAAAGCAGCGGTGCCAGCGTTGAATGCATGATTCCCGTGGTCAACAACAAAAGAATAGCCTTCTGGCTGAGCCGGTAATCCGTCAGCAGAACAGCAGGCAACAGGATGATGGTCGTTATCCAGAGCAGGATCACAACGGCTTTAAAGTGCAGCTCCATGGTGCTCAGCTGGCGGGAGAAAATGATAATGAAAGCATATGCTACGCCCGAAACCGTTCCCGCTATGATCCCGGCCGTATGTTCCCTGCCTGTGGCGAACCCTCCGCTTGACAACACGATGAGAATCATGCCGCCTGCTGCAATGGGGAGGGAAATCAGTGTTTCCTTTCGTATCTGTTCCTTGATAATGGCAGGAGCGAACAGCGCAACAAAGACCGGCGCCGTATAGTGCGTAAATACGGCATTTGCAACCGTTGTATGATCGAGGGCATAGAAATACGTGATATTGTTTGTAATGGAAAAGACAGCGAGAAGGGCGAACAGCCACCATGCGTTGAAGGCCCCGCTCAGGTTCAATTCTCCACGCGCTGTCAGCACGACAGGGGCTGCAATGCCTGCAAAAAGGGAGGTATAGAAGAGGACGACAACCGGCGGCAGCTGGAGCCAGCGGATCACCGGGCCCCAGGTGCTCCAGATGAGCATGGATACAATGATTTGAAGATACTGCCTCATTCGCTTTGATGAGTCCGGATATCGGTTTGCACAAATAAAATTGCGGAGTGCGATTGGGCTTTCAATCCGCACTCCGCAATTCGGAAGCCGAACGCAGCGCTGCGTCACCTCTGCCGGGGGCCAGGATACCGTTTCTCCTCGGCCGGGTTGTCACTCGCGCTGCCCGGGGTGTTCAGGTTACATCCGGTGATGTCCCGTTCATGTGCCCGGGCATCCGGCCTCCCGGCCAATTATTCCAATGATCAGAGGAATGGACATGCGGGCCAATGCACGCCTATGATGCCGGCAGTCCCTTTAGTAGCGGTAATGCTCCGATTTGTACGGACCTTCCTTGGGCACACCGATATAGGCGGCCTGCTGGTCGGTCATCGTGGTCAGCTGGGCGTTCAGCTTCTTGAGCTGCAGGCGCGCGACCTTTTCGTCCAGGTGTTTCGGCAAGGTGTACACGCCCACCGGGTACCTGTCGGTCTTCGTGAACAGTTCGATCTGTGCGATGGTCTGGTTGGAGAAGGAGGACGACATCACATAGGACGGGTGTCCGGTGGCGCAGCCGAGGTTCACCAGGCGGCCCTTGGCGAGCAGAATGATCCGGTTGCCCGAGGGCATGATAATGTGGTCGACCTGCGGCTTGATCTCCTCCCACGGGTATTTCTCGAGGGAGGCGACGTCGATTTCCGAGTCGAAGTGGCCGATGTTGCAGACGATCGCCTCGTCTTTCATCTTGACCAGGTGGTCGTGCGTGATGACGCGGTAATTGCCGGTGGCGGTGACGAAAATATCGGCCTTGTCGCAGGCGTAGTCCATGGTAACTACACGGTAGCCTTCCATCGCAGCCTGCAACGCGCAGATCGGATCGATCTCGGTGATCCAGACCTGGGCCGACAGCGCGCGCAGCGCCTGCGCCGAGCCCTTGCCCACATCGCCGTAGCCGCACACAACGGCGACCTTTCCCGCGATCATCACGTCGGTGGCGCGCTTGATGCCGTCGACGAGCGATTCGCGGCAGCCATAGAGATTGTCAAATTTCGATTTCGTGACCGAGTCGTTGACATTGATCGCAGGGATTTTGAGGTCGCCCTTCTCGTGCATCTGGTAGAGCCGATGCACGCCGGTGGTTGTCTCCTCGGTGACGCCCTTGATTTTCGCCAGGCGGGTGGAGTACCACTTCGGGTCCTGCTTGAGTTTTGCCCTGATCGATGCGAACAGTACCGTTGCCTCCTCGCTGTCCGGTTTGTCGAGTACGGAGAGGTCCTTCTCGGCCTTGCTGCCCAGATGCAGCAGCAGCGTTGCATCGCCCCCGTCGTCAAGGATCATGTTCGAATACCCGCCGTCCGGCCATTCAAAGATGCGGTGCGTGTAGTCCCAGTAGTCCTTGAGCGACTCTCCCTTGACTGCAAACACGGCGATGCCGTCCTTGGCGATCGCTGCCGCCGCGTGGTCCTGCGTCGAGAAAATATTGCACGATGCCCAGCGCACCTCCGCGCCGAGCGCGGTCAGCGTCTCGATCAGCACGGCGGTCTGGATCGTCATGTGCAGCGAGCCGGTGATGCGCGCGCCCTTCAGCGGCTGGCTCGTGGCGTATTCCTCGCGGATCGCCATCAAGCCGGGCATTTCGGTTTCAGCAATGTGGATTTCCTTGCGGCCCCATTCAGCGAGGCCCAGGTCTGCGACAACACAGTCTTTCGTAGCCATACCAGTAGTCATAACGCCCTCCATTCAGGTTCATGAATGGGCGCCGTTGCTGCCTGTCAACCACTCCCTCGAGCCTGACAGATTCACCCAGCGGTGACTGCTGCAGCGCCCCTCGATGGGGTGGAATGTCGAGGGCAGCCACACTGGGCTGCCCCCATAATTTTAGCACATTGTGCAGATTACCCGGATTCGATCAGCAAACCGGATACGGGTTCCGCTCTTACTTCAGGCCCGCTTCTCTTTTCAGCGTTGCGGCCTTGTCGGTCTTCTCCCAGGTGAACTCCGGCTCGCTCCGTCCGAAGTGTCCGTACGCAGCTGTTTTGCGGTAAATGGGCCGCCGCAGTTTCAGCGTCTTCAGGATGCCCTTCGGCGTCATGTCGAAGTTTTTGCGGATGATCCTGACCAGCTTCTCATATTCTACCTGGCTGGTCCCGAAATGGTCCACATGAACCGAAACCGGTTCAGGAACACCGATGGCATAGGCAAGCTGCACCTCGCACTCGGAGGCGATGCCGGCTGCCACAATATTCTTCGCGATGTAGCGCGCCATATAGGATGCCGAGCGGTCAACCTTGGTCGGATCCTTGCCCGAGAAGCAGCCGCCGCCGTGGCTGCCCACGCCGCCGTAGGTATCGACGATGATCTTGCGTCCGGTGAGGCCCGTGTCGCCCATGGGGCCGCCGGTAACGAACCTGCCTGTGGGATTGATGTGATAGATGATCGATTTTTCATCGAGCAGTTTCTTCGGGAGTACGGGAAGGATGACTTTCTCGATGATGTCCTTGCGCAGCTGTTTGAGGTTCACCTCGGGGCTGTGCTGGGATGAAACCACGATCGTGTGGAGTTTGTAGGGTTTGCCGTCCCGGTATTCGATCGTCACCTGCGATTTCCCGTCCGGCCGCAGATACGGAAGGATTTCCTTCTTGCGCACTTCCGAAAGGCGGCGCGTCAGCTTGTGGGCCAGCATGATGGTCATGGGCATGAGTTCCGGGGTCTCGTCGCAGGCATAGCCGAACATGAGACCCTGGTCCCCTGCGCCGCCCGTGTCCACACCCATGGCGATGTCCGGCGACTGCGAGTGGACCGACGTGATGACCGCGCAGGTATCGGCGTCGAAACCGTACTTTGCCCGGACATAGCCGATGTCCCTGATCGTTGCGCGCACAATGTCGGGGATCTCGACATACCCCTTGGTCGTGATCTCACCAGCCACCATGGCCAGGCCCGTGGTTAATAGCGTCTCGCACGCAACGCGGCTCATGGGGTCCTGCGCCAGCAGCGCGTCGAGAACCGCATCGGAAATCTGATCGGCTATCTTATCAGGATGGCCCTCGGTAACCGACTCCGAGGTAAAAAGGTAATTTTTGGTGCAGCTGCTCATCTGGTTCCCTCCCGGCCTTTTGAGCCAATAATGTCATTGTTCTGCATATCGATCCGAAAGCGCACAATCGCGCCGAACACAGGTCGTAAACAGTCATGAAGAATACCTGAAGCGGACGGACTTTTCAATAGAATTTTTTATATTTGGCATTTTTAGCAGCGGGCAGCCGGAGCAGTGCTTTATTGGGCAGCTTTTGGATTATTAACGTCTCGAAATAGCGATTACATACACAGTGTCATTTCTGAATGTTTAATTGGGAATATGGTGCTTAAAACCATATCCCCGATGAAATCACTCGGGGATGACGGGAAGCAGAGATTTGAGAATGAGAAGTATCGGGCCAGAATATCGTCCGGAATTGTCTGCATGCTCTTTGTCCTCTGGACTAATACCGGAAATTGCATATTAGTCAGCATCGATTGCAATGAATTTAAGCACATAGGTCAATCTTATTTTCATATTGACCGAAAAAATGTATTCTGCTAAAGTTGCCATCGTAACTGCTCAATTACTAGTTGGCGTAAGGGAAAAAATTGAAGATCTTATGAAATCCATTTCATCGATACCATGCTTGATAGTTGCTGCCTTTTTCTTTAACGCGATTCCTGTCTACGCTGAATCAGCGTGCCAAACATATTA
>DATHDE010000141.1:0-8357 GCA_035490495.1 Nitrospirota bacterium
CCTCATGCTCTTCTCGGTCGTCGTGGGCCTGCCTGAAGGATTGATGGGCTTTGCCGCGAAGTTTCTCTCGAAGCTCTTCCGCGTCCCGCCGGCCCGGCTGGAGGAAGCAGCCCCTCTCGCCGCCGTGCTGGCAACAAAGGAACATGACGGCAGTACGCTGCTCGAATTGAAAGACCTGCAGCGGCACTTCGGTGGCGTGCGTGCCGTCGACGGTGTCTCGCTCGTCGTGCGCTCCGGACAGATCCACGGCCTGATCGGTCCGAACGGATCGGGCAAGAGCACGCTGGTAAACGTCATCTCGGGGCTCTATGCTCCGAGCAGCGGCTCCCTGCTGCTCCGCGGCAAGCCGCTGGTCACCGGCAGCCTGTACCGAGTCGCGCACAGAGGCATCAGCCGGACGTTTCAGAACCTCCAGATATTTACGGAGCTCACCGCGCTTGAAAACGTCATGGTCGCCATGAAAGACATGTATAAGACGAAGCTGCCGTTCGTGCTGCTCGGCCTGGGACGGGGCGAAGAGCGCTGCAGCCAGGCAGGGGCGCTGGCCCTGCTCGACCTCGTGGGGCTCGGGGATGAGGTCCGCACGCCCGCAAAAGACATCCCCTACGGGGGACAGCGGTTCCTCGAAATTGCACGGGCCCTCGCGCGCCAGCCGGATCTCCTCATCCTGGATGAACCGGCTGCGGGACTCGCAGCACCTGATGTGAGGAAGCTTGTCGCGATCATCAGGAAGATCCATCAGCTCGGCATCACGATGATCCTGATCGAGCATCACATGGAGGTCGTGAGCGAGCTCTGCGATGTCGTAACCGTCCTCGACGGCGGTTCCGTCATAGCCGAAGGACGGCCGGAAGACGTGAAGCGCGATCCCCGGGTCATTGCGGCATACCTCGGGGCGAACGCTTAAAGGTATTTAAGAACACGAGGCAGCAAAGAAAGCGGGAGTTGGTTTGTCGTCGTCCCTTCGCGGCTTTGGGGGAGACCCGACTGACGATTTTTATTTTAGTGGTTTGGGCCGAACTTTTTTATAACTTCAATTATGCTTGTCGTCGATAACATTCATGCCGGCTATGGTGCCAGCGAAGTCCTCGTCGGGATGACGCTCGAAGTGAAGGCGGGATCCCTCGTTGCACTCATCGGCCCGAACGGCGCCGGCAAAACAACGACCATGCGGACCATCTCCGGCCTCCTTCGGCCGACCAGGGGCCGGGTGCTGCTTGACAACGAGCCCATTCAGGATATGAACGCTTCCCGCATCGCGCGGCTCGGACTCGCACACGTGCCCGAAGGCCGCCGAGTTTTCGGGCCGTTGTCCACCGAGGATAACCTGCTGCTGGGCGGATACCGCCTCCTCCCGAAACTCTTCGGATTCCGTGCAAAGGCCGCGAGCAGACTTGAGCTGGTCTATGAACTCTTCCCCCGTCTGAAGGAACGCCGTCACCAGCAGGCAGGCACGCTTTCCGGCGGCGAACAGCAGATGCTTGCCATCGGCCGCGCCCTGATGGCCGATCCTAAGGTGATCCTGATGGATGAGCCTTCCATGGGCCTTGCGCCGGTTATTGTCGAGGATGTGTTTGCAACGATCGGACGGCTCAAGGAAACCGGCATACCGCTTCTCCTTGTCGAACAGATGGTAAAAAAAGCGCTTGAGGTGGCGGACTTTGTTTACGTCATGGAGCGCGGCAGGATCGTGATCCAGGGAAAACCCGATGATCTTCGGAAGGATGAGCGGGTCATCGCTGCGTATCTGGGGTGATTGATCTGTGGTGAACAGTATTTACATTAACAAGGCAGACACAAGGAGAAAAAGAGAGGCTGTGACGAAGGAAGGCAGGATGGAAACCTCTATGGACAAAGTGGATTTTTACATCCGGCTGGTGGACCTAAACCATCGAAAAGGTATGGTGCCCCTGGGGTGACTCGAACACCCGGCACGCGGTTTAGGAAACCGCTGCTCTATCCACCTGAGCTACAGGGGCGGCTGGACGTCGCACTGTATTCTAAACCATGCCTTCAAAATCGATTTTCTTGCGTTTCGTGATGGCCCTGAGCTTGTTCAGCGCCTGGGTCTCGATCTGGCGCACGCGCTCGCGTGTGATGCCGAACTCCTTGCCGATGGCATCAAGGGTCTTGGGCTCTCCGTCCAGCAGGCCGAACCTGAGTTCGATCACCTTCCGCTCGCTCACGGACAGCTGCTGCAGCCACTCATCAATGTGCTCCCGCCTCCGTATGTCATCCGATACGCTGGCCGGAGACAGCGCATTGTTGTCCTGCAGAATATCCTTGAGCGTGTCTTCTTCCTGATCGCCTATCAGCATGTCGAGGGAGTACGTTTCCCGGACCACCTGGGAAATGCTCCTCACCTTTTCCACGGTGACTTTCATTTTTTTGGCGATCTCATCGATGGACGGCTCGCGGCCCAGCGCCTGGGTGAGCTGGCGCGTTGCCCGCATGTAGGCGTTGACGATCTCGGCTATGTGCACGGGCAGGCGGATGGTCCTGGTCTGGTTCACGATAGCGCGTTCGATGGCCTGTTTGATCCACCAGGAAGCGTAGGTGCTGAACTTGAAGCCGCGCTCGTGCTGGAATTTTTCCACGGCCCGGATCAGGCCGAGATTGCCCTCTTCGATGATGTCCGAGAACTGCAGGCCCCGGTTGATGTACTTTTTCCCGATTGCGACGACCAGGCGAAGGTTGGCTTCGATCATCCGTGCGCGTGCCTCCGCATCGCCCTGGGCGATCCGCTTCGCCAGTTCCTGTTCCTGTTCAAATGTCAGGAGGGGGGTTTTCCGAATTTCCTTGAGATAATACTTGATGGCGTCGAGGCCTTTCTGGCCGGAGTCCGTCTCCGACTCAGAATGTTCCTCAACGGTGGTTCTCGGTTCTTCTTTTTCGCCGCTTTCGTCGCCAAAGGGTTCGGCATCCATCAGATCATCAACCGACCGTTCCCTTTCACTCATGAATACCTCAGGGTACAGAAGAGTAATTGATACATCACACCAGAGCCTTTGTGCCGTATGCTATCGGGCGATACGCCGTTCCCGTCGCATTCGCGCCTGTTCCCCCTTCGTTATCTCCGGGGTCCTGCAATAATAAAAAAATGGTCGGGGCGAGAGGATTTGAACCTCCGACCCCTTGGTCCCGAACCAAGTGCGCTACCAGGCTGCGCTACGCCCCGACAAGTTTGTATACTATACTAGAACTCACATGCGCTGTCAACGAACATTCTTTTTTTTCGCAGCAGCGATGAAGTTGTCGAATGCTTCTTGATAATAATCCTTCTTCGCCCTGACGGATGCGGGTACGCGTTTCTCGTAGAGTTCACGGCCTTCGGTGATATCGTTCCGGAGCAGGTCATACAATGTGCCGTTGGCAATGCCTTCGATCACTGACTGCTGGTTGTAGAGCGCGATATCGGATACGATGATCCGCGCAAAGCGGCGTGCTTTTTCTATTGCAGCAGGATCGCTCTCCTGCAGCACCGGAACGCTGCACTCCTCTTCCTGGAACACCGAGGCTTTCAGACTGATGGATTCCGGCAGCATGGCCGTCGCATCGCCGCGCTCACTGTGCGGCAGAGGCGCCTTCCCCTTCACCGCCGCGTCTGGAGATTCCTGTTCACCAGGAAGGGCTGCAGCATCGTTCAGGAGCGCTGACGTGAATTCCCTCGCAGGAGGACGCGCCATCTCCGGCAATTCGCTGCGTGCCGGAGCTGCAGGCTGGGTCGCCGATGTCTGCTCCGGGTACAGGAGCCGGCGCAGTTTGACAACAAGCATATCCTGTATATGGTGCTTTTCGATGTAGTCGTCAGCCCCATACAGGCTCGCAGGGGTACGCTTGTACCTCCGCATATCGTAAACCGAGGAAAGGAGGATAATCTTGATACCCTTGGTATCCGGATTCCCTTTCAGGCGGTCACAGAGTTCGAATCCATAGATTCCCGGAAGACCGACATCGAGGACAAGCCCATGCGGCCTCAATTCGACCGCTTTCTTCATGGCTTCGATGCCGTTCACCGCCATTTCAACGCGAAAACCGGCGTCCACCAGCACGCCCGATACAAGGTATCTCACGACGTCGCTGTCATGCGCAACGAGGATCAGTGCGCCGCTTGCCGCTTCCCCCTGCGTCGAGGATTTCTTCTCGGCCGCGACGGGCGGTTGCTGTTGCTGAACAGCCAGCGTGTTGCCGCACCGCGGACAACGGATTTTTACGCGCCTGCCCGCGATTTTCGCGTCATCGATTTTCAGTTTTGCACCGCAGTCGCACGCAACGATCATGAGTATCCGGAATCCCTCCCGCCCCAAAAGGGAACGTTCTTGCGCTTGAACATTGCAATCAGGAGCACCCCCGCGACAAATCCGGCCACATGCGCATACCACGCCACGCCGCCCCCCATGCCGCTTTCGAGCAAGGCATTCACGAACTGAAGCGCGAACCAGAAGATCAGAATGGCCATGGCCGGGACCTGGACGGTCCTGATGAAAAAACCGAAGAAAATAAGCGTGAGCACGCGCGCACGCGGATACAGCACGAGGTACGCCCCCAGCACGCCCGATATCGCCCCGCTTGCGCCTATCATAGGCACGAGCGAGAACCGGTTGGCATACGCATGCGCGTACGCAGCCGCGGCGCCGCACACGAGATAGAAGGCGACGAACCGCAACCTGCCGGTCGCGTCCTCGATGTTGTTCCCAAAAATCCAGAGGTACAGCATGTTTCCCGCGAGATGGAGAAATCCGCCATGCAGGAACATCGAGGTAAACACCGTGGCGACCGCAGGCACCGCTCCCCGTTCCAGCGGTACACGGGCGAAGAGTTTCGCCGGCACTAAGGCGAAGGAATTAACGAAAACCTCTCCTGCCGGCTGGCGCAAGGTTAGTTCAAATACGAATACAGCTATATTCAGGGCTATCAAGGCGATGGTGATAACCGGAAAGCGCTCGGTCGGATTGATGTCGCGCAAAGGAATCATTGCCGTGCTCCGTTATCACCGTTGTTCTTCATGCGCTGGGATTTTTACGCCATGCCCTGATGGCGTGTCGGTCTAAAATACAAAAAAAACATTGATTTGTCAACAAATAGATGGATGGCCCATAAATCACGGTGTCCTTTTTATTTTGCCGCTCGCGGTTTTCGGCAGTGCATCGACAAAACTGAAATCCTTTGGTACTTTATACTGGGCGAGACGCTGGTAGCAGAATCGGCGCAGTTCATTCAGGTCGATCCGTTCCCCCGTCTTCCGGCTGACAATTTTCGCCATCGGGAGCTGGCCGTAGACGGGGTGGTCCGCGCCGTAGACCAGTGTTTCCCGCACCTGGGGGTGCTGATTCAAAACCGTTTCGACTTCCTGCGCGAATATTTTCATGCCGGCGAAGTTGATGACGTCCTTTTCCCTTCCGACGATAAAGAGGTATCCGTCGCTGTCAATCCTGCCGAGGTCGCCTGTCTTGAACCAGCCGTCCTCGAGAATCTCCTCACGGCTCTGCCAGGGAGAATAATAGGCGTCAAGCATGCCTTTTCCGCGGATGCGGATCTCGCCCACACCTTCGTCGTCCTTGTTGTCCAGGCGGAGTTCGAAGCCCGGCACCGCTTTTCCCACAGAACCGCGTTTGCCGCCGCCTCCGGTTTTTATGAACGGCAGCCCGACTTCGATGATGCCGTATGCTTCGGTCAGCTCCAGACCGAACTTCGCGTGGAATTCCTCGGCGATCTGCCCTGGAAGCTTCATCGCAGTGGAAACCGCCATTCTGATATTTCCGAGCGCTTCTTTCCGGAGGGCATCCGTGCGCGAGAGGAGGCTGTAATGAAAGGGAGACGCGTACATGAATGTCCCGTGGTGCTCGGTGATTCCCCGGATGAGCATTTCCGGGAAGCGGCTGCCGCACAGGATGATCATGGCCCCGCGCCGGAGAAAAAGCAGGATCGTGACGACGAAGTGATAGCTCATGGAAAGAACCCAGAGAATCCGGTCCTGCGGCGTAATGCGCAACGCCTGGTCCGCCGCGTCGGTCCGCTCGATGATCGCTTCGTGGGAAAGCACCACTCCTTTGCTCAAACCCGTAGTGCCTGAGCTGAAGCGGATGAAAGCCGGATGCATCCGGAAGTACTCCGCGTGCGGCCGCTCCCGCACCGCACGCCTTGTAATCCGGAACGCTTTGTTCACAAATCCGCTGCTGGCAAGAGGTTCGCCTTTGTCGTCCTGATGCAGCCTTGCCTCCGAGATCACGTAATCCACATCGATACGTTTGATGACGGTGTCCCGCTCCTCCCCTGTTTGCTCCGGCGATACCGGGACGACCGCGGCCCGAAGCGACAGGATGGCAAGGCTGGCGACAATATAATCGATACTGTCGTCGCACAGAAGCCCCACGCGGTGCAGATTGCCCACGCCGTGAGCACTCAGGCTGCGCGCGGCGCGGTCGACACGCGAGAACAGCCCGGCATACGTGATGCGGTCGTCGCCTTCGATCACGGCGATATTCGACCTGAGCTCCGCGGTTTCCCGCTGAATGGTTTCAAAGATGTTCATGAAAATTGCGTTTCCCGGATGATGCGGCCGGTCTTATCTTCCTCGTGCCCTGGTGGCTTCGAATGCCCTGGATTGAGCGCTGCCCGGCAAATAATCTCTGTAGATATTCCGCATCGCAAGAATATATCTGGTCCCGAGATAAATGATCTTGACGATCTCGCGGAACGGTACCTTCACCTTATTCACGCGCAGGGGATTCGCCTGGAGCGCCACGCGCGAAAGTTTCGCAAAATGCGCATAGAACAGGTTCATGTCGAGCTTCGTCGGAAGAATCGTGTGCATGCAGTCATAGTACAGATAGGGATCGACGATGTAGTCGTTGCTGTGTTGCTGCCACAGGTCCGTTCCGGGAGAGGGCGAGAAGACGGTAAAGGTCACTTCCGCGGGGCAGACCTTCATGATTTCAACTTCCAGGTCCTTGAAATCCTGAACCGAGAAATCAGGGTCCACCATGAAGCTCGCGTGCAGCGTGATGCCGATCTCTTTAATGAGTTCGACCGCCCTGCGGTTCGTGTCCACGTTCGTGCGCTTTTTGTACTTGTCGAGCCGCGAGCTCACCATTGCTTCGAGGCCGACGTAGACGACGCTCAGCCCCACGCTGTGCCACAGCCTGAACAGGTCGGGATACTTTACGATCGTGTCCGCGCGCGCCCAGCTGATGTATTTCTTCCTGATCCCCCTCTCCTTGAGCAGGTTTGCGATCTTCGTGAGCCGGTCCTTGTTCAGGAACGTTTCGTCGTCAACGAAGTAAATGTGCTCCTCGGGGATTTTCGCAATCTCGTCGACAACGTCCTCGGGGGTCCGCTGGAGGTACTTGCCCCGCATCAGGTGGTGCACCACGCAGAAGGAGCAGGAAAAAGCGCACCCCGTAGAGGTCCTCATGCTGGCAGTCCGCGGGAAGATGGTATCGAGCTTTTTTTCCGTGCTCGACGTCCAGACGCAGAAGTAGCGTGAACGGTCCACGAGCTCGCGCCGCGCCCGCGGGATTTTGTCCACCGGTGGAAATTCCGGCGGTGGCCCGGCGGCCTTTTGAGCGAAATCGGCGGATTTCGGGGACAGCACGGTATCGCCGAAATGAAGCTGTTCATTGATTTTGAAGCGCCGTACAATTTCGCCGAACGCGGTTCCGCCTTCCCCCCGGACAATCAGGTCGATGCCGCTGCCGTCCGTTGCGTAGTCAGCGGGAATGATCGTCGCGTGAGTCCCGCCCACCACCGTCAGGATTTCATGGTCGATCTTCTTCACCATGGCGGCAAGTGTTTTGACCAGGCTCGACTGGCTGCTGTATCCGGTGAACCCGACGATCCGGGGTGCAAAGGACCTTACCTTTTCCTCGAATCCCCGTATCGGGTCCTTTTCGAAGCTCAGGTCAAGAATCACGACCTCGTCTTCGGCGGGAACTCCGGCCGCGACCATCTCGAGCTCCAGCGGTTCGAGATGCAGAAACCCTTCCTGAAGACGCTTTGCCACGAGCAGCTGGGGGTGCGGCTTAACGAGCAGAATACGCACGGAGGACCTCCTGAAACGAATGAACGTTAGGAATCATAGATGAACACGGATGAGCCCGGCTGATACATAAAATAAAATCATGGTACATGCTCGGAGGATCGGGAGCTTCGTCCTCGAATGCACGTCTATCGGGGTCCCCGCGTTCAGGTGCTTCTGTATGCGATGCCTGCATACGAAATGGTAAAAAAAACCGTTAACTCTTTTAAACGACAGGCCATATCCCGTGTTTCACCCGGTACGCTGCTGCCCTGCCTGCCTGCTCTCCCAGGGCCATGCACGCGCCCATGACCCGCGTGGAGCCGAGCGCTTCATGGGA
>DATHDE010000142.1:0-24407 GCA_035490495.1 Nitrospirota bacterium
GGCAGGGCTGGTGTGCTACACGGCGCTTAATGCAAAGACGAAGTTCGGATACGACGATTCACTCGATGCCTTCGGCGTTCACGGCGTGGGGGGCGTGGTCGGCACGCTCATGGCCGGTTTGTTCGCATCCGTGGCCATCAATGCAGCGGGAGCGAATGGAGCGTTTTTCGGCAACGGGAAGCAGTTCTTTATCCAGGCTGGGGCAGTGGCGCTCATCGCGGCGTACTCGTTTGTGGTGAGTTTCATCATGCTCAAAGCGATCAATGCGGCAATGGGCATACGGATCGATCCCGAGCAGGAGACAGAAGGCCTCGATATCAGCCAGCATGGAGAAGCCGGATACGCTTAATAAGCGGACAGCGAAGTGCAGGCGGGCGGGAGGTACGTCGCGTGTCCCGCCCGCTTATGGTGTGCTTTTCTTCTGCACAAGGTAAACGCCGGTGAGAATGGCCGCGCCGCCGGCAATCTGCAGCGGCGTGACGTTCTCCTTGAGGGCAAGCGCGGAGAACAATACTGCGGCAAACGGCATGAGATAGTGGTAGGCCATGGTGCGCGTAACGCCGATGCGCTTCACGCCGTCGTACCAGAAAACATATGCCAGACCCCCGGCAATAAAAACGGAAAATGCAAGGGCGGTCCAGGATGCTGTCGACACGGCCGACCAGCGCTGGTTGATGAGTTCGGGCATTCCTGCGGGCAGCAGCATGATGCTGCCGCCCAGCATGGAATACGCCGTGATCGTCAGTGACGGATACTTCCCCAGAAGGGGTTTTGCCCGGATCGTGTAAAGCGCCCAGGCAAAGGTAGCACAGAGGGTCAAGAGGTCTCCTTTGATGCTCGCAGAGGAAAGAGTAAAAGCATGATGATGGCTTCGGATGATCATAACAACGCCCGCAGTTGCGAGGCAGAGTCCGGCGCACATGCGGATGGTGATCTTCTCCTTTCCCGCGGCCGACTGAAACAGCGCTCCTGCCAGGGGTGACAGGGAAATCAGAAGTGCAGAATTCGACGCCGACGTGAAACGCAGGCCATACATGAAAAAGATGTTGTAGAGGGCGATTCCGGTAAGCCCCAGCATCGCAACGGAGAAACGATCTTTTCGATCGATGGCGAACGGCGTATTGCCCACCCGCATGACGGCGAGAAGGAACACCCCGGCAAGCGTGAAGCGGACAAGCGTAAAGGCGAGCGGCTCGAATTCGGCGAGTGCGTATTTGACGACGGAGAAGTTGACACCCCAGGCAACAGCAACGAACAGAAGCCGGATATCGAACATGACAGTATCTCCCGCCGCATGGTTAGCGGCAGCGTTCAGGAGGTGCTTTGCACGGTGCTGCGGCACCAGTGCGCTTCCGCACTATACAGGAAATGACTTGAATACTCAAATGTGTTGTGCTATCTATGGAGCATGGATCCAGCGGAAACGCGCATAAATGATATCACGGCGGACATCCTGACGAGCATCATCGACGGTGTGGTGCTGGCCGACCCCGGCGGACGCGTGCTTGTCTGGAACCGTGCAGCGGAGGAATTGACGGGGATTCCCTCCGCTGAGGCATTAGGGAGACATATCCGGACGCTGTTTGCAGAGAATCCCGCCATCGTGAGCCAGCTTGACAAAACGGCTGCATCCGGCAGGTCGTATTCGGACTACGATGCCGAGATCCTGGTAAAGCACGGCGCGCAGCGGGCGGTCGGTCTGGTAACAAGCATGCTCACGGACGATGAAGGCCGACCCACAGGCTTGATCCTCACGATCCGCGATCAGGCTGGCGTGAGGGATCTCAAGGAGCGCATGCGGAGGTCTGACCGGCTTGCGACGCTCGGGATGATCGCTGCCGGTATCGCACATGAAGTGAAGAACCCGCTGGTGGGCATCCGCGGTGCAGCACAGCTCATGAGAGCGGATCTCCAGAGCGCAAGCGCCGAGGCGCCGAGCGTCTGCAGGAACCTGACCGAGTACCTTGACGTCATCCTGAAAGAAGCCGACCGCCTGAACAAGGTGCTTGAGGGCATTCTGGATTTCACGCGGAGCAAGCCCCGCGAAATGAAGGCGATGAATATTCACAGCGTTCTCGACCGCGTCCTGCTTCTGAACGAAGAGCATGTGCGGCAGCGGGGTATCATCCTGGCCAGGCTCTATGATCCAAGCCTGCCGGGCGTGTATGGCAGCGAAGACCAGCTGATTCAGGTTTTTCTGAACATCATTAAAAATGCGGTGGAATCGATGACCAAAGGCGGGAAGCTTACGGTCGTGACGCGCATTTCCGATATGTTCACTACCGTTCAGGCGGACGGTAGAAAGTACCATCTGATGGTGGTGAAGGTGAGCGATACAGGATCGGGAATAAAGCAGGAGCACCTGCAGGATATTTTTACGCCGTTCTTCACGACCAAGGACCGGGGCGTGGGGCTAGGGCTGGCCCTTTCCTACCAGATTGTGCAGGAGCATCTGGGCACCATTCGCGTGGAGAGCCAGGAAAACGAGGGGACGACGTTCAGCGTGTACCTGCCGCTGGCGGGATGATATTCACAGGAGGGAACTTGAGTCCCGGATTGCATGCGAGGGCAAGAGCGAGCCATTATGATAAATGAAAAAGTGCTGATAGTCGATGACGACGAGAGCGTGCGCTGGGTGCTCAAAAAGTCGCTCGAGAAGGAAGGGATCGAAACGGTCCTGGCCAAGGACGGTGCCGAGGCTTTCGAACAGCTGAAGGAAGGCGGCATTGCAATCATGCTCATGGATATCCGTATGCCCGGGATGAGCGGCTTCGAAGTGCTCGACCGGATTCAGACGGAAAACCGCGGTATTTCCGTCATCATTATGACCGCCCAGGCTACAATGCAGAACGCCATCGAGGCCATGCGTCGCGGAGCGTTCGATTACATCACCAAACCCTTCGATCTCGACGAGGTGAACATCCTCGTCCGCAAGGCGATCGAGGTCCGGAGGCTTTCTCAGGAAGTGACGGCACTCCGCGCAGAGGTGCGCGAGAAGTACGAGGGCGGGCTGGTAGGCAACACGGCCGCCATGCAGGAAATCTATAAAACCATCGGCCGCGTTGCGGAGAGCGACGCTACAGTGCTGATCCACGGCGAGAGCGGCACGGGCAAGGAACTCGTGGCGCGGGCCATCCACTACCACAGCAAACGGGCGGGCAGACTCTTCGTCGCCGTCAATTCCGCAGCCATACCCTCCGAGTTGCTCGAAAGCGAGCTGTTCGGTCATGAGAAGGGTGCCTTCACCGGCGCCATCGGTCGTAAAATCGGCAAATTCGAGGCGGCTGCGGGCGGGACGCTGTTTTTGGACGAGATCGGAGACATGGACCTGCCGCTTCAGGGGAAGCTGCTCCGCGTGCTGCAGGAGCGGGAGTTCGAGCGTGTGGGAGGCACGGAGTCGATCAAAACCGACGTGCGCGTGCTCGCGGCCACTCACCACAACCTCGAGAAAATGGTTCGTGAGAAGAGCTTCCGCGAGGACTTGTTCTACCGGCTGAACGTGATCCAGATCAATATTCCGCCGCTCAGGAAACGCAAGGACGACATTGTTCCGCTCGCCGAGTATTTCATGCAGAAATACCAGGCCACGGACACAAAGAAGAAGATACTTACGCCCGAGACGCTCAAGATCCTCCGGGCGTATGACTGGCCGGGGAATGTGCGGGAGCTCGAGAACGCCATCCAGCGCGCCATTACGCTTTCGCAAGGGGACAAGATTTTCCCCGATGCGCTGCCGCCGCAGATCTTCAAACCAGGGCAGGGCGCCCATCTGTCCTTTGAGAACTTCCTGGAAGAGAAACTGGTGGACCTGGTCGACCGCATGGGCGGACTGGACCGCGGTGATATTTATACCATGGTCATCCAGCGCGTAGAGAAACCGCTTATCACACTCGTGCTCAAGAAAACGGAAGGCAACCAGGTGCGCGCCGCGAATCTGCTCGGCATCAACCGCAACACGCTCAGGAAGAAAATCAAGGAGCTGGGCGTAAAAGGACCCTTCAGCAGCAACGGAACCGAAGAGGAGGCGGACGGAGAGGAATAATCGGCCTGCGGCAGGGCGTGAATGGTTAGCCCGGAGCAGCGATACTCGATGTTCCAATTGCATCCCGTCAACAGCTCATTGTTAGATGAGCATCTTTATTTTCATTTCGACCGGCTCTTTCTTGGGCCCGCTGCCTGACCTGGCGGGCCGCCCCACCGGAACAACAGCCATGAACTCGCCTTCCGGTTCACCCAGAAATCTGAGAACCTCATCCTTGATCAGATAGAGAACTCCCAGCCAGACCGTGCCGAGGCCTATCGACGTTGCCGCGAGCAGGATGTTCTCCACTGCTGCGGCTGAACTCTGAATTTCCATGGTCCGGAAAAAATCGTGCGCCTGTTCTTTTTCCACTTTAAACAGCTCTGTCCCGTGCCTGATCAAATCACCCGTATTCGCCACGGCGATCACAACAGGCGCGGATAGGATGCTCTTGGCACCCATCCTGAGCAGGGCAGCGGCTGGCCTGGGAAATGTCGCGGACTGCGCCGTAACCAGCTGGGCCAGGTCCTGTTTTTTTTCGTCCCGCAGAATGATGAAACGCCATGACTGCTGATTGTGCGCAGAGGGCGCGGCGTTCGCCGCATGGAGCAGCACGCGGATTTCCTCGTCGCTCACTTCGTCTTTCAAAAACGTCCTGACACTATGGCGCGCATGGATGGTTTGGAGTGTCTCATTTCTCGTGAACATGGTCTCATCGGGCATCATCGGCAATCTCCTCCACAGCCGGGTCAGGGGATATAATCCTGTCTCACGGGTGAAAAGACCTCCACGGCAACGGAATCTTCACGGGCAACGGCATTATGCTCAACGTCGCCCGGGATGCTCCAGCTGTCACCGGGCAACGTGTGGTGTGTTGCATCTCCGATGGTCAGGTCGATGCCGCCGGACACGAGGTATCCTGTTTGCTCGTGCGGATGCTTGTGCCGCGGCAGGACCGCGCCTTTTTCGAGCCTGAATTCGGCGAGCAGGGTCTTTTCACCGTAGACAAGCGTCTTCATGGAGATTTTTTCTACAGGATTTCTATAACCGTGCGCCTCTTTTTTCTTGAACATATGCGTTCCTCATTGCCATCGTTGCTCCCGTTTGCCGGATGAGCCCGACACAGGAACTGTTGCAGATGGTGCTGTCGTCATATCCGGAATGCTTGTAATTTCCCTATCGGCACGACCAGCATCGACCTTGTCATTAGGATGTGAATCCAACAATCATCTGATGTGAGGATACTATAATTTGAGCGGCACTGGCAAGCGAAAAGATTCCTCGGTGCAGAGTGATCGGATCCCCCGGCAAGGTGGTAGAAAAAAAGGCGGCCATGAAGGCCGCCAGAGGGTTAGCTCCAAACATGCGGGGCTTTCGGTACGTGCATTGAGACGCGTCCTAGTGGTTCTTGCTCCTGAATTTTTCGATCATGTTCATGCTTGCCACAATACTCACCTTCATGCGGCTGAATGCGTCACGGAGTGTCTTCATTTCCCGGTTGTTCGCCTCAGGGAAGTCCACCTGGAGGTTGCCTTTGCTGATCTGTTCCGCTGTGGCCGCGAAAACCCCGATCGGTTTGATGATACCATTCACGATCGCCCGGTCGATCATGATAAGAATGATGAGAAAGACGACTGCATACAAGCCCATGAAGGCGACAAGCGCCTTGAAGGCGTGGGCCCGTGCCAGTTTTGTGGGAACGTACACCATGAGTGCTGCAACGACCTGGTCATCCTGCCAATTGAACGCCGCGGTGGAACCGTAGGCCGCAACAACTTCTTTCGGCGCGACAGCCGGCGTACTGTGACAGGCGGCGCAGGTACTGTCGGAAATGACCGGTTTTGCAACATAAAAGTACTCGTCTTTCCCCCGCCGGATAAAACCTTTTGTCTCACGCGCGGTCCGGTCCGTTACGAAATTTTGGATGATCCCGACTTCAAATGAATCGGCACGGTTCACGGGATTGCGCGGGTTTGCGGATATATGCCGGAATGTGTATTCACTGAAGTTCTCCTTGAGCTTTTCGGCCACTCCGCGGGCGGCGTAGGACGTCGACATGAGACGAACATCGAATTTACCGGGCAAACCCTCCTGCGCGGCCGGTCGCACTACTTTGCCCACATGCTTTCGCACGGACTCCATAGTATTCAGGAAGAAAGTTGCCTGTTCGAAGACATCCTCGTTGATGTTTTTCTGGAGCACAAAGAATGCTGTGACGCCAACAAGCGGGAGGGAAATAAAAAAAATAACAATCAGCATTACAGCGATTCTAACCTGCAGCGATTTTGTATCTGACATGCCCACCTCCGGTTATAGAATGTATAATTATTTCAGGGTAAATCCCATGGCGTATTTTGCTGCGAACGAAGCTTGATGCTCCTGGGGCAGGGATTCCCGGAGTCGGTCGATCAATTTGCCGTATTGCCCGATCGACATGTCGGCTCCGGGAGCATAATCTAGGTCCGCGAAGGCGGTCTTAATGAGCATTTTCCCGAGCGGGCCGATTAAATCGATAAAGGCCGCCTCCAGTTTCTGAACGGCAGCGGCGTTAATCATTCGTTCTGTACCGCTGCTGTTTGTTCCGGCACCGGTGGAAGAGGGCTCCAGAAAGCTGTCAAGACGGCTGTTGATGTTCTCCTTGCTGCCGGCGATTGTTTCCGGGATCTTATACCCCTTGAAGAACGAAGCCTCAAGCGGTTTACATTTGGCGAGAAAATTGAAGCAATCCTCATTTTTCAGCGTCCCCAGGCTGAGTCCAATTACCATTCCCAGGTCGAAGTAGACTTTCAGCAGGTGTTCATTCCCTTCTACCTTGATGGAAAGCATTCCGGATTCCTTCGTTTGCTTGTATTGGGACAGGAGCTTATTAATTCTCAGCATACGTTTAAACGTTGCGCAGCGCCACTTCTCCTTTCCGGCCGGGAAATTCAGGCCGTGGATTGATATCGAATATCTCTGCAACCGAATGAATTGGTAACAGAATATATGCTGTGGGTGGATATAGCCGGACGACGCGTGCGCTGCGGTTTATATCAGCGCGTCTTCTGCTTGATAGTATATACTAAAAAAGACGTAGGCTGGAAAAAAATATTCTGTGCCATTAACAACATGCTGCAAATTTATTGCCTGAATTGACCAACATAGAAAACGTATTTTCAATAAGGTTCTCATCAAGCGGTGAATCGGGTATCAGAAATGATATATGCAATAATTGCTCAAGTTGTGGTCATTGTAAGTAAGGTAGGGATGCAGGAAAAGCAAAACACCATCGTGCCTCATCCCCCTCAGGCGATTCAAGAGCACATTTTTTGTCGCTTATTCACTACTGACTCATTTTGAGTCTTGCGTTTTCAACCATCAGTTTTGCTATCGTCTTTCCAAACTCGGCGGGATCCTTTACTTTTGAACCTTCAAGCAGCAGCGCCTGGTTGTACAAAAGGTCGATATACTCTTTCAATACGTCGCTTTGGCCGCCTTTGACGATAATGTCGTTCATTGCGGCAAACAGGCGGTGCGAGGGGTTGATTTCCATAATGCGTTTCTGCGTCGGAACATCCTGTCCCATGGACTTAAGCAGTTTTTCCATCTGGGGATCGAGCCCGCCTTCTTCAGCAACGAGGCAGCAGGCCGAATCCTTGAGTCTGCCGGAGATACGAACGTCCTTGACTTCATCTTTCAGCTGTTCCTTGATCAGGGCGATAAGCTTTTCCAGCCTGCTTTTCTCTTTTTCCTTATCGGCAGACGAATCGAGTTCGATATCGCCTTTGACCACGGATTTAATCTTCTTGCCCTTGTACTCCTGGAGATCGAGCATAATGATATCGTCGATGTCCTCGGTCATGATGAGTACTTCGTAGCCCTTTTCACGGAATGCCTCCAGGTAGGGCGATTGCAGTGTATCTTCGCCGGGTCTGCCCAGGATATAGTAAATTTCCGGCTGGGCAATGGGCATGTTTTTGTAATAGTCGTCGAAGGTCGTGTAGTTGCCTGGTTCTGTTTTCGTGGACTGCAAAAGCAGCAGGTCTGCAATCTGCTCTTTGCGGCTGAAATCGAAATGAATGCCCTCCCTGATGATCCTGCCGAATTCCTTATGCAATGAAACATACTTGTCGTAGTCGTTCTTTTTCATGTCCGCGAGCGTATCGAGCACCTTCTTGATAATGTTCTTCTTGATGATTTCGACGTGCCTGTTGGACTGGAGAATCTCGCGCGAAATATTCAAAGGAAGGTCGGAGGAATCCACAACGCCTTTGACGAAACGCAGGTATTCGGGAAGGAGTTGTTCGCAGTGATCCATGATTTGAACACGCTTTACGTAGAGCTGAGGCCCGATTTTGTAGTCGCGGTATTGAATGCCAAAGGGAGCCTTCGCAGGCAGATACAGCAGCGCCGTGAACTCCGACGCGCCCTCGGCGCGGAAATGGATCACCTTTGCGGGATCCGCGAAGTCATGGGACACGTGCTTGTAAAAATCGTCGTATTCCTCCTTTTTCACGTCGGCCGGATCGCGGAGCCAGATGGCCTTGCCCGCGTTCATCTGCTCCTCTTCGATGGTTTTGATCTTCTTGTTCTTGTCAGCGGGGTCTTCCTTTTCCCGCTCCACGTCCATGACGACGGGGTGCTCGATGTAATCCGAATACTTCGTTATAATGGCGCGGATTTCCCATTCATTCAGGTACTTCTTCTCCTCCTCTTTGAGATGGAGCACAACGCTGGTGCCGGCATGCTCCCTCTCGGCGTCGTCGATGGTGAACGAGCCATCAGCCGTGGATTCCCACCTCACTGCTGATTTCGCATTTTCAACGGCTTTGCGGGAAATGACGGTCACTTTGTCCGCGACCATGAAGGATGAGTAAAAGCCGACACCGAACTGGCCGATGAGGCCCGGCTTGTCCTTTGCCTCCTTGCCCTGGAGCGCACGGAGAAAATCCTTGGTGCCGGAATGCGCTATGGTGCCGAGTTCGGCCACGGCCTCGTCGCGGGTCATGCCGATGCCATTATCGCTTACCGTGAGCGTTCCTGCGTTCTTGTCCACCGCAATTTTTATTTTCCACTCGCCGCCGGCATTTGTCAGGATATCCTTATTCATGAGCGATTCGTACCGGGCTTTATCAATCGCATCCGAAGCGTTCGAGATGAGCTCGCGCAGGAATATTTCCTTGTGCGAGTAGAGCGAGTGGATCATGAGATCCAGCAGTTCTTTGACTTCCGTTTTGAATTCCATCTTTTCAACAGTCATGGAGGCACCTCGTCCCGGGAATGATAATGGCAACCAAAGCAGCGGACCCTTCCGTTCTTGCCGGGTATTATTTATACAGGCCCCCAGGGCATTTTGTCAAGAGGGGATGTTTTTGGTACCGGATAGAGCATAGTACCCCGGTCGAAGGAGAGAGGATCAACGCAAAGGGTGTTCCGGCGCCGGCACTCGCCGGACTGGCGTGACGGTGCGCTGCCGGATCGGAGCCGGTGCATGGCGGTGGGGATAGTACCACCACGCATGCCGATAGTAATACGGATAGGGATAAAACCACGGATCGTACAGGTAGAGGGGAGGATACACGTAGGCGCGTTCCTGGGGCCAGAGGTACAGTTGCCTGATCCGGAATACGGGGTATCCATATTCCATTTCGTCGATGCGGCCTTTACGGATTTCGATGAAGTCAGCGGCAATGGTGAACCTTCGGCCTTTATGATAGATCACGGGGTCGGCCATGCCCATTTCCGGGGGCAGCAACGCAAAAAGCCTTCCTTCGGAACGGCCGCTTTCCAGGAAATAGCCTGACCGATCCACCGGGACATGAAGCGCTTCGAACTGCGCCCCGCCTGCGGTCAGCTTCGTCCGCACGATGACCCCGCCGAACACGAAGAGGCTGTTTGTGTATTGGTCGGGATGCTCGCGCAGGGCCTCGAATGAAACTTCCCGCGCTCCTTCGTCCATCAGCTGTCTGTTGAGCACGGGTGCGACACAGGAGGGAAGAACAGACGCAGAAGCGGAGATGAGAAGAATCATGATGCGGCCGGCAATTCTCATGGACTATTTTCCCGCATCATCTGTCTTCCTGTCAAGGCTTTCCAGGCCGATCGCGCGGCAGGAAGCGAGCGCACAGGGGGAAAAGAACGGTCGTGTCAGGCTGCGGCGGGCTGCGGTTTTTTTGCTCTGAGGTAGCGGATGCCGGTCCAGATGAGCACGGCCGCGAACAGATACCGCAAAACGATCTCCGAGAGCGCATGGGCGAACACGCCGCCCCCGTACGTGCCGATCAGAATCCCCGGGATGAGCCCGCCGAGGATGTTGCTCCGTACGTTTCCGAGCTTCCAGTGCGTATATGCGCCCACGGCGCCTGCCGGGACCATGGCGAGAAGCGAGCTGCCCTGGGCAAGATGCTGTTCGAATCCGGCAAGCAGCACCATGGCCGGCACCATGAGGGAGCCGCCTCCCACACCCATCATGCCTGATACGAAACCCGTGAACACGCCGGTCAGCAGGAGAACGGCGACTTTGTTCCATCCCGTTTCCAGACCGTGCATGTGCGGCAGATAGGATTTGACCAGGAGGAGGATGGAAACAAAAAAAAGAAATCCTCCGAAGACACGCTTCAGTTTCCACTCGGGCAACGCGTGGGCGGAGCGTGCGCCCGCGCGGGCCGTAATCATCGCTGTTGCCGCGAGAAGCAGCGCCGCGGTTACGTCGACCGTTCCCTTCATGCCGTAGGCAACGGCGCCTGACAAGCCGGTGAATACCAGGGCAACGAGGCTTGTGCCGTGCGCCCGGTGCTGGTCCATCTTGAGCACGCTCACCATGAGCGGGATCATGATGACGCCGCCGCCGAGCCCGACGAGACCGCCGAATATGCCGGCGAGAAGTCCGATAAGAAAACTCATGGAAGTCCTCAGAGTGAAGCTGATTATTTTATCCGGGGATGGAGGAGCCGATGAACGATTTAATCGTCTGTTTTTGGAACAATATCGCCATGTTGCTGCGTAAACTGGGCGGCCGTGGTTATTCCGGCTTCCTGCAGCATGCGTGCGTGGACTTCCGTGATCAGTTTGGCCGGCACATCAAGCTCTTTTGCGATGTCTGCAAGCGTCTGTTTCTGTCCGAAGTGACGTTCGGCGATCAGGATTTTCAGGAAATCCGCATGGATGAGGCCTCTCAACTCCTTGTCCTCAACGGGAAAGCTTTCATATGCCTGGCGAAGCGTTTTACCCGTTCCCACGGCTTCGCGGAATTTGCTCACCGCCTGCTCGTAGATCGCGCTTTCCTCGGGCGTGAATTCCTTGAACTCAAACTCGGGCATGTCTGCTTTTTTCTTCGGTCTGTCTTTCTTTTTCATGTTCCCTATTTCCTTGCCTGAAATTAAAGCACGCGCATGTGTGCCGGTCTTCGTTCGGGGACCTGCCGGTGTTCCATTGCTTCCTCGTTCCAGGCGACTGAAACGTAGAGCCCGCAGTAACAGCTTCCGAATTCTTTGATGTCCGGATCACGGTAGACGCAGGGACAGACGATATCCGCGTCTTTTTCCTTTACGCCCCAGGCGAGTCGGCAGGGGCAGGAGCGGTATCCGTAGCGGGCCTCGTTCGTGATCAGGCCCTGCATGATATCCATGACGAACGGCTTGTCCTTGTTTAAACGGATGCCCTGGGATTCCGCGTATCGGGATAGAATGTCGTACAGTTTTTCCGGGGTCATGAGCGTTTCAATGCCTCTTTAATCTTCGATTCGTTGTAGCCGACAATAACCTGATCGTCTATGCAAATGGTCGGGAAACTGCAATCGGGGTTCAGTTTCCTCACTTCGTCCATGACCCGGGCCTTTTCTTCACCGCTCAGGAGATCGACATCAATGAAATCCACATCGATTCCCTGTTCACGGAAAAAGCGTTTGGTTCGGCTGCAATGAGAGCAGGTGCTGAGCGTGTAGAGTTTGATACTGGGGTTTCGCTGTGCCATGGACGTCTCCTTCGATGGAGCCGACAGTATACCACGACACCGGCTCGTGTGTAAATAGAGATCACCCGCGCGGGCACGCACGCACGGGAGCATTGAAAAAAGTCGCATGGCATACTCGGCATGTGTGTTCCCGCAGACCGCAGAGCAAAGGGGGCGCCTCCTGCCTCTCGCAGCCCTGTGTGATGAACAGCTTTACAACTCATTCCCGCACCTGTTATACTGTTTCCTGTCACCGCCGAGAGCAGACCATGCCCGAATACGAAGGTACCGTCATCCGGCCTCCCAGCGAGGCCGACAGTCTCATTCTGCAGTATACCATCGGGTGCTCGCACAACCGCTGCGTCTTTTGCCCCGCGTACAAGGACAAGCGCTACCGCGTCCGGAGCCTCGCCGAAATGGAGCGGGAAATTCGCGAGTGCGCTCCTGCTTTCTCGGATGTGAGGCGCGTGTTCCTTGCGGACGGCGATGCGCTTGCCGCACCTCAGCAGGAGTTGCTTGCACTATTCACGATTCTGCGCGCACACTTCCCGCACCTCCAGCGGATGGGGATGTACGCGAACGCATCGAGCATCCTCGGCAAGAGCAATGAGGAACTCGAAGCCCTTCGCAGCGGAGGGCTGGGCATTCTTTATCTCGGCGTTGAATCAGGGGATGACAAGCTGCTTGCCTGGATGCGCAAGGGCGTGACCGCCGAACAGACACGGGAAGCCGGTCTCCGCGTAAAGAAAGCCGGCATCAAGCTGTCGGTCACCGTCCTGCTCGGCATCGGCGGGAGCGAGCGGAGCAGCGAGCACGCCCGGCTGACAGGGAAACTGCTCACGGAGATGAATCCGGATTATGTGGGCGCGCTCACGACTATGGTCGTGCCTGGCACGCCGCTTTTCAAGATGGAGAAGGCAGGCGGGTTCACGCTTCCCGGCCCGTTCGCCGTCCTGCAAGAACTCGCCGAGATGCTCGAACACACAGACATGCACGGACTTTTTTTCTCAAACCATGCCTCGAACTATCTCCCCTTGAAAGTCCGCATGCCTGCGGACCGGGGAAAGGCAATCGAGACGATCCGGCGGTTTATTCATAACCAGGACAGGTCCGCACTCAGGGCGGACTGGATGAGGGGGCTGTAATGGTCGACTGGCAGACGTAGTGGTGGTCAGGATCGTGCCGGACGACTGGGGTCTCTTGACAATGTCCTGAGAGAGTGCCATTCTAAACACAGGGGCTCTGGTTATGAAAATGGTGCACAAAACGACAGGGATGAGGAAGGGGAAAATCATTATGTTTACGCTGGCCCGATTGAAGCCGGTCCTGGCAGTGTTGACGGCGATGCTGTTGACCAGTGGCTGCGCAACCACATTCCTGGTTTCCAAGGATTGCTATACTTATTATTTCGGCAGTACGCAGGAGGAACTCCACCGGATCCTGTGCGGCACAGGGGACCTGCAGAAGATCCTGGATGACAGTAAACTGCCGCAGGATGCGCGAGATTCACTGTACCGCTTCCAATGCGTCGACCGGTCTCATGACGATGTGGTGAGGACGTATGCTGCCCTGTCAGGCAGCCAGAAATCAATGCTGCGGGAGGCGTTTATCAAGAACGGATATGAAATAAATGCCAGGCCGGCGAGTAATTTTCATGTGTACCCGCTGGACATCAACCCGAACTTCTGCCCTTCTCAGGAAGTATACGAGAAACACTTGACGGACCGCGCGAATGCCCAGGAGAAGGGGGCTTCCCCTGCTCCCGAACAGCGCGCTCCCGACCATTAAACATGTGCGGCCGGTTTGAAATCCACAGCACACTGGAGATCATCGCGCGGATCTTTCAGGTCGGTGCGGCCGGCTTTGTCCTCAAGCCGGGATTCAATATCGCTCCGGGCGGCGATGTCGCGATCGTCATCAACGACGGAACGAGGCGGATCGTCTCAAGCAGGTGGGGATTCGTGCCGTCGTGGTCCAAAGAGACGGCACGTACCTGTCCGATCAATGTACGCGCCGAAACGGCTGCGACGAACGCCGCTTTCCGTGAGTCTTTTGAGGGCATGCGTTGTCTTGTTGTCGCGGACGGCTTTTATGAATGGAAAAAGGCGGGCGCGACAAAAAATCCGTATTATATCCATCAACGGTCAGGCGGGCCGTTTGGTTTTGCCGGGCTCTACAGCCGCCGCATCACGCCGCATGGCGAAACGATGCATACGTGCGCAATCATTACGACTGCGGCCAATGAACTGATATCCCCTATTCATGATCGCATGCCGGTTATCGAAGAGCCTGCATACTATGATCAGTGGCTCGACCCGCGAATCCGCGATAGAAAAATGATCGAAGGATTGCTGCACCCCGTGCCCGCCGATACGTTGGAAGTCTATCCGGTGACCCCCAAGATGAATTCCGCTGGCTACGACACTCCCGAGAATATACTGCCGTTGCCGGTTTCATCCGCCTGACCTATCTGTTTTTCTTGTGAGCGGCATACGGTTTTCACCCCCTGGAAATTTACCGAAGTTCTTGCCATGTTCATAAAAAAGGTGTATTCTCGTCGGCAATAAGGTTTGACACATAGACAGTGCAAAGAAGGGTGCGTTCATCAGAACCGGCCTTTTCTGAGTCCTGCTCGGTCCACAAAGTCACGCTGTCTCCAACACCGAACATCTCGTATACATTCGCATTCCGTATCGTTCTATAGTGAACGGGATGAAGGCAACACGGTTGTGGTACGGCACACTACAATAAAGCAATTCTCTCTGCAACGAGTCCTGTCAGTACCCGTTAAGAACCTTGCCGTCACCCGCATGGCCTGTTCTCGAAGGCTGCAGCCGGGAAAAGGAAGGAGACCGGATGTACCCGGAGTTTCTGGAGAAGAGGCGCTACCGGAGGTTCACGCTCGATCTCGTGGATTTGTTCGTGCGTATGCACCAGGCGGAAAAGGTGGAAATACTCGATTTGAGCTTCGGCGGAGTCTGCATGAAAGTCGACAGGCGAATCAACATCGGCAGGACGTATACAATGAAACTCGGCTACGGATGGACCAGCATTGAGGTGAAGGGGATTGCCGTCCGCTCACAAGTGAGCGGTGTCGCAGAAAGCTTCGGTGAACCGCGATCCTTGATTTATACTGCTGCAATGAAATTCGACGAAGATGATACCTACCCCATCGCCGAGTTCATCAGGAATTCCGTTCTTGAGTAACTCATCCCTCTTGTACTCAACCCTTCCTCCCCCGCTTGGTGAATCTCTGAGCAAATGTCCCCCCGATTGTGCCGCATCCTCTTGTTCGTCATGCGGCTTCATCTGGCAGAAGCTCCGGTTTTCATGAATATCCAGCGCAGGTATTATATAAAAAACGCGATTACGCCACCGCTTATCTTCGGGCCGTATCCGTCAAAAGGGCTCCCGCACCGGATCAGAGTTCAATTTCGTTATAGGCGGTATACACAAAAAGCGTAAAGTCGTTCGGAAGCCTGTCGTGCCGCAAAACGACTGAGGGAGACAGGTTTTCGATGGCGAACTTCACGATGTCCTCAGGAGACGTGAAATTGAGTTCCACATCCTTGACCGGGGTGTGGGACGACAGGGCATTCAGGGCGAGACCTTTGTTGCAGTGTTTGAAGAGCGTGACCAGTGCATTGCGCAGATCGTCCTGAACGCCGGGCACACGCAGATTGAAAACGCCGCAGATAAAAATGTAATCGTAATATCCCTCTAATGCATCATCATCGATGTTCATCACCCGGAAGTTGCATTCGGGGTATTTCCTTTTCGCGGTTGCTATGAAGTTTTCATTGATGTCGACGCCGGTATAATTAACGTTGATGCCCCGCCGCTTCAGAAATTTGTAGAAATCAGCCAGACCGCAGCCATAGTCCAGGATATTCTGATGGTTCAAATCGGCTGCTATTTCGAGAAAAGTGTGATACCGTTTCAGCTGACCCTGGGGAGTCCAGCGCAGTGCCTCGGGGCGGTCACCGAATTTGCCATAGTGACGATTATAGAAAGATATCAGCTGTTCCTTTGAGTAGGGATCCATGATGCTCCTCCCTGATATAGGCATTATACTTGAGCGCGGAGATGAAGACAAGCCGACTGGCGGCGTGGGAGTAGTGAGAACGTTCGTTAACTCTATAGTAATACAGCACTAATATTGTCCTTGATAAAATGTTTTTCTTGACAAAAACACAACGTTGACTTATCATGCATGCGTTTCAAATAAGTGTTTCAGGCTCGTTTTCTGTCCTGCATGTCTCATAATAAAACTTAATACCCTGGGGGGGAGCAGCATATGTCGCCAAGTGCCTATCTGCCGGTGCACTTTCTGCCGGTAGTTGTCTTTCTCCTGCTCGGCGCCGCAGTCGGAGCCGGGATGCTCATCGCGAGCTGGATTCTCCGTCCAAAAAACTCCTATACGGAAAAGATGATAACCTACGAGTCCGGCATCACTCCGTTCATGGATGCACATCAGAAATTCTCCATCCGGTATTATATCATCGCCATGTTATTTCTCATTTTTGATATTGAAGCTGTTTTTCTCTATCCATGGGCGGTAGCGTATAATCACATCGGGTTGTACGGCTTGGTGGAAATGGTGATCTTCATTGCCATTCTGGTCGTGGGATATGTTTACGCCTGGAAGAAGGGGGCGCTTGAATGGGAATGATTCAACATATCCTGGAGGAAGGCTACTTCTCGACTACCATTGATGAATTTCTGAACTATTGCCGGGCATGTTCCATCTGGCCCATGACGTTCGGACTCGCCTGTTGCGCTATTGAAATGATCCAGTATTACTCCGCTCCCCAACATGATTTCGACCGCTTTGGTACCGTGCCTCGGCCCTCTCCGAGACAATCCGACCTGCTGCTTGTCGCTGGCACGTTGACAAAAAAAATGGCCCCCATAGTACGCCGCGTGTACGACCAGATGCCCGAGCCGCGCTACGTGATCGCCATGGGAAGCTGCGCGAGTTCAGGCGGCATTTTTAATACCTACAGTGTTGTGCAGGGCGTGGACAACATCGTGCCGGTAGATGTGTACATCCCGGGATGCCCCCCGCGTCCTGAGGCGTTGATGAACGGTATCATGAAGCTCCAGGAAAAAATCAAGCAAGAGCACTACATCCGTAAATAATAAGACAGAATACGTTCCGCTCATTTTCCCAGGCATCACGTGCGCACCCGGAGTGTTCGGTGGGCACGGCTGAAACGAGGCTGTATGGATCAACAACAAATTTCAAAAATGATTGAAGAACGGTTTCCGGGACAAGTCCTGGGGACCACGATGTTCGCCGGACAGGTCGCCATATCGCTCAACAGGGACGTGATCAAGGACGCCTGTCTCTTTCTGCGCGACGAACCCACGCTCAAGATGGACCACCTTGCCGATCTCACTGCTGTCGATTATTCGCGCTACCCCGGCGACCAGGGGCCGCGGTTCGAGGTGGTGTACAATCTGATCTCCATCCCCTTTCGGCATCGTATCCGTCTGAAGGCCAGGGTCCCGGAAGAGGATCCTCGTGTTCCGTCTGTTTCCTCTGTCTGGAATACGGCAAACTGGCACGAACGGGAAACATACGACCTCATGGGTATTATTTTCGAGAACCATCCCGATCTGCGCAGGATTCTCCTGCCCGAGGACTGGGAAGGGCATCCGCTGCGGAAGGAATATCCGTTGAAAGGATATTAAATCAGGGACCGGGGACAGGGTCGAGCGTCAAGGAACATAAAACCATGACCTGCGGCCGACGACCCGCGATCCGACTGTGGTGACATTATGCATCCTCCCGAAACGCAAAAAGAAACCGTCCAGAAGGAAATCACACTCAATATGGGGCCGCAGCATCCAGCCACCCACGGCGTGCTGCGGCTGGTTGTCGATCTCCAGGGCGAGACTGTGGTTGGGTGCGACCCCCGACCGGGCTATCTCCATCGAGGCATCGAGAAGTGGATGGAGAGCAGGACCTACCATCAGATTATCCCCATGACAGACCGGCTGGATTACATTGCCTGCATGAACAACAACCTCGGCTGGGTTGTCGCAGCCGAGAAACTGGCCGGCATCACCGTGCCCGAGCGAGCACATTTCATCAGGACAGTCATGGCGGAACTGACGCGCATCTCAAGCCATCTGGTCTGGTTGGGAACGCATGCGCTTGATATCGGCGCCATGACCGTGTGCATGTATGCGCTGCGGGAGCGTGAACAAATCCTCGATCTGACCGAGATGGTCACGGGCGCGCGCTTGACCGTAAGCTATGTCCGCATAGGCGGCGTTCGCAATGACGTTCCCCGCGACTTTGTCGACAAATGCCGTGAATTCATCAAGCTTTTTCCCAAGCGGCTCGAGGACTACGATACGCTCATCCGGCAGAACCGCATCTGGCTCAAGCGTACGGTGGGTATCGGTGTGATAACGCCGGCAGACGCTGTGAACTACGGGCTGACCGGCGCTACCCTGCGCGGCTCGGGTGTGAACTACGATCTGCGCAAGGTTGAGCCGTACGCTTCCTATGACAAGGTGGAGTTCGATATCCCCCTGGGGAAGAACGGCGATGTCTACGACCGGTATATCGTGCGAATCAATGAAATGCGCCAGAGCGTTCGGATCATCGAGCAGTGCCTGAACATGATGCAGCCCGGACCCGTCACGACGGATGATCCCCGCTATGCCATCCCCGAGAAGATGCATGTGATGCAAAACATGCAGGCCTTGGCGCATCAGTTTGTGCTCATGAGCAAGTGGGTGCCCATGCCCAAAGGAGAAGTCTATGTCGCGACCGAAGTGCCCAAGGGTGAACTCGGGTTCTTTATCGTCAGCGACGGCAGCGGGAAGCCATACCGGGTAAAGATCCGGGCCCCGTCGTATGTACATGTAAGCGCGCTTTCGAAATTAGCGACCGGCCACATGGTGGCGGACGTCATTGCATGCATCGGAACAATTGACATCGTTCTCGGAGAATGTGACCGATAACAACAGGGCGGCCCAATGAAACTGCGCGAGATCATCACGCTTCTCCAGGGTGAAGTGTTGTGCGGGGAGTACATGTTAGACACTGTTGATGTGGATCACTGCTTCAGCGCCGATCTGATGAGTGACGTGCTTGGCCGTGTTCACGCGAACGGAATCCTGCTCACCGGCCTGACGAATCCGCAGGCAGTGCGTACTGCCGACATCGCTGATATCAAAGCCGTTTGCATCGTTCGCGGAAAAACGCCTGATTCGGACAGCGTGACCCTGGCGAAGCGGGCGGAGATTCCCCTGTTCACCACGCAATTCACCATGTTCGAAGCGTGCGGCATTTTGTACATGCACGGGCTGAAGGCTGTCGGCGAACGGAAATAAGAACATGACGAACGAGTCGGGGCCCGACCGGGTAACAAAAACCCAGGAGATGGTCTACGAACTCACCGTGGGAGAGGTCATGTCAACCTCTGTGTTCACGGTGGGGCCCGACCAGACCATGGCCGAGCTCAGGCTCTTTCTGAAAAGCCATAAGATATCCGGCACCCCAGTTGTGGAGAAGGGGAAAATCGTCGGCATGATCAGCATCGAGGACCTGATCAACGCCCTGAACGACAACTCCACCGACGCACTCATCAGAACGAGAATGACGACGGATGTGGACTGCATGTCGGTCGACGATCCGCTCGTCCATGCCATTTCGAAATTATCGCGATTCGGACGGTATCCCGTTCTCAACGGGGACGGAGTGCTGGTAGGCATTCTGACCAAAGGAAACGTGGTCGAAGGCCTTCTCAAGAAACTCGAAATAGAGTACCAACGGACCGAATCGAAGACGACGATCACGCATCAGCGTCCGGTGATGCGGAGGTTCTTTGAGGACGTCTATGCGGACGAGATCAGCTTCACCTTCAAGTACAAGGTCGCCGGTCATACCTTGAAAGAGGCCGGAAAAGCGGCGAGCGAGCTCAAGCGCGCGCTGAAACTTCTGGGTGTCTGCCCGCCCGTGCTCCGCCGGATCGGCGTGGCAACGTACGAAGCGGAAATCAACATGGCCTCCTATACGAACGGCGGCGAGATCAGGGCAACCATCGAGAAGTGGGGCATCAAGGTGGAAGCCATTGACCATGGACCGGGAATCGAGGACGTGGAGCGCGCCATGCAGCCGGGCTATTCCACCGCGCCCGATTGGGTGCGCGAGCTGGGTTTCGGTGCCGGCATGGGTTTGCCGAACATCAAAAAATGCGCTGATGAGATGAACATGCAATCGTCCGTACCTGAGGGAACACATTTGACGATGAACTTCTACTATACGAGTTGATACAAAGAGACTCGCAGCGGAGCTCGCCATGACCCTGAACGAAATAGTCAAACGATTTGGATTGACGGTAAAAGCCGGGGCAGGTCTTCTCGACCGCGAAGTGGTAGGTGGATACTCAAGCGACTTGCTGTCCGATGTGCTTGCCCACGCGGAAGACGGCGTACTCTGGGTGACCCTGCATATCCACCAGAACATCGTGGGCGTTGCATCGCACAAGGGGCTGGCCGGCATCGTGCTGGTGCAGGGGCGACAGCCGGAAAAGGAAACAATCGCCATGGCGGAAGAGGAGGAGATCCCGATCCTCAGCACCGATCTGCCGGCGTTCGAATTCATCGGGAAATTGTACGAGGCGGGAATCCGTGGCGCTTAGGCGCATCAAGGCGGATTTGCATGTCCACACCTGTCTTTCCCCGTGCGCTGACTTGGATATGTCCCCCCGGGAGGTCGTGAAGACCGCACGCGGTCGGGGCATCGATTTGCTCGGGTTGTGCGACCATAACTCAGCGGAGAATATCCCTGCTGTTCGGAAAGCGGGAGCGCACGCCGGAGTGATGGTCCTCGGAGGAATGGAAGTCACCTCCTCGGAGGAAGCACACTTTCTGGCATTCTTTGATGATGACGATGATCTCCGGGAGTTTCAGGAATATATCTATCAGCATCTCCCGGGCAAGAATGACCCGCAGGTTTTCGGACTGCAGGTGATAACGGATGAGGAAGATGGTGTCGAGGGATTCTGCGACCGCCTACTTATAGGCGCCTCAACCCTTTCTGCGGAAAAGATCATCACAAAGGTGCATGCTGCGCGTCACGCGAGCGTTGTGATCGCCGCTCACGTGGACCGAGAATCGTTCAGCATCATCAGCCAGCTCGGGTTCATCCCGCCCGGTCTCGCACTGGACGGGGTCGAGATATCAAGCCGGATCGGAGCTGACCAGGCGCGGGCGAGATTTGCCGATTGCCGGAATTTCCCGATCATATCCGGTTCGGACGCCCATCGGCCTGATGAAATCGGCATGCGGGTGACGTGGTTTACGATGGAGAACGGGTCGGTAGCGGAGATTAAGAAAGCGCTTGCAGGCCAGGACAACCGGTCTGTGGAACTGTAAGGTGTGCAAGACATTTCGCTCCATATTCTCGATATCGCCGAGAACTCCATCCGCGCAGATGCAGGCAGCATAGAAATTCTTGTTACGCGGAACAGTGATCGGGACGTGCTTGTTGTCGAAGTGCGTGACGACGGCCGGGGAATGGATGCGGATACCCTCGCCCGGATTCGGGACCCGTTTTTTACGACTAAGCACAAGAAAACAGGTTTAGGCATTCCCTTTCTGTCTCAGTCAGCGGAACAGGCCGGCGGCTCGATTATGGTGGAATCCGAACCGGGTAAAGGTACAACGGTCCGTGCGACATTCCGATGGAACCATATAGACCGGCCGGCGGTTGGAAATCTGGTGGAAACGCTGATTACATTAATTGCCGGCCATCCGGACCTTGACATCCGGTACCGGGAAGATGACAACGGCCGCACGTTTTGCTTCGATACACGGGAGATTAAGAGTCAACTGGGAGACGTACCGATCAGCGTTCCGGCAGCACTTTTTGCCGTGCGACAACTGTTACAGGATGAGATTCGGATCAAAGGGTGACATTTCTCAAGCAGAATGAGGTAGATCATGCATGATGACGACGAAGCGCCACAGGTCGAACCGGCGAAATCTGATACGATAACCCCGGAGATGTACGGGAAAATCGATGGCATCATCGAAAAATACAAGGATAAACCGGGATCGCTCATCCCCGTACTGCAGCAGGCCCAGGATGTGTGTGGGTACCTCCCGCATGTCGTGCAGCGGTATATCGCGCGGGGGCTCAAGATGTCGCCGAGCGTCGTGTTCGGTGTGGCCACGTTTTACTCTTTTTTTACGCTCGTGCCGCGGGGGAAGCACGTGATCCGTGTGTGCCTGGGCACCGCATGCTATGTGAAGCGGAGCGAGGAAATCCTGGACAAGCTTAAGGACGAACTCGACATTGAAGTGGGCGAGATTACACGCGACAAGAAATATTCCCTCGAGGCCGTGCGTTGCCTCGGCGCCTGCGGTCTGGCGCCCGTGGTGGTGGTCGGGCAGGATACCTACGGCGACGTCCTGGCCACGAAGGTAATGGAAATCGTCAAGAAGTATGAGTAGCGGCAGTTATTCATTTTCGCGTCGCGGAATAAATCAAGGAGCGGTGAACCATGGCAAAACTGACGATTGCTGATTTGAAGAAGATCAAGGAATCCTATCATGCAAACCAGGCGCTTCGCGAAGGAGGCTTCCGCGTCAAAATCACGGTGCATATGGGCACCTGCGGCATCGCGGCCGGAGCCCGGGCGATTATGAACGCGGTTATGGACGAGCTGGCGAAATCGGATATGAAGGATGTGGCGGTCACCACATCAGGCTGCGCGGGTCTATGCAGCAAGGAACCCATGGCCACAGTCGAACTGGCCGGGGAGCCGCCGGTCAAATATATATCCCTTACTGACGAGAAGATGCGAAAGATTTTTACCGAGCACATCAAGGGGGGAACTCCGGTAAAGGAGTATGCCCTCGTCGTGGGTCATGAAACGACCTATTAGCGTGATGCATTGGAAATTGGAAAATGGAAATTGCAACCTGTAAAACACTCAAGAAGAACCGTTGAACATTTTAAGATTTCCCATTTCCAATCTACAATTTTCAATTACGATATGGAGTAAATTGTGGAAACGACGACGTACCGCTCAAACGTTATGATCTGCGCCGGCACGGGATGTGTGGCGAACGGATCGCTCAAGGTCAAGGACGCGCTCGAGACCGAACTCCTCAAACGCAACCTCCAGAACGAGATCAAAATTGTTCTGACCGGATGCAACGGGTTCTGCGCCAAGGGTCCGGTTATGGTCGTTTATCCGGATGACATTTTCTATCAGCTCGTGCAGCCCGCGGATGTGCCGCATCTTGTGGAGGAGCATTTCGTCAAGGGGCGGCCGGTGCAGAAGTTCCTCTATACACCGCCCGCAGACAAGCGCACCATCCCGGTGATGAATGAAATCCCGTTCTTCAAACACCAGGTGCTGCGCGCGCTCAGAAACCGGAGTCTTATCGACGCGGAAAAGATCGAGGAATATATCGCCCGCGACGGATATATGGCTGCAGCCAAGGCCTTGTTGGAAATGTCGCCCGAGGAGATCGTGAGCGAGGTGAAAAAGTCGGGCCTTCGCGGACGCGGGGGCGCGGGCTTCCTGACGGGCCTCAAGTGGGAGCTTTGCGCGCGCGTGCAGGGCGACGTGAAATTCATCCTGTGCAACGGCGATGAAGGCGATCCAGGCGCGTTTATGGACAGAAGCGTCATGGAAGCAGACCCCCATTCCGTGCTCGAGGGCATGATCATTGCCGCCAAGGCCATCAATGCGCACTACGGCTATATCTATGTGCGAGCCGAATATCCCCTGGCCGTGCACCGCCTCCAGCTTGCGATCGAACAGGCCAGGGAACGCGGCCTTTTGGGCAAGGACATCCTCAGCTCCGGCTTCGACCTCGACATTGAAATCTACCAGGGCGCCGGCGCTTTTGTGTGCGGCGAGGAAACGGCCCTCATGGCCTCCATTGAGGGAAAACGCGGCATGCCGCGGCCCAAACCGCCGTTCCCCGCGGTCAAGGGGCTCTGGATGCGGCCGTCGGTCCTGAACAATGTCGAGACCTTCGCAAACGTGCCGCCCATCATCCTGAACGGCGCGGACTGGTTCGCGAGCCTCGGGACGGAAAAAAGCAAGGGCACGAAGGTGTTCGCACTCTCGGGAGCACTGAACAACATCGGGCTTGTCGAGGTGCCTATGGGCACCCCGCTCAAGACGATCATCTACGATATTGGCGGCGGCATCAAGGGAAACCGCAAGTACAAGGCTGTGCAGATGGGCGGCCCGTCGGGCGGGTGTATCCCGTCGTCGCTCATTGATACCCCCGTGGATTTCGAGAACATCAACAAAACGGGGGCGATCATGGGATCGGGCGGCATGGTGGTGATGGACGAGACGACGTGCATGCCGGCCATGGCCAAATTCTTCCTTGAATTCACCGAGGACGAGTCGTGCGGCAAGTGCGTGCCCTGGAGGATCGGCAATAAAACGCTGCTGACGATCCT
>DATHDE010000143.1:0-2766 GCA_035490495.1 Nitrospirota bacterium
CGCTGCGTCCGTGTCGTAGGTCACGATGTCCGCGTCATACGCCTGCGGCCGGGCGATCGCGGCGTAGAGCATGCCGGGAACAAAGGTGTCGATGCCGAATGCAGTGCGGCCGTTCACCTTGTCTTTGGTGTCGAGCCGCGCCATCTCCTTGCCGATATACCGGAACTGCTTTTCCGTCTTGAGCTGGGGATGCTGCGGCACTTCGAGTTTGGATGCTTCGGAAACGAGCTTGCCGTAGGCGATCATTTTCCCTGTCTTGAGGTGGCGCACTTTGCCGCGGTCCACAGTGCACTCCTTGACCGCTACATTCCATTCGCGCGCCGCGGCGACGATGAGCATCTCGCGGGCAGCCGCGCCTGCCTTGCGAAGCGGATCGTACATATCGCGGATGCTGCTGCTGCCGCCCGTGAACTGCATGTTGCGGACCGGATCATTCCACGGCGTGCCCGCGGGCGCGGCCACGAACTTCACATCCTTCCAGTCCGCGTCCAGTTCGTCCGCAACGATCATGGGGAGCGATGTATACACTCCCTGGCCCATTTCCGACTTGTTTACCGCCACGACGACGCTGTTGTCGGGCAGTATTTCGATGAACGCGCTCGGCCGGAATGCGGCCCCCTCCTTCTCCATCTCAGCGGCGGACAACAGCCGGAGGCCGCCGGTCGTGTATGCGAGGGCGATGGCAAGGCCCGTGCCCGATATTTTTATGAAGTCTCTTCGCGAAAGGTCGGTCGTCATTTTTTACCTCCCCGGGACGCAAGGCGGATGGCGCTCCTGATCTTCGGATAGGTACCGCAGCGGCACAGGTTGCCGTTCATGGTCTCTTCAATCTTGGCATCGGACGGGTGCGGATTCTCGCGGAGCAGGGCAGCGGCCTGCATGATCTGGCCGGGCTGGCAGTAGCCGCACTGCGGCACCTCCTCCTTGATCCAGGCCTGCTTCACGGGATGGTTTTCCGGAAGCCCCTCGATGGTGGTGATCTTCTTGCCCTGCACGCTTGCAACAGGAGTAACGCAGGAGCGCGCTGCCTGGCCGTCGATATGCACGGTGCAGGAACCGCACATGCCGATGCCGCAGCTGTACTTGGTTCCCGTGAGTTTAAGACGCTCCCGTATGACCCACAACAGCGGTTCATCGGGAGCTGCGTCGACTTCGTAGGACTTGCCGTTGATTTCGAGCGTGAGCATGAAAACCTCCTTGTGCGTGAGTTCATGGAGTTTCTAGAGGCAATAGGGTTTGTAAGAGATATCGAGCCCGTTCAGTTCGTTGAAAGTTGTTGAGCTTTTGGAGATTACCGAGATTATAAGAGAAAAAACGAGTTTATAGAGGATACGAATTATCCTGCGGGATCGTCGAGTGCGAAGAGGCCTCTGACACCAACTCGACAAACTCTATGAACTCGTAATTAAGCTTATCATTGCCCGCGTTGTTGTCAAGGAGAGAAAAGGAGAGGTTAAGGCTTAAGTATGATGGCTATTAAAAATCATTGATCTCGTCGATCAGACTCCTGAGCCTGCCGAAGTCGTGCCGGTTGAAATCCACGACGATCCGCGGTAGATCGACGGCATCGCCGTCCTCGACTTCCTCAGGCAAGGCTTCCGATGCAACGACGTCACCTTGCGGAAGGAGAATGTCCTGGAAGCGCTCCTTCAGTTTTGTGATGTTTGACTGGCTGAGCTTCGAGGTCATGCGAAAAACGAGCTGACCGTTCACGAACCGCATGCTGTGATAGCGGCTGTAGAAACGGTTGATCCTGGCAATGGCGGTGTCCACCGAGTCAACGCGCTCGAACAGGGCCAGGTCGGACCTGCTGATGAGGTTGCGCGCCAGGAGCTCCTCTTCCACGAATTTGATGAAGGCGTTCCAGTAGGAGCAGACAGGATCGTCCACGAGCACAAGCGGAAGGGGGTTGCGTTTGCCGGTCTGGACCAGCGTGAGCGTTTCCATGGCTTCGTCGAGCGTGCCGAACCCGCCGGGGAAGAGCGCCACCGCGTCCGCCTCCTTCAGGAATGCCACCTTGCGGTTGAAAAAGTATTTATACGTGATGAGGCGCGGGTTGCCGTGCAGCACGGGGTTCGGCTTCTGCTCGAACGGCAGCCGGATGTTCACGCCGAAGGAGTACTCCGGCCCTGCTCCTTCGTTCGCAGCCTGCATGATCCCGCCGCCGCCGCCCGTGATCACCATGTAGCCCGCTTCCGCGAGCCTGCGTCCGAACTGCTTCGCCATTTCGTACGTAGGCTCTTCCGGCTTTGTGCGGGCGGATCCGAACACGGTGACCTTGCGTTTGTTGCGGTAGGGTCCGAAAACCTTGGACGTGAAGCGCATCTCCTTGAGCGTCGTGTTCATGAGCTTCAAATCCGCACTCTCGTCGTCCTCCTGCCCCGCCTTGATCGCCGCGATGATCATTTCCCGCACGAACTCCGGCCGGCGGACGCCCTCCGCCTGCTCTATCAATTGATCAACGGCGGAATCGAACTCGCCGTTTGCCCGGTGAAAATGAAGTTTCATTGACTTGCTCCTTGTATTCGTTTCCCCTACGGGACATGCATAATAAGGCTTTTTGCATTCTTTGTCGAGAGGTAAGAAAATTCCGGCAGGAGCCCGGCATGGCGCCTCCGGATCCTGATATACTAAAAATGTGGTATCGGGAAAGAGGAAATAACGCCATGCCGAGCATTAAACACGCTCGTCATCAGGGAGGCAGACCATGAAGAGAGCAATTATCGTTCTGACCCTGCTGCTGGCCGGTGCGCTTCCCGCGGTCTC
>DATHDE010000144.1:0-16574 GCA_035490495.1 Nitrospirota bacterium
CCGCGATGAAATTCTGATGCCCGCATTAAAAAAGGGTGTCAAAGGCGGCTTCACCGCGCCACCGGAGGAGACGGCTTTTGAGGTCGTCAACATGAAGTCGTTACCGCTGGCAAAAGCGGCGTGATGTATCCTTGTATTGGGTGAGCTTTGCTTTGACGCTTGTCGCGCCATGCTGTGATGCGGGGCGCTTAGGATATATAATCTCGCTTGGCGGTGCATCAGGCTATTCCATGCTTATTATAATCTCCCGTCAAGCGTTTTGCACTGAATACGTCAACGTACCAATCATAAATCTGCAGAGAGTGGCTGCTGCAGCTTCGGAGAATCAATCTTTTACGAAAAAAAAGACTTTTGCAAAGTGTTCTTTTTATCCCTGTTTCCCTTGACATTCCGGGCTGCATTTCATAATCTCTAAGCAGGAATGCCTGTTTCCAGGACAACATCGATCCCCTTTCTACGTATGAAGAAGCACGATCCCTTGCCGGAAAGCACCGGGAAAAGGACCGCGCGAACCGTCATCATTGCCTTTGCGCTGCTGCCCCTGGTTGACATCCTGTTTTCGATGGAATCCATGACCTGGGGCTGCTGTTTCGGTTCTGCACATTCAGCATTCGCCGAGACAGTCGAGACCGCTCCCACGGCAACTTCGGCGCCGCTCTCCCAGCCTGTGTCATCTTCCCCGCCTTCCCAGCAGAAAGTTCCCCAGACACCAGGGGAAGAGCAGCCGCAGCCCGCCCCTGGCGCGCAGCCCGCCACGAAGAAAATCGCGGGCTTTATGGATATCCTGCACGGCGAACTGTCGAGGCGCCTCGTGGACACTGCGGAATGGATGGATTCGTTCTTTGCAGACGAGAATTACATCAAGGAAAAAAACCAGTCCTATGCCGTATACAGAAACGATTTTTTCAAGGAAGAGCGGGCAAATATCACCTACAAGCCCGCATTCAGCATGCGCCTCGCAATGCCGGAGTTCGAACGGAAGACCCACCTCATCCTCTCCGCCGAGCCGCGCAACACCGAAACAGCGAACGCTCCGGCTCAAACAGCGGGCGAGCGTTTCGGCACCACTGACCAGCGCAGCCTCACAACCGCTGTCCATTATATTTTCCGGTCAACGGCACAGGAAAATTTCTTTGTCAGGACCGGACTGCAGTTCAGCCAGTTTTCCCCGGTTGTTCTGCTCGAACCGCGGTACCGCGTTTTGTTCCCCCTGGATCCCTGGAATCTCCGCTTCACCCAGGATGTCCTCTGGAAGTCAAATACAAGCTGGCAGACGGACACGCGCTTCGAGCTCGAGCGGCTCCTGCCCCGCGACTATTTTTTCCGCACCTCGCTCGACGGCATCTGGTCCGCCAAGGTCGACGGATACATCTACAGCCTTGCTTTTTCCATCCGGCAGCCGTTGACGCCCACGCGCGCCCTCGATTACGCATGGATCAACACCTACTGGACCAGGCCGACGGGCAAATTCATGGATACGTCGTTCGTGGTGCGATACCGGCACAGCATCTGGCGCAACTGGCTTTTCTACGAGTTCGCCCCTCAGGTGCGCTTCTCACGCCCGCAGAATTTCCGGAGCATCCCGGGAATCCTGTTCAGGCTCGAAATGTTCTTCGGCCAATAATGAATCAGCGCCCCTATTTCTTCTTATCTTGGGTCAACTCCTTTTCGAGTGGGCGTAATGATTCTTTTTGCACATCCCTTTCGCATCCTGAATAAAATTTCTGCCCGTCTTAAGCCACATCCGTTCGCCCGCGCAAATGGCCTGTATTCGCGCTTCGCACTCATAAACACGGGCCACAGGCTCGTCAGCACCTTCGGCCTCAGACATGCGCGTGCACCCTTCGGGACGTTGCCTTAGGCCGAAACGGGTCCCCAGAAATTTCATAGGGACGCTCCCGGGACTGCGGGGTTGATTTTAACCCCCATGCGTAAATCTAGGCAGGCGACCCGAGGACGAGGGTTAAACATTTCGGACTGTCTGAGCCCGTAGGGCGAGTTTCCGAAATGTACCGAGGACGACCGAGCCTGCCGTTAAGGATTTTCGCCGGGTGCCCTTCTTGGGCGTCACCTTTCTTGGGCACGCAAGAAAGGTGACAAGGAGAGCAAATGCATGTGATTTACCCACTCATCCGGGAGGGGTTCACGCATTCCTACCTGAATAATTGATTGCTTTTTTGAGCACATCCCACTATAATTGCGCCATGTTTTATTTACGAATAAATCCTCTTTCCCCTGGAGGTGCTTAGATGAATGCCGCAAAGTATCTTCCACCCCGGCCCATGCGCGTTCTAGAACGCGAGCGCCTTTTAAACAGGCTCCTCGAGTGGGAAGACAGCAGGCTGGTTATCATCCACGGCCCCGCAGGCCAGGGCAAGAGCACGCTTGCGGCCACCTTTGCCAGGACGCTCGGATCGCCTTTCGTATGGTATAACATCGACCAGGATGACGACAACACTTCCTTTTTTCTTTCCTCCTTCCTGCAGGCAATTCAACTGACCTGGCCGCAGCGCGCTTCCGGCATTCCCCCTGTTCCTCAGGACCGCTACGGTCGCAGAGAACACTGCCAGGCGCTCGATCAGTGGTTTGGCCAGGTCCTGGCTGCGGTCCCGCCGTCCGGCCTTCTCATCCTTGATGACTGCAACAATGCCCCAACTTCTTTTTCGCTGAACGCCCTGCTCGCCGCCGTTGTTGCCAACCAATCCCACCGCGCCCGGGTCATCATGATATCGCGCGTCCGGCCGGAATGCGGGACGGTCCGGCTTCGCGCCGACCGCTCGGTCGCGGAACTGGGCGGCGAGGAGTTGCGCTTCACCGACGCCGAGGTGCAGGAGCTTTTCAGCATCGTGTTCCGTATGCAGATTTCGGCGAACGAGGCGGCTCTCATCAACGCGACGACGGAAGGCTGGCCTGCGGGCCTGGTGCTCATGCACGGGTACCTCGCGTCGCTCCCTCCGGGAGAACGCGCCCTGGCGATTGCCGACCGCAGGGCAGCCGGATTCAGGACGCACGTGTTCGATTACCTCGCGCAGGAGGTGTTCTTCCACCTGCCGGCTGAGATGCAGCGCTTTCTTCTCCGCACGTCCATTGTCGACTACCTGTCGTTGCCGCTCATCGAACTGCTCACCGGACTGCCGGCCGCGCCCGCGCCGGGCGGGAAGCCGTCAGCGGCAGCGCACATGGTAAACGACCTGAGGAAGCGGAACCTGTTCGTCACGGCGATGAATTCCGACTCCACCGTGGTCCGCTACCATGCCCTGTTCCGCGAATTTCTGCGCAGGAAGCTGTCGGCGCAGACGCGGCCGCTGGAGCTGAAGCGCCTCTATTCATCAGCGGCTGCCCATTTTCATGCAGCCGGCGACGTGGTGCGGAGCATCGATCTGCTGCTTGCCTCCGGCCAGTTCGCCCGGGCCGTCGCGCAGATGGAGCAGTGCGGCGAAGCGCTGATTGCCAGCGGCCGGACGAACACCTGCATACGCTGGATCGAATCGCTGCCGCTCGATTATGCCGACCGGCCCTGGTTTCTGTTCTTCCGCGCGCTCGCCTGCCGGTTCACCGATCCCCGGACAGCCCTCGCTTTTTTCGAGTCGGCATACCGGGGATTCCGGTCCGGCGGAGCGGACGGAAAACGGACGGTCGGCCTGATGCTGTCGCTCTGCGGCATCATCGAGGCAAGTTTTTATTCGAAGGGCGACTTCAAACGCATGGGCCGCGCTGCCGCCACGGCCAAGACGCTTCTTGCGCACGCCGGAAAGAGGCTGTCCGGCGCGCGTGCCCGGCTGCTCCTGGCCGTGGGCATGGCGTGGTTCTTCATCGGCAGGCTCAGGCACGGGTCGGAGGCGCTCCGGCAGGCGCTCGACCTGTTCCGCAGGCAGGGCGAGCGCTACTACGAGATCACCTGCGCCATGTACCTGGCACCCTGCGCGCTGTACCAGGGCGACTTCCGGCTCGCCCGGGAGGCGGTGCAAAAAGGCGTCGAGGCGAACGCGGCGCTCAAGGATGATGCCGGGGGCCAGGCCGCGCTTTCCCTTGTGGCCGCCATGACGGCGCTGTTCGAGGGCAGGTTCGCCGATGCGCAGGAGTGCATCGACCAATGCAGGAATCTGGCGGATATCCACGCGCTGGAAACCATGGAGTATCTTTCCCTCGACATTGGCGGATGGCTCAAAATTGCCCAGGGAGATTACCGGGGGGCGGAACAGCTGCTGCAGGAGTGCAAGCGCAGGGGGGCGGATTCGCAGAACTTCTTTTTCAGCGCCTCTGCTGCCCATCTCCTGGCGATTGCCCATCTGTTCCAGGGGCGGCCCCAGCGCGCCAAGGCCGAATCGGACTACGCCCTTGCAATTCAGTCCCGCTCCGGGAGCAAGCTGTTTCATGCGATCTATCTCATTGCAAGCGGTGCGATTCACCTGAAGCTCCGTCGGCTGCGCCGCGCGGAACGGGAGCTGCTCACCGCGGTCTCGATGCTTCAGGAGATCAGGGCGGAACAGCAGGAGGCGAATGCCCACCTCGTGCTTGCGCAGCTCTACGAGGCAAGCAACGAGGAGAAAAGCCTGGGCCATCTTGAACAGGGCTTTTCCATCGGCCAAAAATGCGGCTTCCGGTACTACGCATTGTTCACTGCTGCGGAACTCGCGGATATGGCCCGGACCGCGGTCGGCCGCGGCATTTGCATCGACTACTGCAGCGGCCTCCTGAGCGGCGGCGCTTCGGCACCGACGGCACCGCGGCTCAAAGCCTATTGCTTGGGGGGATTCAAGGTGTACCGGGACAACGAGCCCGTCTCGGATGCAGCGTGGAAGAGCAGGCGTGCGAAGACCCTGTTCAAGATCCTCATTGCCCAGGAGGGCTGGAGACTCCCGCGCGAACAGGCGGTGGACCTGCTCTGGCCCGGCGACCGGTCCGGCGGCTCCCGCGCGGCGTTCAATTCCCTGCTGCACCGCGCGAGAAAAGTACTGGAGCCGGAAACAGCCGTGGAGTGCTCCTGCATCAGGCAGCAGGAGGAGATGCTCGTCCTGGACAATGAGCGCGTCTGGACGGATGCGGGACAGTTTCTCGCGTGCATGGAGGCGGCGCGGTCACTGCGGGCGGCCAGGAAGCCCGAAGCGGCGCTCAAGGAATACGAGAAGGCGATGCAGCTCTATCAGGGGGACTTTCTGCCCGAGGACATGTACGACGACTGGTCGGCCCCCCTGCGGGATCGCCTCCGCATGCACTACCTGAAGGCCCTGAAGGAAGCCGCAGACGCGGCGGAAACAACAGGATCCCTAGACCGGTCGCTGGCGTTTCATGAACGGCTTTTTCTGTCGGACCCCTGCAATGAAAAGGCGTGCTGCTGGCTCATGATGCGCTATCACACCGACGGCCGCCGCAATGACGCGATCAGGACCTATGAACGGTGCGAACGGTCGATGCTGGCGGAACTGGACCTGGAGCCGGGTGCGGAGACGAAGAAAGTCTACCGGAGCATCATCACGGTATAAGGGAACCGGGGGAGAGGCTGCGAGTGCGTTCGGGACGGTTGAGCAGCCCGGCCGCGATTAGCGTATGCACGGCTGACCGGCAGGTGCGGAGCGATCACAATTCAGGCGCCGTCAAAGAAGCGGTTATTTCTTTTTCACCAGGAAATACAACTCCCCTTCCTGCTTAAGGTTTCCTGCGGTCAATTCCGCCTCCGCTCCCTCCCCGCAGAACAGATCAACCCTGCCAGTGCCTTTGATCGCGCCGCCCGTATCCTGGTTCACCACGAAGCGTGCGAAGGGGACCCACGCCCTGATTGCACCGTTCTCGATTACGGGCTTCTGGGAGGCGATGAAGGCAAGAGCGCCCTTGGGGAACAGGGTGCTGTCGGTTGCAATGGAGCGGCCCGGCGTCAGCGCAACACCGATGTTGCCCACCGGCGGCCCCGTGTCGATCCTGAAAAACACGTAGCTCTGATTTTGATTCAGAACATCGGATTGCTTGTCCGGGTGCGCCGCAAGATAGGCGCGGATCGACTGCAGGGAAACGGCTTCCCTGGTCAGGACGCCGGTGTCGATCAGGTATTTCCCGATGCTCTTGTACGGCCTGCCGTTCGACCCGTCATACAGCACGCTCAGGACGTCGCCGTTTCCCAGATCAACCTTGCCTGAACCCTGCACCTGGAGCACATATACATCAATCAGATCGGAGCACCAGAGTATTTCGAGCCCTTTGCCTGAAAGCAGTCGCTTTTTGTCAATATCCTCTCGCGTAAAATAGGGCAGCACTTTCCTGCCTTCCAGTCTGCCGAAGAGCCTGTTCCGGGGAAAACCTTCGCCGAACTGCGCGAGATCGATCTCGACGATATCATCGGGCTTCCGGTAGAGGGGATACCGGAATGTCCCATCGGGTGCAACGCGGCACGACAGCGTCGGCTCATAATAGCCCGTCATGAGCATTTTCTCGTTTTCCCCTGATCCGGCCGCGCGGTAGAAGCGGAATTCCCTGGAGATCCGGTCGAGTTTCTGCTCCGGTGCAAGCGAGCCGCTCTCGATGATCTGCAAAAAAGATCGCAGGGTGGCTGCCATATCCTGAGCGCTGATGCGGTCTGCTCCCAGAGCAAAGGCCGTGTCCGGGGGAATCTTTTCGTAGTAATCCAAACTCCGGCGCACCGCGTCTGCCATGAGACGGAAATCAAGATCATCGCTGATCCGGCTGCGCTGCAGGGACGCCGGCTTCAGGGCATCCGGGGGTTTTGGGGGAACGAGCGGAGGACGCGCACAGGAGGCTGCCAGAACGAGCAGTGCGGCGGCAGCTGACATCAACAGCGTCTTTTTCAACACGGGCAGGCAACCTCGCTGGACAGGAAATGGTCTCTGAAGACACCTCATGCAGAAAACGGATTAAGCCGGCCGGCTGCCTGATTTGGTTCGGGAGAGCAGCCGGCCCGCTCGATCGGGCGGCTACTTGGCCGCGGTATATCCCCGGTAACCGGTAAACTCCTTATACCGCGGGGGATCCTCCTTGCTGAGCTTGTCAAAATCGTCTGTTGCATCCTTGTAATCCTTGGCATCCATGTCCTTGCCCGGATGCTGGGTGTCGTACACGGAATAGGTGGACTCCTGCACCTGGATCTTGAAATCATCAAGTGTCATTACGGAATAGCGGCTCGTCGCGTTCCAGCCCGGGTACATCCCCTGCTGCAGAAAATAGATCCTGCCCCCCTCGAAATTGATGCGCACCGCATCTTTATTATCCGCCTGGGACACAACATAGTGCTTGCCCGGCCTGACTTCGGTAAGGAAATAGGATTTGAACTGGGTCTGGCCGATCATTTTCCCGTCGAGATAGTTGCCGACGACATACCCCGCCTGGAAGGAGGTTGTCCTGATGATGACGAGCAGTGCACGGTCCTTTTTTGCCGTGAGCGGCGGCTTGGTGTCCTTCATGATCATGTTCATCCCGCCATGGCAGGATATGAGCACCAGCAGCACTGCTGCTGCGAGAACACTCATCCGCTTACCGGATCTGCGTGACAAGGGGCGTGAAATCATGGGAATCCTCCTGATGAATGATACGCCGCAGACAGGAAAATGAAAAAGTTCCGCAGGCGCAGTAATTAATACCTATCATAGCATAGAATAGTACCCAATGACACGCCGAACTTGCCAAGGCGGGGTTTGCTGCTCCAGGAGATGCAGTGGAGCCTCCTCCGGCACGAGCCGGAGGCTCCCTTTAATAGCGCGACCTTCCTCGGCCTACGGCGCGAACCCCCGGCAGGAGCCGGGGGATAGCAAGTCGCGGGGTTCACTAAATACTTTCTTTTTTTCTTAATCTTGTGTACTATAGTGGCTGCTTACATTTTCGACACCGAGGTACCGTCATGAAGCTCTTCTCTGCTTTCACGCTGATCGTGTTGTTTTCCCTGCCAATGAACAGCCGGGCTCTCACTCTGGGGGAAGGATTGAAGACCGTCGTGGACGGAGGCCGCGATGTGACCATCGCCCGATCGTACGAGGACGCCGCCCGTTCGACCGTCTCACTCGCACGCTCGCCCTGGCTGCCGACGCTTGATGTCTATGCCAGGGAAACATGGCTTCAATACGAGCCCGCGGCGAAGCTCCCGTTCAGCATTCCCGGAGCGCCGTCTTCCATTCCCCAGTCTCAGGACCAGTTTCTGACCTATGGCGTGAAAGCCACGCAGATACTCTACGACTTCGGCAAGACATCGTCTTCCATTGGCGCGGCCAGGTTCGGACTCAGGTCCCGGGAGATTGAGACATCCAGGACAAGGAATCTCTCCGCCCTGGAGTTCATCACGACCTATCTTGACCTGCTCGAGGCGGACAAACTGCTCCAGGTGGCCAATGAAGAGGTCCTGAGATACGAGGCCCATAAGAAAGACACGGAGTCACGCTACAAGGCGGGAGTTGTCACGAAAAACGAGGTGCTCCAGGTCGACGTCACGCTTGCCGATTCGCGACAGCGCGCGCTCATCGCGCAAAACAGCCGGTCGCTCAAAGCATCGAAAATCAACAGCCTTATCATGAAGCCGCTGAGCGATCCGGTCCAGCCCGAAGAAATCAAGCAAAGCCCGGCGGCGGGGATCCGGCTCGAGGATGCCTGGGCCGCAGCCGAAACGGGGAACGAGGACCTCAGGGACCTCGATGCCCAAATAGCGGCCAAGGAAGAACAGGTCCGGATGGTCCGGGCGGAGTACCTGCCCACGTTCTATGTGACCGGAGGATATGAGTATTCGGAAAATAAATATACGGTGCATGAAGACAGCTGGTCCGTGATTGCGGGCGTGACGATGAACCTCGCCTCGGGCGGCGCGAGCAGTTCGCGTCTCCAGATCGCGAAAAGCGAGGCGCGGTCCCTCAAATTGACGCGTGAAAAGACGCTCGATGCCGTGCGGCTCCAGGCGCAGGCCGCCTACCTTGACGTGCAGAGCTCTCTCCAGCGGATTGATGTCACCAAAACCGCCGTGGATCAGGCACAGGAGAACCTCCGCCTGCAGCGGCTGAGATACCGGGAAGGAGTGGGAACGGCTACGGATGTGCTCGACGCGGTTACGCTGCTGTCAACAGCGGAGTCCAATTCCTGGAAAGCGCTGTACGGGCTCAAGCGGGCGGAAGCGTCCCTCTTATATTCCATGGGACGCGACCTGGCAACAACCTACAGGAATTAACCGGAGAGCGGCACGCGACTATACGACAATCGACCAGCTTCAGGATCAGTCAAGGAGAACCCATGGCAGAGGAACAGGTGAACACCAGCGAGAACAATCTGAAAAAGAAGCGGGCGTTCGTAATCGTCGGAGTGCTTGTGGCTGTCGGCCTGGTGGCCGGATATTTTTACAACGCATACCGCCAGACCCATATCTCGACGGACGACGCCTTCATCGAGGGTGACATCCATACGATTGCCGCAAAGATCAACGGCACGGTAAAGGACATCTACGTGCACGACAACCAGCCGGTGAAAAAGGGCGACCTGCTCGTGGAAATCGACCCGATCGACTACGATGTGAGGCTGCGAGAAGCGGTTTCCGCGCTGGACGTGGAGAAAGCGAAGCTCATCGAGTCGGAATCGCGCATCGAAACCGCCAAGGCCAACCTCGACCTCGCGCGCGCCAACTTGAAACTGGCTGAAACGGACAAGGTGCGTTCCGAGAAACTCATCGCGGAACATGCCATTCCGCAGGAACGCTACGACCGCGCCATGACGACCTATGAAGTTTCCGTGGCCCAGGTGAAAGCGGCCGAGGACCAGCTCCGCCAGGCCGAATCGCAGAAGGTCACCCAGTTTTCCACGATTCGTCAGCGGGAAGCGGTCATGTCTCAGGCCAACCTGAACTACAAATACACGAAGATCACCGCACCCGTGGACGGCTATATCACGAAGAAAAACGTCCAGATCGGAAACCAGATCCTCGCGGGCCAGCCCCTCATGGCGCTCGTGTCGCTCACGGACATCTGGGTTACGGCGAATTACAAGGAAACGCAGATGACGAACATCAAGCCGGGCCAGCGCGCCGAGATTTCCGTTGACTCCTACCCCGGGCGGGTCTTTACCGGAAAAGTCGACAGCATCATGGCCGGCACGGGAGTGTCGTTCGCCCTTTTTCCCCCGGAAAATGCCTCGGGCAATTATGTCAAAGTGGTTCAGCGCATCCCGGTCAAAATCGTGCTCGATGAAGGTACGGACAAAGGACACAGCCTCAGGATCGGCATGTCCGTCGAACCCACGGTGATCATTCGATGACCCTGCAGCACAAGACCGCGAACCTCGGGCTCGTGGCGTTCACCGTGATGCTGCCGACGCTGATCGAGATCATTGACACGTCGGTTGTGAACGTCTCGCTCGACCACATCCGCGGCTCGCTCTCAGCAGGCATTGACGAATCCACCTGGACCATCACGGCCTACCTCGTTTCGAACGCCGTCGTCATCCCCATGGCCGGGTGGCTTGCCAAGCTCATCGGCAGAAAAAACTACCAGATCTCCTCGATCGCCCTGTTCACCCTAAGTTCCTTCATGTGCGGCTCCGCCTGGAGTTTGAACAGCCTCGTCTTCTTCCGCATTCTGCAGGGCATCGGCGGGGGAGGGCTCGTGCCGATCAGCCAATCCATCCTGCTCGAAAGCTTCCCGCGTGAGAAGCACGGAACGGCTATGGCCATCTTCGGCATGGGCGCCATGTTCGGGCCCATTGTGGGGCCGCTCCTGGGCGGCTGGATCACGGACAGCTGGTCGTGGCGCTGGATTTTCTATATCAACATTCCCATCGGCATCCTTTCGATCATCATGAATATTGCCGTGATCAACGATCCGCCGTACATGAAGCGCCAGAAGATGAAGATCGATTACTGGGGGCTCCTGTTTCTTGCCGTCGGCCTGGGAGCACTTCAGTTCGTGCTGGACCGGGGCGAGGGCGAGGACTGGTTCGGCTCCCGCCTGATCGTCGCATTCACCATCGTCTCGGTGGTCGCCCTCGTACTGCTTGCCGTCAATGAATACTATTCGGAGCAGCCGGTCATGAACCTCCGCGTGCTTAAGGACCGTACGTTCACGAGCGGCGCCACGGTTATGTTCTTCGTGTTTTTGAATCTGTTCGGCAGCATCGTGCTTCTGCCGATCTTCCTGCAGATGCTCATGGGCTACACATCATTCTATTCGGGCCTGGTTCTCGGTCCCGGCGGAATCGCCACGCTGCTTGCAATGCCCATTGCCGGGAAACTCGTTCACAAGACCAACCCCAAGCGGATTCTCGTGGTCGGCATCTCCATCTGCGCTCTGAGCACGTTCATGATGTCCCGCTTCAACCTTACGTCGGACTTCTGGACCTTCGTATGGCCGCGCGTCATGCTCGGGCTCGGTATGGGTTTTACCTTCATCCCGCTCACAACGATCACTCTTTCCCACATCCCGCGGGAGCGCATGACCGATGCAACCTCGATCTACAACCTGCTGCGCAACCTCGGGGGCAGCGTCGGCATCGCCTTCACGACGACCATCCTTTCGAGGCGCGCCCAGTTTCACCAGACGCGGCTCGTAGAGAACCTCTCACCCTTTGATCCGACGTATGCATCCGCCCGCAACGGCGTATCTTCTCTCCTGCACTCGCAGGGGATTCCTTCCTCCGGCGCTGACGGCCTCCTGTACCGGGAGCTCATCCGCCAGTCCACGACTCTTGCGTTCACTGACGCTTTTTTCCTGATTTGCATCCTGATCCTCTGCGTTCTTCCGCTTGTGTTCATCATGCGCCGCGCCGATCAGCCATCCGGTCCCCCGCCCGGTGCGCATTAAGAGGTTTTTTAAACAGCATTCGGGACCACAGATGGACACGGATAAACACCGATGAGAAACGATCCGAACACGGCAATCTATCATGAATCCGACGTTGTCCCGCTGTCTATCCGTTTCGATCTGCGTCAAGAGCAGTTGTCCTGTTTGATCTGCGGCAGTTCTTGGTTGACTGCTCTTTTCAGGTTCAAGGAGACGTCTATGCAACGAAACCCCGCTTTGAACACCTCCCATCGTTCTGCTGCATGCACACCTCGCTTTCACCGGCTTTTTCTGCTCGCGTTCTGCATCGCCTGCTGGATGCTGACGGCGCCGGGACTGTCATCCGCCGCGGACGTCAGCATCAACGACGCGGTGAAAAAATTCGTCGATGCCAACAAGCGCATGCGCGTGGCGGTCTTCGATTTCGCCAACACGAGCGGAGCAAAAACGCGGTTCGACGCCTTTATCGCAGACACGATCGTGAGCGAGCTCAGCAAGTACCCGGTTACGCTCCTCGAGCGCAAACGCCTCGAAACACTCCTGGGCGAGCAGGCGTTGTCGCAGACCGGTGTCGTCGACGCCACAAAGGCCCTGAAGCTCGGCACGCTCCTTCCCGTTGACGTCGTCGTTTCCGGCTCCTACACGGAGATGGGCAACAAGCTCGTGATCAACGGACGGTTTATTCACGTCGTCACCGGCGAGATTCTGTCTGCATTCACCTCGGAGCTCACTGTCGCGCCCGCGCCGGCAGCGACAAAGGAGGACAAGGAATCTCTCTGCAGGAAAAATCAAGAGATCGTCCGGAAGGCCCTGTACAATCTTCAGGACCAGGCCGCCGTTCGTCAGGCTGTTGACATCGTGCTCACCATCCCCTTTGACAACGATTGCGGCAGGGTCCATTATGACGTTCTGTACACGTTCAGCAGGCACAAGATCTCCGACGAACGCTATTCTGCATTCCTGCTGAACACGATCAGATCGCTCGATACCCCGTCGGATGATGACCGTGCGAACGAAATTCTCCGCTTTTTCGCGGCTGACGGCGCCGTTGACAACACCGAGTGGCAGGCAGGCATTGAGACGCTTAAAAAAATGCGCGGTTATGCCCTGCACCTCCCGCTGCGTCCTCTTTTGAACAGCGAACACGAGAAGAGCTCCGTGCTTCGGGCGCGCATCGACGAAATCATGCGGCTTACGGCCGAAGACAAGATCGGCAGGCCGGTGCCTGTGAAAAGCGACGTGATGCTGTACGGCATCATGAGCGCGCTCCAGATCAACAATGAAAAACAGAGCAAAGCGGATGCAATCGCTGTTTTCAGAAAATATGCAGGCCTCATCCCCGACGACGATGCAGGAAATAAAAAAGCGGTCGAAATCCTCCGCTCACTCTACTTCAACGAAAACGACCGGAAGACCTCCTCGGAGGCCCTCGCGCTCATGATTGAGGTGCTGAAGCAGAGGACGCCTTCGGAGAGCCTTGCGGAAAGCGTTGCCGATATCATCAAAAGCATGGAATCAAAAAGCGAGGACCAGTATGAACGGGAGGGAGAAAAAAGGGAACGATACCGTGCGGATCTGAAGGTGGTCAATCCCGCTCTTTCCGGCCTGTACTGCCGGTCCGTGGGCGTGGCAAAAAAGAAGGGCTACCACTATATTGTCGAGGAGCGGACCCTTCACATCCTGAAAAACCGTATGACCTGCGAATTCACGCCCGGCATCAAAGACCTCGAAAACGAAATGCGCTCAGGGGACTGGGACAGAAAAGTGAAGGCCGTCGAACTGCTCTCCAAGTCGGGCGATGCTGCCAAAGACGCGGAGAAGACCGTGATAAAATATCTCGGCCAGCAGGGGTTCGGGTCCCAGGGCGGTATGCTCCGCCGTTTCTGTGCGCAGACGCTCGGCAACATCCGGACCACCGATCCTGAAGGAATCACGCGGCTCATCGAATCCTTCCCCGATTACAACGACGGTGTTTCCTATGAAGCCGAGGAAGCAATACGCAAGATCGGCATGGACGCCCTGCCGTACCTCATCAAGGGGCTCGGCAGCAACGAACATGCGACGCGGCTGCGCTGCGCAAAAGCACTCGGCAATCTCGGCGCAAAGGCAAAGGCCGCCCTTCCCGAGCTCAAACGCCTCGCTGCAAGCGACACGGATCCGTATGTTAAAAAAGAGGCGAATGCAGCCGTTCAGGTGATCAGCAACGACTATTAGATATGTGCCGCGGATTTTCCGTACTCCCCCGGCTGCCGCGTGAATGCCCGACGGACCTGCAGGGAATCCCGCTTCCTTCGCGCAGCTTCGTTCGATGCATCGAGTTTCAGCACCAGGCCGTACTGGGCGAGTGCTTTACGAATGAAACCATATTCCGCGAACATGTCGGCGGCATGCACGTACTCCTTGATTGCCTCTCCAATACTGTTGAGTTTCCGATGCACATTGCCGATGCGGACCCTGACCAGGGGATCCGGGTCAATAAGAAACAACTTTTCCAGCTCACTGATAGCCGCCTGCCACTGCATTTGTTCGACATAGATTTGTGCTTTATCCGCAATAATCGCTCTGATCGTTGCCATGCTCCCCTCCATCGATAAGATGTGCCTGATAGCTTCCCTGCTTGCCGTACCAGGTATATACCGACGGTGCTTCAGTGCAGTGACGGATTCCAGCGCAATTTTGTTCAGCATGTTTTTTTTGGAAAAAAGGAGAAGGGAAAATTGATGTAGGGAGTGAACCGGGAGCCCGATTGGGAAGCTCACATTGGCCCATCAGGAGGGGCGTCTCTTTCGGGCAGCATTACATCAGCCGTGCCTTTTTTCTACAGTGCGTGATATCTCTGCGGGGCAGATTAAAATAACCGATCGTCAAGTTCGGGAATTCTGCTTTCAGCATGTCTATCAGATTCTTGACCCCGATTGCATTTCCCGCGGGCCGCTGCACTGCATTCATGAACAACGACGGATCGAGGGACAGGTTTCTCATTTGGATCTGGTCGATGCTGAAATCTTTTACCAGCCGGCGTAGTTTGCCCACTTCATCCTCCCGGTCCGTATAACCCGGATACACGAGATAATTGATGCTCGTGAACAAGCCTGCAGTTTTGGCCGTTTCGATCGATTTTAGGACATCATCGAAGGTATATCCCCGCGGGCGATAGTATTGATTATAACGGCCGCGATCAGCAGAGTTTAAGCTGATCCTGATGCTGTCCAGACCTGCTGTACGCAGCGTCTTGATCCGTTCGGGAGAAAAGCCGTTCGTATTCAGATTGACGATGCCCCTGGGCGTCGCCTCACGCATAAGTTTCACTGCTTTTACAAGCGTCTTCGACTGCATGAGGGGTTCGCCTTCACAGCCCTGTCCGAAGCTCACAATCGCATCCTCAGCTTTCTTGAGGTGCGGGATTGCGGCTTCGGCGATCTCCTGCGGCGTCGGAACAAACTGGATGCGGTCTTGCGATGCGCAGCATTCGCCCTCCTGAAGCGAGAGGCATCCGATGCACCGGGCGTTGCAGGAGGGTGACGTCGGCAGCGGTGCTTCCCAACGGCCGACGAAAATATTCTTGGCCGCAAAACAATGATAGAACATAGCGCACTTCTCAAGGTGCTTCAGCAGCCTGTTCTTCGGATAGCGGGCAAGCTTTCTTTTCACGATCGGTGCGATAACATTGTCATCGTGCAGCCGCGGATCCGCCTTCTTCATCCATGCAACCTGAACAGCGGCTGCATAGAAATCGCCTTTGTACCAGGCAACTGCGGTGTAGGACCAGAGCGGGAGAGCCGGATCAGATTTGAATTCCTCATAGGCAGGAAGATACGTGCGCGTGTATCCGGGGGGCAGAAATGCTGATACGGCGAGCACGTCATCAAGCACGACAGCCCCGCCTTTTTTATTGAAGCCTACCGGTCTCCCCTTCGGTATAAAAAAAAGCTTGCTTCCCTCAGGAAGGGGGATCAGGTCATCCGGCTGCAAAGGAAGGAAGTCTCCGCCTGACATCCCGCCAGCAAGGTAGCGCGGATCGTCAGAAATCTCTCCCTTCCCGTTGCTGACTAAGAGGACCGGACGGGATTGAGGGGGACCGTTCTTTGTTCTGAATCTCGAATTCTTCCCGTTCATGACACAGCCATTTTACGCGAGTACGCAGCAGGAATCAACTCACATGAGGAAACGTGATTTGCATAGGAAAAAGAAAAGCCCATTACACGAGGTAATGGGCTTTTTATTATATTCCGGCAGCGTCCTACTTTCCCATGACCTCTCGGTCATAGTATCATCGGCCCTGGAGAGCTTAACTTCCGTGTTCGGGATGGGAACGGGTGTGACCTCTCCGGTATAGCCACCGAAAACTTTACGACAATATCAATGACACTGAATAAGCAGGATACTACGAAAAGCCGAATCTGTCAGAAGCAGATTTCAGTGGTGAAAATAATAGTGGTTAAGCCGCACGGCCTATTAGTACTGGTTAGCTTAGGATGTTACCACCCTTACACACCCAGCCTATCAACCCCGTAGTCTACGGGGGGCCTTCAGGGGATTGCTCCCGGGAGATCTCGTCTTGAGGTGGGTTTCCCGCTTAGATGCTTTCAGCGGTTATCCCGACCGAACATAGCTACCCAGCACTGCCCCTGGCGGGACAACTGGCACACTAGAGGTTCGTCCAACCCGGTCCTCTCGTACTAGGGTCAGATCCTCTCAAATCTCCTACGCCCACAACAGATAGGGACCAAACTGTCTCACGACGTTTTGAACCCAGCTCTCGTACCGCTTTAATTGGCGAACAGCCAAACCCTTGGGACCTACTTCAGCCCCAGGATGCGATGAGCC
>DATHDE010000145.1:0-4877 GCA_035490495.1 Nitrospirota bacterium
TGCAGGCGCTGAACCTGTTCCCCGTGGATCTTTGCTTTCTCGATGTGAATCTTCCTGATATGAACGGTCTCGATATCATGCAACGCCTCAGAAAATACTCGCCGAAAACCAGGATCATCATCATGACCGGCAGCGAAGTGACGGACGCCATGCTCAAGTTGATCTGCGACAATGCACATGCCCTTATCGCAAAACCCTTTGAACTATCCCCGCTGAAAAAGTTCGTAGGCCGCATGCTGGAGGCGAATGCTCCGCTGTCTCCGGAGGAAAGCAGTACGCTTAAGGACTCGACACCGAGTCTCAGATGGATCGCGGATGATTTTCGCAAAGGCGAACGCCGGCCGCTCCTGCGCCGTATAACCTGCTGCCCGGCCACTACTGAGAGAGCATCATCGGCCAACAGGATCACGGCTGACGTGGTCGATATCAGTGAAACGGGCGTCTGCATCTTGACCGAACAGAGTCTTGAACCCGGCAACGTCCTTTTATTCAGCGATATTCCTTGTCCCTGCACAGGCATCGTCAGGTGGAGCATGCGCTCAGGCGGAATGAACGGATGCCGTGCGGGTGTTCAATTCACCGAGAGGATGGGTGTGGCGTAGGTAAACCGGGCAGAAGCGTTCAGGGAGGGACAACCCTAGTGCACATACGAGACGAGGAAGCGGCACATGGTGAGGACAGGAAATGGAACCTGCTGGTCGTCGATGACAATGAAACGATCTGTGCCCTGCTTTCCGCCGTACTGAACAGCAGCAGATGCTCCGTCTCCTTTGCCACATCCGCCGACATTGCGATGCAGCAGCTGCACAGCAGGCTCGTGGACATCTGCTTCCTCGATCTTGTCATACCCGGCGTGCAAGCCTGCGACCTGCTGCTGCGCATCCGCAGGGAGTCCCCTTCAACAAAAATCATCGTTGCCACGGGGGTCGAACCGGATGGGGAGACCATGCAGACGATCAGGGATAATGCGGTTCTCTTTCTGATGAAGCCGTTCGATCTCTTTCTGCTTGAGGATATCGTGCGAGAAATCATGGAAAACGACATAACCACGTACCAGGAATACGGGCGCATGCTCGCCTGCATGGCCGGCGAAAAACGCCGGCATGACCGCCAGCCTTTTTCCAGTGCGCAGACCTTTTCGCTGCTTCAGCCGGATGCGCCTGCCGCCGGCATCCAGCCGAGTGCCGCTCCTCTCGATATCTCCATGAACGGGCTTGGCATCAGAACGAACATTCCTCTCGAGCCGGGGCGAATGATCCGGCTCAGCAATGCCAGCGAGACCATCTGCGGCATCGTGCGATGGTCGAATCATGGCGATCAGGTGGATTCCTACAGGGCGGGAATTCAATTCGTCAAATACAACGATTAGGCAGGCGCGTGCAGTCCGTGCTGAAGTCGCTGCGGCACGGGAGAGGGCGGCGTTGTCACTCCAGACCGAATTTCTTGACCTGATACCGGAAGGCGTCATAGCTCAGATTCAGGAGCTTCGCGGCCTGTGTTTTATTGCGGTTCGTGCGCTCCAGCGCCTGAACAATGAGATCCTTTTCGAGATCATCGAGTGAAATTCCCTGCGCGGGAAGGGCTACGCGGTTGCCGCTGATCGGCGCGGCAATGCCGGATTTTCCGAAGATCCAGTTCGGCAGGTGTTCCGGTTTGATCACTTCCTCGCCTTCCAGCACGACCAGCCGCTCCAGCAGGTTCCTGAGTTCGCGGATGTTGCCCGGCCAGTTGTAGGAAGCCAGAATCTTTTCAGCTTCCGGCGAAATGCGCGTCTCGCTCTTGCGTTTGTAGCGTGTCTGGAACGTCGACAGAAAATAGGAAATGATCGGACCGAGGTCCTCCCTCCGCTCCCTCAGCGGTGGCACATGCAGATAGAACGTGCTCAGCCGGAAAAAAAGATCCATCCTAAAAGCCTTCTGCTCAACCGCTTCTGCGAGGTTGCGGTTCGTTGTGGCGATCACGGTCACCTCGATGGGGATTTCCTCGCTGCCGCCCACGGGCCGGACGGTCCGTTCCTCCAGCACGCGGAGCAGCTTGCCCTGCAGGCTCATCTGCATGTCGCCGATTTCATCAAGCAGAATGGAACCGCCATGTGCCATTTCGAACAGACCCTTCTTGTCGGCTTTCGCGTCTGTGAATGACCCTTTTTCATAACCGAACAGTTCGCTTTCCAGAAGCATTTCCGGAAGGGCTGCACAGTTCACCTTGACGAAGGGTGCATAACTTTTTCGTGAGCCTTCGTGCAGCATCCGGTGCACATATCGGGCAAAAAGCTCCTTGCCGGTCCCGCTCTCACCGGTGATCAGCACGGTGGATACCGCGGCCTCGGCCAGTTTGGAGATCTTTGATTTCAATTCCTGCACTGCCGCCGATACCCCGATGATTTCCCGGTCGAACACCTCGGAATGGACTTTGCGGAGGTAGTCCACCTCGTGCTTCAGCGTCTGCTCTTCTATGATTCGCTTGACAACAAGCTTTACTTCGTCGATGCTGAAGGGCTTGGTCAGGTAGTCGGTTGCTCCCACCTTCATGGCCTTGACCGCGGTCTCCGCCGTGTCGTCGGCCGTAAGCATGATAACTCTGCACGGCAGTTCCTGTTTCATGATGTCCTGAAGGATGTCAATGCCGCTCCGCCCGGGCAGCCGGTTATCCAGCATGACCAACGCCGGGGACCATGCCTTTATTTTGGCAACGATGTCATCTGGTGTTGTGGCCGACCGCACATCGTACCCCTCCTGCTTCAATACGCGTGAGAGGGTGCTGATGATTAATTCGTCATCATCGACCAGGAATATCCGGACAGGTACGGCCATGTACTACCTTCTCCCTGAGTTGAAAACAGAATTAAAGAAAGACACTGGTGAGAGATGCTTCTGTTGGGTGAGCAGCGCACGCGAGTGCACCTGCATCGAACAGAGACTGCTGTCTTTACAGCACGAGTTTTGCTTCCCCCCGACCGTGTATGTCTGCATATTATCGTATATGAGGACGAGTGTCAACAGATTGCTCGGGGAACACCATCCTGCGCGCCCCCTGTCACTGCAGCAGCAGCGCCCGACGTTGTTTCCTGTTCAGTCATTGCATGTCCCCGGAGATTTACTCTAAAAAGAGCTGCAGGGGAACACAAAAAATGCCTCATCAATTGAAAACGTCGATCAGTTTTTCATCGCTGATCTTTGTTGGTACAGGATCCTGCGGCGGAGGGTGGAAAAAGTGTTTGGCTGTGTGAGGCTGTTCGATAAGTAAACTGCGCCGGAAAAGAGGGGTAAAAGAAACGAGCTGCGTGCAGAAAGCGCAGCTCGTTTATTTATCCCTTGCTTCGTCATTACGAATGTGCCTCATGCCCTTCGTGCTCCTCTTTTTTCAGTGTCGAAAACCCGAACAGGGCGTAGACAGGGCAGAATCCCACTGCGCTCGTTGCCAGGAAAATAACGGCAAAAATACCCAGTACGATTGCTGCTGTTCCTGTCAACTGATGGCTCAGATAGAGTACGATGACCGTTATTGCCAATAATGTCCGGAGTATGCGGTCGATGGTTCCCATGTTCTTCTTCATTGCCTTCACCTCCCGTTACCACAGCCACTTTACCACGTAGCTGGCGCCCACTACCAGCGCTATGCACACCAAGCAGGCGAACAAAAATTTAACCGGCTTCGACAAGTACTTGCCCACCATTGCTTGTCCTTCCTTAATAAAAGTATATCACGCAGGCATTACGGGTTGATTGCCGGAGAGGCTGAAGAAGGTATGATATTTCGGGAAGTCAGGAATGATAAACACCTTCACGGTCGTTCAAAATTAAACCGGAGGTGCTCTGGTGTGCGCTCATGTTCGCGGCATGTGCACGGATACCGTCGAGCCCTTGCCGCGCTCCGTTTCCACATCGATCGTGCCTCCGCTCGCATCCACCAGTTCGCGCACGATCGCAAGTCCCAGACCGATTCCCGAGCCCGAAGCCCGGTAGAAGCGCTCGAAGATATGTGGAAGATCTTTGCGTTTGATGCCTCTCCCGGAATCCTTGACAGCGATCGTTACACAGCCATTATGTGCGGCCGCGCTCACCGTAACCTGCCCGCCCTTCATGCTCGCCTTTACCGCATTGTCCAGGAGATGGGAAACGATCTTTGTCAAGCAGTCGGCGTCGGCAAGCATGGTCAGGCCGTTTTCGCATTCGAGATTGAAAAGAATTTCCTTGTCCTGAAGCGCTTTGCGGGTTTTTAGCACCGCATCGTTCAGATGGGGCGCCAGTTCGACCTGCTGCTTCCGGAGCGCACGGCCCAACGTCTGTGCACTCGCGAGTTCCTCCAGTCCCATGATGATTTTCTTGAGCCTGTCGGGGTCGCTTATGGGGAGCTGGTCATCATCCCCTTCCCCGGGCTCCTCTTCTGTTGTCTCTTCCGGAGTGCTTTCAATCGCATTCAGCTTTTCCCTCTGATCCGGTATCCCTTTGGCCGTTTCCGCGGCGGCTGCTGCTTCCGGCGCACTGTCTTCGGGAAACCTGGCAGCCGCTTCTGGAGCACCAACTGCGGACGCAGTTTCATGGTTATCTGCAACACCATCCTTCCGCCAGACAAAAAAAGCTGAGACTGCCACGCACAGGGCGATCAGGAAGGACCAGACAAGGGCGAAGGTTCCGGCCCGATGAATGAGACCCTCCGCACTTTCACGATGAGTATTTTGGATGAGAGGTTCGAGACCAGCAACGATCATCGTTCTCAGGATAAAACCGGAAACCAGCACGCCCGCAATAACAGACGAAAGGATGAGCAGCTTTGTCCGCGAGTTATTCGACATGGAACCTCCAGAAGAATCGACTGAACTCTTCACAAGGGGAGCATTATCGATCAAATCATGCCAAGATTCAACGAAAAAAAAT